>NZ_JAMYTN010000013.1:0-232506 GCF_040322455.1 Mesorhizobium sp. M0139
GTTATGCCCGGCGACAACATCACGGTCGATGTCGAGCTGATCGTGCCGATCGCCATGGAAGAGAAGCTGCGCTTCGCCATCCGTGAAGGCGGCCGTACCGTCGGTGCCGGCATCGTCGTCACCATCAAAGAGTAATTTAGACTTAAACCGATCTGTCGCGGGCGCAGGATTTGCCCGCGCCGCGCCAGAACAAGGAAGTGACGCATGAACGGACAGAATATCCGCATCCGCCTGAAGGCGTTTGATCACCGCGTGCTTGACGCCTCGACGAAAGAAATCGTGTCGACGGCCAAGCGCACCGGAGCAAACGTCCGCGGCCCCATTCCGCTGCCGACGCGGATCGAAAAGTTCACGGTCAACCGGTCGCCTCACGTCGACAAGAAGAGCCGCGAGCAGTTCGAGATGCGCACGCACAAGCGTCTGCTCGACATCGTCGATCCGACCCCGCAGACGGTCGATGCTTTGATGAAGCTCGATCTGGCCGCCGGTGTCGACGTCGAGATCAAGCTCTAAGGGAATGAGAGCGCGGTAAGGGGCGGTGCCCCTGGCCCGGAACTCTAAAGGAATTGAACCGATGCGTTCAGGTGTGATTGCAAAGAAGGTGGGAATGACCCGCATCTATAATGATGCCGGGGAACATGTTCCCGTCACCGTTCTCCAGATGGAGAACTGCCAGGTCGTGGCTCAGCGCACGCAGGAGAAGAACGGCTATACGGCCGTCCAGCTCGGCGTTGGCCTTGCCAAGGTGAAGAACACGTCGAAGGCGATGCGCGGCCATTTCGCGACCGCTTCCGTCGAGCCGAAGGCGAAGGTCGCCGAGTTTCGCGTCTCCGCCGACAACATGATCGATGTCGGCGCCGAGATCACCGTCGAGCACTTCGTCGCCGGCCAGAAGGTCGATGTGACGGGCACGACGATCGGCAAGGGTTTCCAGGGCGTCATCAAGCGCCACCACATGGGTGGTGGCCGCGCGACGCACGGTAACTCGGTTTCGCACCGTACGCACGGTTCGACCGGCCAGCGTCAGGATCCGGGCAAAGTGTTCAAGGGCAAGCATATGGCTGGCCACATGGGCGACACCCGCGTCACCACACAGAATGTCGAGATCGTTTCGACCGACGCCGATCGCGGCCTGATCCTGATCCGCGGTGCGGTTCCCGGATCGAAGGGCGCCTGGATCCTGGTCCGCGATGCGGCCAAGGTGGCACTGCCGGCCAATGCGCCGAAGCCTGCCGCGATCCGCGCCGTTGCCGCCGAGAGTGGCGCCAAGAACGAGGCTCCGGCCGCAGAGGGAGCAGAATAATGGATCTCAAGATCACAACGCTTGGCGGCAAGGACGCCGGCAAGGTGAAACTCTCCGAGGAGATTTTCGGCCTTGATCCGCGCGAGGACATCCTGCAGCGCGTCGTGCGCTGGCAGCTGGCCAAACGGCAGCAGGGCACGCACAAGGCCAAGGGCCGCGCCGAAATCGCGCGCACCGGCGCCAAGATGTACAAGCAGAAGGGTACGGGCCGCGCCCGTCACCATTCGGCACGCGCTCCGCAGTTCCGCGGCGGCGGCAAGGCCCACGGCCCGGTCGTTCGCAGCCACGAGCACGATCTGCCGAAGAAGGTGCGCGCTCTGGGCTTGCGGCATGCTCTCTCGGCCAAGGCCAAGAGCGCGTCGATCATCATCATCGACGAGCTGAAGCTGACCGAGGCCAAGACGAAGGCGCTGATCGCGAATTTCGCGACGCTGGGCCTGACCAATGCCTTGGTGATTGGCGGTGCCGAGCTTGACCAGAACTTCAAGCTGGCGGCGACCAACATCCCGAACATCGATGTGCTGCCCATCCAGGGCATCAACGTCTACGACATTCTGCGCCGCGGCACGCTGGTCCTTTCGAAGGCCGCCGTCGAGGCTCTCGAGGAGCGCTTTAAATGACCGACCTCCGTCATTACGACGTGATCGTCTCGCCGGCGATCACCGAAAAGTCGACCATGGCTTCCGAGAACAACCAGGTTGTTTTCAACGTCGCCAAGAAGGCGTCGAAGCCGGAAATCAAGGCCGCTGTCGAAGCGCTGTTTGGCGTCAAGGTTACGGCCGTGAACACGCTTGTCCGCAAGGGCAAGATCAAGCGCTTCCGCGGCACGATCGGCCGCCAGAGCGACGTCAAGAAGGCGATCGTGACGCTGGCCGACGGCCAGTCGATCGACGTCGCGACGGGTCTCTGAGCTAGGCCGCGAGGACAGGACAATGGCACTTAAAAAATTCAACCCGGTAACGCCGAGCACCCGCCAGTTGGTCATCGTCGACCGCTCGGGCCTCTACAAGGGCAAGCCCGTCAAGGGCCTGACCGAAGGCCTGACGAAGTCGGGCGGCCGCAACAATCACGGCCGCATCACGGCCCGCTTCATCGGCGGCGGTCACAAGCGTTCGTACCGCATCATCGACTTCAAGCGCCGCAAGTTCGACGTCGTCGGCACGGTCGAGCGCATTGAATACGATCCGAACCGCACCGCCTTCATCGCGCTGATCAAGTATGACGATGGCGAGCTGTCCTACATCATCGCTCCGCAGCGCCTTGCCGCCGGCGACAAGATCGTGGCCGGTGAATCGGTCGACGTGAAGCCGGGCAATGCGATGCCGCTGGCCTCGATGCCGGTCGGCACGATCGTCCACAACATCGAGCTGAAGCCGGGCAAGGGCGCCCAGGTTGCCCGCTCGGCAGGTGGCTACGGCCAGCTGGTCGGTCGCGATCAGGGCATGGCGATCCTGCGCCTCAACTCGGGCGAGCAGCGTGTCGTTCACGGCTCCTGCATGGCCACCGTCGGCGCCGTGTCGAACCCCGACCACGGCAACATCAACGACGGCAAGGCCGGCCGCACGGTCTGGCGCGGCAAGCGCCCGCACAATCGCGGCGTGACCATGAACCCGGTCGACCATCCGCATGGCGGTGGTGAAGGCCGCACCTCCGGTGGCCGTCATCCGGTCAGCCCGTGGGGCAAGCCGACCAAGGGCAAGAAGACGCGGTCCAACAAGGCGACCGACAAGTTCATCCTGCGCTCGCGCCATCAGCGCAAGAGCTAAGAAGAGGTAACGCCAAGTGACTCGTTCTATTTGGAAAGGCCCCTTCATCGACGGCTACCTTCTCAAGAAGGTGGACAAGGTTCGTGAAGGTGGTCGCAATGAGGTGATCAAGATGTGGAGCCGTCGCTCCACCATCCTGCCGCAGTTCGTCGGCTTCACCTTCGGTGTCTATAACGGCCAGAAGCATGTTCCCGTCTCGGTGAACGAGGACATGGTCGGTCACAAGTTCGGTGAATTCGCTCCGACCCGGACCTATTACGGTCACGGCGCGGATAAGAAGGCGAAGAGGAAATAATCATGGGCAAGGCCAAAGCTCCGCGCAGGCTTGCTGACAACGAAGCGCGCGCCGTTCTGCGCACGATCCGTATCAGCCCGCAGAAGCTGAACCTGGTTGCCGCGCTGATCCGCGGCAAGAAGGTCGCGACAGCGCTTTCCGACCTCGAATTCTCGGCCAAGCGGATTTCCGGCACGGTCAAGAAGACGCTGGAATCGGCGATCGCCAACGCGGAAAACAACCACGACCTCGACGTCGATGCGCTGATCGTGGCGGAAGCCTATGTCGGCAAGTCGATCGTCATGAAGCGGTTCCATGCTCGTGGCCGCGGTCGCGCCAGCCGTATCGAGAAGCCGTTCTCGCACCTCACGATCGTCGTTCGTGAAGTCGAAGAAAAAGGGGAGGCCGCATAATGGGTCAGAAAGTCAATCCGATCGGTCTGCGCCTCGGCATCAACCGCACCTGGGATTCGCGCTGGTTCGCGAACACCGGCGAGTACGGCAAGCTGCTGCATGAGGACATCAAGATCCGCAAGTATCTTGAGAAGGAACTCAAGCAGGCTGCGATCTCCAAGGTCGTGATCGAGCGTCCGCACAAGAAGTGCCGCGTCACCATCCATGCGGCGCGTCCGGGCCTGATCATCGGCAAGAAGGGCGCCGACATCGAGAAGCTTCGCAAGAAGCTGATGGAGATGACGAAGTCCGAGACGCACTTGAACATCGTTGAAGTGCGCAAGCCGGAAATCGACGCGACCCTGGTCGCCCAGTCGATCGCCCAGCAGCTCGAGCGTCGTATCGCGTTCCGCCGCGCCATGAAGCGCGCCGTTCAGTCGGCCATGCGCCTGGGCGCCGAAGGCATCCGCATCAACTGCGCCGGCCGTCTCGGCGGCGCCGAGATTGCACGCATGGAATGGTACCGCGAAGGCCGCGTGCCGCTGCATACGCTGCGCGCCGATGTCGACTATGGCACGGCCGAAGCGCATACGGCTTACGGCATCTGCGGCGTCAAGGTCTGGGTGTTCAAGGGCGAAATCCTCGAGCACGATCCGATGGCTTCGGAGCGTCGCGCGACCGAGGGTGATGCTGCGCATGGCGGTGGTGGTGATCGCGAACGCGGTCGTCGTCGCGAAAACGCCTGATTATTTAGGAATTTGGAGTTAGAACGATGCTGCAGCCAAAGCGCACAAAGTTCCGCAAGCAGTTCAAGGGCCGTATCCATGGTACCGCAAAGGGCGGCACCAACCTGGATTTTGGTGGTTTCGGGCTGAAGGCGCTTGAGCCGAACCGCGTCACCGCGCGTGAGATCGAGGCGGCCCGCCGCGCGATCACTCGTGAGATGAAGCGTGCCGGCCGCGTGTGGATCCGTATTTTCCCTGATGTGCCGGTGACGTCGAAGCCGACCGAAGTGCGCATGGGCAAGGGCAAGGGCGCTGTCGATTACTGGGCGGCGCGCGTCAAGCCGGGCCGCATCATGTTCGAGATCGACGGCGTCAACGAAGAAACCGCCCGTGAGGCGCTGCGTCTCGGCGCGGCCAAGCTCTCGGTCAGGACGCGCTTCGTACAGCGCATCGCAGAATAAGGACGGGCTGATCATGAAAGCCGAAGACATCCGGACGAAGACCCAGGACCAGCTGACCGACGATCTGGCCAGCCTGAAGAAGGAGCAGTTCAACCTGCGCTTCCAGAAGGCCACCGGCCAGCTCGAGAAGACCGCGCGCGTGCGGCAGGTTCGCAAGGACATTGCGCGTATCAAGACCATCGCTGCGGAAAAGTCCGCGGCCAAGAAGGCTTAAGGACGAAAATCATGCCAAAGCGCATTCTGCAGGGCACTGTCGTCAGCGACAAGAACGAGAAGACGGTAGTCGTCAAGGTCGAACGGCGCTTCACGCATCCCGTGATGAAGAAGACCGTGCGCATGACCAAGAAGTACAAGGCGCACGACGAGAACAACGCCCACAAGGTCGGCGATCAGGTGTTCATCCAGGAATCGAAGCCGATTTCCAAGGACAAGCGCTGGATCGTCGTGTCTTCGGACCAGGCGTAACAAACCGAATTTAGGACAGACCGGGGAGGGGCTTTGAGCCCGTCCCGTTAGAAGAGAAGAAGGCGGCCAGTCATGATTCAGATGCAAACAAACCTCGACGTCGCGGATAATTCCGGCGCCCGTCGTGTCATGTGCATCAAGGTGCTGGGCGGCTCGAAGCGGAAATACGCTTCCGTAGGCGACATCATCGTGGTGTCGATCAAGGAAGCCATTCCGCGCGGCCGCGTTAAGAAGGGCGATGTGATGAAGGCGGTCGTGGTTCGCACGGCCAAGGACATCCGCCGCCCGGACGGCAGCGTGATCCGTTTCGACAAGAACGCGGCCGTTCTCGTCGACAACAAGAAAGAGCCGATCGGCACGCGTATCTTCGGACCGGTTCCGCGCGAACTCCGCGCCAAGAACCACATGAAGATCATCTCGCTCGCGCCTGAAGTGCTGTAAGGAGCCGGACCAATGCAAAAGATTAGAAAAGGCGACAAGGTCGTCGTGCTGGCCGGCAAGGACAAGGGCCGTTCGGGCGAAGTCCTCTCGGTTCAGCCGAAGGAAGACACCGCGCTGGTTCGCGGCGTCAACATGATCCGTCGTCACCAGAAGCAGTCCCAGTCCCAAGAGGGCGGGATCATCACCAAGGAAGCGCCGATCCAGCTGTCGAACATCGCGCTGGCCGACCCCAAGGATGGCAAGCCGACCCGCGTCGGCTTCATCTTCCAGAAGGACGGCAAGAAGGTGCGCGTCGCCAAGCGCTCGGGAGAAGTCATCAATGGCTAAGGCTCAAACCACGAAGGCCAAGGCTGAAAGCAAACAGTCCAAGGCCCAGAACACGCCGCGTCTCAAGCAGGTCTACAACGAGACCATCCGCAAGGCGCTGCAGGAGCAGTTCGGCTACGAGAACGAGATGCAGGTTCCGCGCATCGACAAGATCGTGCTGAACATGGGCGTCGGCGAAGCGACCGCGGATTCGAAGAAGCCTTCGATCGCGGCCGAAGACCTGGCGATGATTGCCGGCCAGAAGGCCGTCGTCACCCGCGCTCGCAACTCCATCGCCGGCTTCAAGGTCCGCGAGAAGATGCCGATCGGCGCCAAGGTCACGCTGCGCAAGGAACGCATGTACGAGTTCCTCGACCGTCTCGTGAACATCGCACTGCCGCGCGTCCGCGACTTTCGCGGACTGAATCCGAAGAGCTTCGATGGCCGTGGCAACTACGCCATGGGCATCAAGGAACACATCGTGTTCCCGGAGATCAACTACGACAAGGTTGATCAGATCTGGGGCATGGACGTCATCGTTTGTACGACTGCGAAGACGGACGACGAAGCCAGGGCATTGCTCAAGGCCTTCAACTTCCCCTTCCGCCAGTAACGGCAGCGAGAAAAGGAAAAATCTGAAATGGCAAAGACCAGCTCAGTCGAGAAGAACAACAGGCGCCGCAAGCTTGCCGACCAGTACGGTCCCAAGCGCGCAGCGCTCAAGGCGATCATCATGGACCAGTCCAAGCCGATGGAAGAGCGTTTCCGCGCTCAGCTGAAGCTTGCTGCCCTGCCGCGCAACTCGGCCAAGATCCGCATCCGCAACCGCTGCGAAGTTACCGGCCGTCCGCGCGCCTATTATCGCAAGCTCAAAGTATCGCGCATCGCGCTTCGTGATCTCGGCAATAACGGCCAGATCCCGGGCCTGGTCAAGTCGAGCTGGTAAGGAGGACATAACATGTCATTGAGCGATCCTCTCGGCGATATGCTGACCCGCATCCGCAACGCGTATGGCCGCAAGAAGTCGAGCGTTTCGACGCCGGCCTCGCGCCTGCGTACCCGCGTCCTCGACGTGCTGAAGGCTGAAGGCTATATCCGCGACTACAGCCAGACCGACTTCGACAACGGCAAGTCCGAAATCGAAATCGAGCTGAAGTATTTCGACGGTGCTCCGGTCGTGCGCGAAATCGCCCGCGTCTCGAAGCCTGGCCGCCGCGTTTACGTCTCGGCCAAGTCGATCCCGCACGTCGCCAACGGCCTCGGCATCGCCATCCTTTCGACGCCGAAGGGCGTGATGGCCGATCACGAAGCACGCGAACAGAATGTCGGCGGCGAAATCCTCTGCCAGATTTTCTAATTCGGCAGACCTGAAACAAGAGAAGTGACGAGGACAACCAAATGTCTCGTATTGGAAAGAAACCCGTTTCGCTGCCGCAGGGCGTGACCGCGACCGTCAACGGCCAGACCGTGACGGCGAAGGGCCCCAAGGGCGAGCTGAAGTTCGTGGTGAACGACGAAGTGCTGGTCAAGATGGAAGGCAGCGAAATCGCTGTCCAGCCGCGTGACCAGACCAAGACCGCCCGCTCCAAGTGGGGCATGTCGCGCACGCAGATCGTCAACATCCTGCAGGGCGTCAAGGACGGTTTCGAGAAGAAGCTCGAGATCACCGGCGTCGGCTATCGCGCGGCACTCCAGGGCAAGAACCTGCAGCTGGCGCTTGGCTTCAGCCACGACGTCGTTTACGAGACGCCGGCCGGCATCACGATCACCGTGCCGAAGCCGACGGAAATCACCGTGACCGGCATCGACAAGCAGCAGGTCGGCCAGGTTGCAGCCGAGATCCGCGAGTATCGCGGTCCCGAGCCCTACAAGGGCAAGGGTGTCCGCTATGCCGGCGAGAAGATCGTCCGCAAGGAAGGCAAGAAGAAGTAGTAGGCCTGGCCCCGAAAGTTGCAGACTTTTCGGAAAAGGCCAAGCCAAAGAAGTGCAACGCCGCGGGGAGCGGTCGCGGGAGGCGCTTTCGCCTACCGCACATGGCGGCCCCCGTTTTTTGAAGGCAAGGAAGACTATCATGGCTACCAAGGAATCCATCCAGCGCCGCGCGCAGCGCGTCCGCCGCCAGATCAAGAAGGTCGCCGGCGAACGTCCGCGTCTCTCGGTTCACCGCACGTCGAAGAACATCTACGTGCAGGTCATCGACGATGCCAAGGGCCATACCATCGCGGCTGCATCGACACTCGAGAAGGACCTCAAGGGTTCGCTCAAGACCGGCGCCGACACCGAGGCAGCAGCCGCTGTTGGCAAGCTGATCGCCGAGCGTGCTTCGAAGGCCGGCGTCAAGGAAGTCGTCTTTGACCGCGGCGCCTATATCTATCACGGCCGCGTCAAGGCGCTGGCCGAGGCTGCCCGTGAAGGCGGTCTGAGCTTCTAATTGCCTGATCCCGAACCGAAGGTCAGCGCAGCAAAAAGTTGCAGACTTTTCGGACAAGATCATGCAAGGAAAAATAATTCGCCCCCGGTGACCCAAAGAGGCGCACCGGATCTTATCAGCAACCGTGCTTCCGGAAAAAAACAAGGAACAGGATATGGCACAGGAACGTAGGGATGGCGGCCGCGGCCGCGATCGTGAAGAACGCGATGACGGCATGGTGGACAAGCTCGTCCACATCAACCGTGTCGCCAAGGTCGTCAAGGGCGGCCGTCGCTTCGGTTTTGCAGCACTCGTCGTCGTCGGCGACCAGAAGGGCCGCGTCGGCTTCGGTCACGGCAAGGCGCGCGAAGTGCCGGAAGCGATCCGCAAGGCAACTGAGTCGGCCAAGCGCGACATGATTTTCGTGCCGCTGCGCTCGGGCCGCACGCTGCACCACGACGTCGAAGGACGCTGGGGCGCCGGACGCGTGCTGCTGCGCGCTGCCAAGCAGGGTACCGGCATCATCGCCGGCGGCCCGATGCGCGCTGTCTTCGAGACGCTCGGCATGCATGACGTGGTCGCCAAGTCGATGGGTTCGTCGAACCCCTACAACATGGTTCGTGCCACATTCGACGCGCTGAAGAGCCAGATGCATCCCAAGGATGTGGCTGCTGCACGCGGCATCAAGTATTCGACCCTTCAGGCCCGCCGCGGCACCGCCGTTGCGGCTGAAGAATAGTCGATCTGACCAGGGATTTTGACCATGGCCAAGAAAGCAACCAAGACCATCACCGTTGAGCAGATCGGTTCGCCGATCCGCCGCCCGAAGGAACAGCGCGCGACGCTGGTCGGCCTCGGCCTCAACAAGATGCACAAGCAGCGCACTCTGGAGGACACTCCCTCGGTGCGCGGCATGATCGCTGCCGTCCAGCATCTCGTCCGCGTCGTGGACGAGGGCTGAGCAAAAGCGCAGGAGAACCCAGATGAAACTCAACGATCTGCGTGACAAGGACGGCGCGACGCACTCCAAGAAGCGTCTCGGCCGTGGCATCGGCTCCGGCTCGGGCAAGACCGGCGGTCGCGGCGTCAAGGGCCAGAAGGCGCGCTCCGGCGTTGCCATCAACGGCTTCGAGGGCGGCCAGATGCCGCTCTATCGGCGCCTGCCGAAGCGTGGCTTCAATAACATCTTCGCCAAGAGCTTTGTCGTCGTGTCGCTGGCTCGTATCCAGACGGCGCTCGATGCCAAGAAGCTTGACGCCAAGGCGACCGTGACGGCCGAGGCGCTCGTTGCCGCCGGCGTCATCCGCCGCGTCAAGGACGGCGTGCGCATCCTCTCGGACGGCGAGCTCAAGGCAAAGCTTGCCTTCGACGTCGCGGGCGCCTCCAAGGCCGCGATCGAGAAGATCGAAAAGGCCGGCGGTTCGGTCAAGCTGCCGGAAGCGGCAGCGGAGTAACGGCAATTTGAAGCGCGGTCGGCAGGAACGGTATCCGTTTTTGTTCACGATTGCGCTTTGATCCAATCAATTAGGCGGCCGCGTCAACGCGGCCGCTTGCATGTTTAGAGCCCGGAGCTTATCTCGTGAGCTTCGGTGCCACGCGCCGCCTGAGCTGCGGGCATCGAGCGTGACATACAAATCAAAGAAATAGCGCATGACGTTGTCCGAAAACCGCTTCACACTTTTCGGCATCATGCTCTAGCGGAGAATCAGGCATGGCTTCGGCTGCTGAACAACTAGCCTCGAATCTGAATTTTGCGGCTTTCGCCAAGGCGGAGGACCTGAAGAAGCGAATCTGGTTCACCGTCGGCGCGCTGCTCGTCTATCGCCTCGGCACCTATATCCCGCTGCCCGGCATCAATCCGGATGCATTCGCGCAGGCCTTCTCTTCGCAGGCCAAGGGCGTGCTCGGCATGTTCAACATGTTCGCCGGCGGCGCCGTGCAGCGCATGGCGATCTTCGCGCTCGGCATCATGCCTTACATCTCAGCCTCCATCATCATGCAGCTGATGACCTCGGTCATTCCGTCGCTGGAGGCGCTGAAAAAGGAAGGCGAGCAGGGCCGCAAGGTCATCAACCAGTACACGCGCTACGGCACGGTACTCCTGGCGCTGGTGCAGGCCTACGGCATTTCGGTGGGCCTGGAAGGCGGCAACGGCATCGTCAATGATCCCGGCATGTTCTTCCGCATCTCGACCGTCGTCACGCTGGTTGGCGGAACCATGTTCCTGATGTGGCTGGGCGAGCAGATCACCGCCCGCGGCATCGGCAACGGCATTTCGCTGATCATCTTTTCCGGCATCGTCGCCGGCCTGCCGCGCGCCATCTCCGGCACGCTGGAGCTCGGCCGCACCGGCGCCCTATCGACCGGGCTGATACTCGCGATCATCGTGCTGGCTATCATCGTCATCGCGCTGATCGTGTTCTTCGAGCGCGCGCAGCGCCGCCTGCTGATCCAGTATCCGAAGCGCCAGGTCGGCAACCGCATGTTCCAGGGCGATACCTCGCATCTGCCGCTGAAGCTCAACACGTCGGGCGTCATTCCGCCGATCTTCGCGTCGTCGCTGCTTTTGCTGCCGGCAACGGTCGCCGGCTTCTCGCAGACGACAAACCTGCCGGCCTGGGCAAGCACCGTGCTCGCCTCGCTCGGCCACGGCCAGCCGCTCTACATGCTGTTCTATGCGGCAATGATCGTGTTCTTCGCCTTCTTCTACACGGCCATCGTGTTCAATCCGAAGGACACCGCCGACCAGCTCAAGAAGCATTCCGGCTTCATTCCGGGCTACCGTCCGGGTGAGCGCACCGCCGATTACATCGACTATGTCCTGACGCGCATCACCGTCGTCGGCGCCATCTATCTGGTGCTGGTGTGCCTGCTGCCCGAGTTCCTGATTTCGGCGACTGGCGTACCATTCTACCTCGGTGGCACATCGCTTCTGATCGTGGTCAGTGTAACCCTCGATACGGTGGCGCAGATCCAGGGTCACCTGATCGCGCACCAGTATGAGGGCCTGATCAAGAAGTCGAAGCTGCGCGGGGGGAAGAAGGCCAGATGAGATTGATATTGCTTGGGCCGCCAGGAGCGGGCAAGGGGACGCAAGCACAAAGACTGGTAGAAAAATACGGCATACCGCAG
Organism: Mesorhizobium sp. M0139; assembly: GCF_040322455.1. NCBI lineage: Bacteria > Pseudomonadati > Pseudomonadota > Alphaproteobacteria > Hyphomicrobiales > Phyllobacteriaceae > Mesorhizobium > Mesorhizobium sp. M0139. The sequence goes on from NZ_JAMYTN010000013.1 coordinate 11,676, forward strand.
CTGTCGACGGGCGACATGCTGCGGGCCGCCGTACAGGCCGGCACTGAAGTCGGCAAGCGCGCCAAGGCGGTGATGGATGCCGGCGAGCTGGTTTCCGACGCCATTGTCAACGCGATCGTGGCCGAGCGCATCGACCAGCCCGATTGCACCAACGGTTTCATCCTCGACGGATATCCGCGCACGCTGGTGCAGGCTGATGCGGTTGAATCGATGCTCGCCGAGCGCGGCATTGGCCTCGATGCCGTGATCGAGTTCGTCGTCGACGACAAAGCGTTGGTCGGCCGCATCGTCAAGCGCGCCGACGACGCCAAGGCCGCCGGACAGCCGGTGCGCAAGGACGACAATCCGGTGGTGTTCGAAGAGCGCCTGCGGGAATATTACAAGAAGACGGCGCCGCTGATCGGCTATTATTACGCCAAACGCTCGCTTAGGAGTGTCGACGGCATGGCTCCTGTCGACACCGTGACGGCGGAGATTGAAGCGCTGCTCGCGGCGGTGACGCGGGAGACCGTTACGGTAAAGTAAAGATTGCGCTTGACTGGAACGGTTCGCTGGGTTATGGCGGCCCGTCTTCCTATCAGGCATGAGGCTTGCTTGTCCGCAAGGGCAAGGCAGCCGCATTGAAACTAGGGAACTCCCGCAAGGGCCGGCCTCCACCGGACGCGGGGTAATTTGAACAGCGCCGCGCATGCCTTGTTTTGAAGGCCGGCCGGTCCCACATGGAGCAGAGAAGAATATGGCTCGTATAGCCGGCGTCAACATTCCGACCAACAAGCGCGTCGTCATTGCGCTTCAGTACATTCACGGCATTGGCAAGAAGTTCGCCCAGGAGATCGTCGACAAGGTCGGCATCCCGGCCGAGCGCCGCGTCAACCAGCTGACCGACGCGGAAGTGCTGCAGATCCGCGAGACCATCGACCGCGACTACCAGGTCGAAGGCGACCTGCGCCGCGAAGTGTCGATGAACATCAAGCGTCTCATGGACCTCGGCTGCTACCGCGGTCTGCGTCACCGCCGTTCGCTGCCGGTTCGCGGCCAGCGCACGCACACCAATGCACGCACCCGCAAGGGCCCGGCCAAGTCGATCGCCGGCAAGAAGAAGTAAGTGAGCGATAGCGAGTAGCCATTAGCGAGTAGGGGTTCCCTATTCGCTGGTCCCTGCTCACTACTCGCTTTCAAAGGTGGAGCCGCTGGCATTACGGCGGTGTAGAGATCAACTGAAAGGACTATCATGGCCAAGGAAGCCGCTCGTGTTCGCCGTCGCGAACGCAAGAACATCTCGTCGGGCGTTGCCCACGTCAATTCGACCTTCAACAACACGATGATCACCATCACCGACGCGCAGGGCAATTCGATTGCCTGGTCGTCGGCCGGTGCCCAGGGCTTCAAGGGTTCGCGCAAGTCGACCCCGTTCGCCGCCCAGATGGCTGCCGAAGACGTCGCCAAGAAGGCCCAGGAACACGGCATGCGCATGCTCGAAGTCGAGGTCTGCGGACCCGGCTCCGGTCGTGAATCGGCGCTTCGCGCCCTGCAGGCTGCCGGCTTCACCATCACTTCGATCCGTGATGTGACGCCGATCCCGCACAATGGCTGCCGCCCGCGTAAGAAGCGCCGCGTCTAAGACATTACCGAACGCCGCGTGAGCGCCTCAAGGCGCTCCTCCACGGCACTCCAGGTCGCCCGCCACGATTGGATGGTGGCGGGTCAACGGAAGGAAAGCATCATGATCCAGAAAAATTGGCAGGAACTGATCAAGCCGAACAAGATCGAGTTCTCGTCGAAGAAGAAGACGCTGACCACGCTGGTCGCCGAGCCGCTCGAGCGTGGCTTCGGCCTGACGCTCGGCAACGCGCTGCGCCGCGTGCTTTTGTCTTCGCTGCGCGGTGCGGCTGTCACCGCCGTGCAGATCGACGGCGTTCTGCATGAATTCTCGTCGATTGCCGGCGTGCGTGAGGACGTGACCGACATCGTCCTCAACATCAAGGAAATCGCCATCCGCATGGAAGGCGATGGTCCCAAGCGCATGGTCGTTCGCAAGCAGGGCCCGGGTGCGGTTCTGGCTGGCGACATCCAGACGGTTGGCGACGTCGAGATCCTCAACCCCGACCACGTCATCTGCACGCTGGACGAGGGCGCTGAAATCCGTATGGAATTCACAGTCGACACCGGCAAGGGTTACGTGCCGGCAGACCGCAACCGCGCCGAAGACGCGCCGATCGGCCTGATCCCGGTCGACAGCCTGTATTCGCCGGTCAAGAAGGTCTCCTACAAGGTCGAGAACACCCGCGAGGGCCAGGTTCTCGACTATGACAAGCTGACCATGACCATCGAGACCGACGGTTCGATCTCGGGCGAGGACGCGGTGGCATTCGCTGCCCGCATCCTGCAGGACCAGCTTGGCCTGTTCGTCAATTTCGACGAGCCGCAGAAGGAAGTCGCCACCGAGGCCGTCACCGAGCTCGCCTTCAACCCGGCGCTGCTCAAGAAAGTGGACGAGCTCGAGCTTTCGGTGCGTTCGGCCAACTGCCTGAAGAACGACAACATCGTCTACATCGGCGATCTCATCCAGAAGACCGAAGCCGAGATGCTGCGCACCCCGAACTTCGGCCGCAAGTCGCTGAACGAGATCAAAGAAGTGCTCGCGGCGATGGGCCTGCACCTCGGCATGGAAGTGCCGGACTGGCCGCCGGAAAACATCGAAGACCTCGCCAAGCGTTACGAAGACCAATATTGAGCATGAAGTCCAAGGATCGGCGGCGTGGGCCGCTCGATCCGACGGTCATGCGGAAAACCATCAGAGGCCGTGGCCTCTTGAACAACTGAAGGAAAAGAGCCATGCGCCACGGTTTTAAAGGCCGCCGCTTCGCCCGAAGCATTAGCCATCGCAAGTCGATGTTCGCCAACCTCGCCGTGTCGCTGCTCGAGCATGAGCAGATCGTCACCACCCTGCCGAAGGCGAAGGATTTGCGTCCGATCGTCGAGAAGCTGGTGACGCTCGGCAAGCGCGGCGACTTGCATGCGCGCCGCCAGGTCATTGCCCAGATCGGCAATGAAGGCGTCGTCAAGCGTTTGTTCGACACGATTGCGCCGCGCTACGCCGACCGCAACGGCGGCTATCTGCGCATCATGAAGGCGGGCTTCCGCCACGGCGACAATGCCGCCATGGCGGTCATCGAGTTCGTCGACCGCGACACCGACGCCAAGGGCGCCGGCGACCGCGCCCGCCTCGAAGCCGAAGGCGCCAACGAGGAAGCCACTGCCGCATAAGGCTCGGTTTTTCAGGAATGACTTCAAGGGGCCTTCGGGCCCCTTTTTGTTACCGGCGTCCTACGTTTAGCGTGTCTTACGTTTAGCGAGTAAGCATCAGGTAGTCGCGACCGCTAAGCAGATTCCAATTGAAGGCGCCGGGGATCTCTTCGAACGCCGGTTGGGGATAGGAATAGATACTGTCGAGGGTGGCGCGGGAATCTATATCGCTGACCACTCGCGACACGTTGGAATTGGTCAGGTATTTTTGGGCGTCCCCATCTTCGATGAAGTCTGTATCGACTCGGAAATGAATCTGAACGGGACCCGCGCAGATGTTCAGCAATATTTCGTCGCTCAAGGCGGCGTAGAACACCGCTGCCTCTTCTGGAGCCCAAAGGCCGGCAGTCAAGAATTCCGAAGGTGTCGTCTCTCCACTGAACCCATCCAATGAGAGCACAAGGCGATCGGTGAGAACCTCAAAATCACCTTCGAGATAGCCCGCTTCTTCGATCTGAAACCAGTTCATCCAATGAGGTGCTTCTTCATCAAAGGAAATTTCGAGCTTTCCGAAAGTCCAATAGACCGGAATCGTCTCTGCATGTTCCGTGATCCAGCCGTCAGGCGGACCTAGCATACCGGCGATGTCGATCATTTTCAGAGAAGGGAAAACAGGCCCAAAAGTGCCGGTCTTCAAAAAGTCACGGAATGACAGGAGTTGTTTTTTCATGAGGGCCGACGAAGGTTTTCAGTTTCAAGTCGACCTATAGCTGCTTTGATGCCCAAAATAATCGTATTTCAGCGGCTTAGCCTTTCATTTTGCACAATCGTCGGGACAATGCCCCCGAACTTGCCTTGGAGGATTCGCGAATGCGCGCCAACCGACTGTCTCTTGTTCTGCTCTTCGCCATGATGGCGTTCGCAGCCGCGCCGACAGTCAGGCAGGCTCTGGCCGAGGACGCCGCCAAGCCAGCCGATCCGGGGCTCTCCGATGTGCTGACCGACCTCCTGCATGGCGTCGAAGGCGAGAACGGCACCTCCGGTCCCGACAAGCGCGTGCCGTTCGGCCGCGAAGAGGTACAGCTGTCGTTTGCGCCCCTGGTCAAGCAGACGGCGCCGGCGGTGGTCAATGTCTATGCTTCGCAGACGGCCAAGGTCACGTCGCCCTTCGACGGCGATCCTTTCTTCGAGGAATTCTTCGGCCGCGCGCAGCCGCGCGCGCAATCATCGCTCGGCTCGGGCGTGCTGGTCGATCCAAGCGGCGTCGTCGTCACCAATTTCCACGTGATCAAGGATGCCGACGAGGTCAAGGTCGCGACCGCCGACGGGCGCGAATTCACCTCGAAGGTCATGCTCAAGGACGAGACGCTTGACCTCGCCGTGCTCAAGATCAACTCCGACAAGCCCTTTCCGGTGATCGCCATCGGCGATTCCGACGCGCTCGAGGTCGGCGACCTGGTGCTGGCCATCGGCAATCCGTTCGGCGTCGGCCAGACCACCACCAGCGGCATCGTGTCGGCGCTTGCCCGCAGCCATATCGGCGTTTCGGATTCGGGCTACTTCATCCAGACCGACGCCGCCATCAATCCCGGCAATTCCGGCGGCGCGCTGATCAACATGGGCGGCCAGCTGGTCGGCATCAACACCGCCATCTACAGCCGCAGCGGCGGCTCGATCGGCATCGGCTTTGCCATCCCGGCCAACATGGTGCGCGCCTTCGCCGACGCGGCCAAGGCCGGGCTCGATTTCTTCGAGCGGCCCTATATAGGCGCCGAGTTCGAAGCGGTCACACCGCAGATCGCCGAATCGCTTGGCATGGAGAAGCCGACCGGCGCGCTGGTGTCGTCGGTCGAGGAAGCCGGACCGGCGGCCAAGGCAGGGCTGAAGCCCGGCGACGTCGTGCTGCAGCTCAACGGCACGACCGTCGAAGGCATCGAGGCGCTGGACTACCGCATGGCGACCCTGTCGATCGGCACCAAGGCGACCTTCGCCATCCTGAGCAAGGGCCAGCAGGCGACGATGGAGATTGCACTGGAGCGCGCGCCGGAAGGCGCCAAGGCGTCGGAAGTGACGCTGCATGGCCGCAGCCCATTCTCCGGCGCCAAGGTCGCGGAACTGTCGCCCAGGCTCGCCCAGCGGCTTGGCCTGCGCACCGACCTCAAGGGCGTCACCGTGGTCGACATCAACCGCGATTCGCCGGCTGCCGATTTCGGCTTCCAGCCCGGCGACATCGTGCGCGAGGTGAACGGCACCACCGTCGATACGGCGGCGACACTGGCGCAGCTTGCCCAGCAGGATACGCGCTGGTGGCGCTTTACCGTCGAGCGCGGCGGGCAGATACTGCGCCAGGTGTTGCGTTACTGAGGCGATCTTCCCATTTCTGAGGATCGTGCTCCAACCAGAAGACCTAGATGGCCGATCTGTTCAGCGTCGATGAACCGGAAAGAGCGCCGCCCGGCCGGCCTTTGGCCGATCGGCTGCGCCCGAAAAACCTTGGCGAGGTCGTCGGCCAGGAGCATCTGACCGGCCCCGACGGCGCACTGACGCGGCTCATCAACTCCGGTTCGCTCGGCTCGATGATTTTCTGGGGGCCACCCGGCACCGGCAAGACTACCGTTGCGCGGCTGCTGGCCGGCGAGACCCGTCTTGCTTTCGAGCAGATATCGGCGGTGTTTTCCGGCGTCGCCGACCTGAAGAAAGTGTTCGAAGCAGCGAAGCTGCGCCGCACCAATGGCCGCCAGACGCTGCTGTTCGTCGACGAGATCCATCGCTTCAACCGTGCCCAGCAGGACTCTTTCCTCCCGGTCATGGAGGATGGAACAGTTGTTCTGGTCGGCGCCACCACCGAAAATCCATCGTTCGAGCTGAACGCCGCGCTTCTGTCGCGAGCGCGGGTGCTGGTGTTTCACTCGCTGGGCGAGGACAGCATCGCCAAACTGATGACGCGGGCGGAGGAGACGGAGGGCAGGGCGCTGCCGCTCGACGACGAGGCGCGGGCGATGCTCATCCGCATGAGCGATGGCGACGGCCGGGCCTCGCTGACGCTGGCCGAGGAAGTCTGGCGCGCCGCCAAACCCGGCGAGGTTTTTGATCCCGAAGGGTTGCAGCGCATCGTGCAGCGCCGCGCGCCGATCTATGACAAGGGCCAGGACGGTCACTACAATCTGATCTCGGCGCTGCACAAGTCGGTGCGCGGGTCCGATCCGGACGCGGCGCTTTATTATCTTGCCCGCATGTTCGACGCCGGCGAGGATCCGCTCTATCTCGGCCGCCGGCTGGTGCGCATGGCGATGGAGGATATCGGGCTGGCCGACCCGCAGGCGCTGGTTATCGCCAACGCCGCCAAGGACGCATACGACTACCTCGGCTCGCCCGAAGGCGAACTGGCCTTCGCCGAGGCCACCGTCTATCTCGCCACCGCGCCCAAATCCAACGCCGTCTATACCGCCTTCAAGGCAGCCACGCGGGCGGCGAAGGAGTTCGGTTCGCTGCTGCCGCCCAAGCACATCCTCAACGCGCCGACCAAGCTGATGAAAGAGGGGGATTACGGCGCCGGCTACCGCTACGATCACGACCAGCCCGATGCCTTTTCCGGCCAGGACTATTTCCCCGAAAAGATGGGCCGGCAGATCTTTTACGATCCGCCCGAACGCGGCTTCGAGCGCGATATCAAGAAACGGCTGGACTATTGGGCAAAGCTGCGCAGCGAGCGGGAAAAATAGGCGCGCGGGACAAACGGGACGAACTCGGCCTGCCCGCGATGAACTGAAATTCTGTCCCCGCCAGTCACAGCAGTGTGATTGTACCGCATGACAAAAAGCCCTATCACGTCGCATGACTCGGCCGGGAGGCTGCCAGGACGGGCGATAATTCGGAACGGGGACAGCGCGCCGCGCGAACAGAAATGACAAAATCCCTTCGCAAGACGCTTCGCCAGGCTGTGATTGCTGTCCCGCTGCTCGCGCTCGGCTTCTATTTCATTCCGATCCTGACCACGATCTGGATCGTCTGCGGCCTGATCGATGTGCTGCGCAACGCCAGCAAGGATCTGTCGCTGTTGCGCGGCTATTTCCTCGGCAATGGCATCTTCACCTGGCTGCTGTCGCCCTTCAATCTGCTGGTGGACCTCGTTTGCTACCGCAACCCGGGTGTGTGGAAGCTGGAGCAGTTTCCTGCCGATTATCAGCGCGAGGTCAACGAGGTTCTTGACGTCTTCAAGGCGCGCAAGGACGAGATCATCGCCGATATCGACGCCAATTTCGGCACCGGTCGTCGCGGCATGTATGTCTATCAGTGGTACGGCAAGCACCGGATCGACAATGTCGCAGAATTCAACAAGGATTTCAAATACATCAAGACCATTGCCGTGTCTGTCTTCAGAGGCAAGGAATCGACTTCCTGGCATTTCGGACCGCTGCGGCTCAGCCTGCGCATCCTCTACAATCTCTTGCCGGTGAAGGCAGAGGTTTTCGTCGAATGCAACGGCGCCAGGAATTACTGGCACGACAACCCACTCTATATTTTCGACGACACGCTGCTGCACCGCTCGGTCAACGAGTATGACGGACGCCGCTACTGCGTGTTCATGGACATCATCCGCCCGTCGCCGTTCCCCGGCTTCATCGCCGGACTTCTGGCCATCGTTTCGGTCACCGTCGAGCGCATCAATTCCATGTTCTACAAGAACTGGAAGATGATCGGCTCGAGCAAGGCAAAGAAGGTCGAGACGACCTGAGGCGTTGGCCTGAAGGGATTGGGCATGTTCAATCTGCTTCTCGTTGTGGTCGGCGGCGGCATCGGCGCCGGCATCCGCCACCTTACCAACATCGGCGCCTTGCGCCTCGTCGGCCCCAACTACCCCTGGGGGACGATGGCGATCAACATCGTCGGCTCCTTTGCCATGGGGCTGTTCATCGCCGCGCTGATGCGGCGCGGCGGTTCCAATGAGCTCCGGCTGTTCGTCGCCACCGGCATCCTTGGCGGCTTCACCACCTTCTCCGCCTTTTCGCTCGATTTCGCGACCCTGTGGGAGCGCGGAGCGACGCTGCCGGCGTTGGGATATGCGCTGGCCAGCGTCGTTGGCGCCATTATCGCCCTGTTTCTGGGACTTTGGCTCGCAAGAACCGTTTCATAGTGTTATTGCCCCGACCTGGAGCACGCCGCATCCTCTGGACGCGCTGCAGAAACTTTGATCTTGCGCATGATCCTTTCCGAAAGCCGGAGTAGATTTTCGGGGTCACGCGCTAGAAACGGATAAAGCGAAAATCATGGCAGGCGTAGAACAGATCACGGTGGAGGCCGGCGAGGCGGGCATGCGGCTCGATCGCTGGTTCAAGACCCATTTCCCCGGTCTCGGCTTTGGCCATCTGCAGAAGTTGCTGCGCTCGGGCCAGATCCGCGTCGATGGCGGCCGGGTCAAGGCCGACAGCCGTGTCGAGCCCGGCCAGGTGGTGCGTGTGCCGCCGCTCGAGGTCGACAAGAAGGGCGAGAGTGCGCTTACGGGTTACTCGATCCGCAACCAGGGCGACGCCGATGTGCTGGCCAAGATGCTGATCCACGAAGATCCAAAAGTCTTCGTCTTCAACAAGCCGGCGGGCCTGGCGGTGCAAGGCGGCTCGGGCGTCACCCGCAATGTCGACGACATGCTGGAGGCCTGGCGCAGCCAGAAGGGCGAGAAGCCGCGCCTGGTGCACCGGCTCGACCGCGACACGTCGGGCGTGTTGGTGGTTGCCCGCACCAGGCTTGCGGCGATGAAGCTTTCCGAGTCATTCCGGGCGCGCGAGACCAAGAAGACCTATTGGGCGCTGGTCAAGGGCGTCCCGCCCAAGCGTGAGGACAAGATCTCGACCTGGCTGATCAAGGAACCGACCGAGGACGGCGACCGCGTGCGCGTGGCAGCCCATGGCGAAAAGGGCGCCGACCACGCCGTGTCCTACTACCGCATCATCGAGCAGGCGGCTCAGACGATGACCTGGCTGGAAATGGAGCCGTACACTGGCCGCACCCACCAGCTGCGCGTTCATGCCGCCTATATCGGCTGCCCGATCCTTGGCGACCCCAAATATTTCGAGGCCGACACCAACTGGGACTTTCCGGGCGGCATTCAGAACCGCCTGCATCTGCATGCGCGCCGCATCGTCATTCCGCACCCGGACAAGGGCGTCATCGACGTCACCGCGCCGATGCCGCCGCATATGCGCCAGAGCTGGAACCTGATCGGCTTCGACGACGCCAGCGCGGAGGACTGACATTGGCCGTTGCCTCGGCATTGGATCGCCGCGATGCGGTCGATCTGGCGGCTGCTTCCATCATGGTCGGGCTGACCTTTTCCTGGGGGCTGAACTATGTCGCCGCCAAGATCTCCTATGTCGGCTTCGATCCGGTTTTCGTCTCGATCGCACGTTCGATCATCGGCGGGCTCTGTGTGCTCGGCTGGTGCTGGCTGCGCGGCATCAGGCTGTTTAAGGCCGACGGGTCGCTTGTCGCCGGCATCATCGTCGGCGTGCTGTTCGGCGTCGAGTTCCTGTGCCTCTATATCGGGCTGGAATACACGACCGTTGCCCGCAACACGCTGCTGGTCAACACCATGCCGTTCTGGGTCCTGATCGGCGGCCATTTCCTGCTCGGTGAGCGTATCAACGCGCGCAAGCTTGGCGGGCTCGTTCTCGCCTTCTGCGGCCTGGTGGCGGTGTTTTCCGACGGGATTGCCGGCGGCACCGAGATGACCTTGATGGGCGATCTGCTCAGCCTCGGCTCCGGTATCCTGTGGGCGGCGACCAGCATCGTCATCAAGCGTTCGAAACTGGTCGAGACCAGTGCCGAGAAATTGCTGCTTTATCAGTTGGCCGGTGCGGCCATTGTCGGTGTCCTGGTGATGCCTTTCGCCGGCCCGCCGATCCGCGCGGTCAGTGCCTTGCCGGCATTGGCGCTGCTGTTCCAGTCGCTCTATATAGTTGCCTTCACCTATGTGCTGTGGTTCTGGCTGCTCAGGCGCTATCCGGCATCGGCCCTGTCGAGCTTCGCTTTCCTGTCGCCGGTGTTCGGCGTCCTCTGCGGCGCTATCATTCTGGGCGAGGCGCCTACGACCAGGATCTTTGTGGCGCTTGGGCTGATCGCTGTCGGCCTGATCATCGTCAACCGGCCGGCGCGCAAGCAGGTACCTGGATAGAAAGTTCGACCATGCGTGACATCCTCAACGACCTCGAAGCGGGAAAGCATCTGTCCGATCCGGATCCGGTCCGCCGCGCGCAGATCCAGATGAAGACGCACCTGCCGAAGCGCTTCTACAAGGACGTGTCGGTCGTAGCTGTGGAGGACGGTTTTGCCGTCCACCTCGATGGCAAGCCGGTGCGCACGCCGGGCAAGGCGCTGCTGGCGCTGCCGACCGAAAAGGCCGCCGCCCTGGTCGCCAATGAGTTCGCTGCACAGGGCGAGACCATCGACCCGGTCACGATGCCGGTGCTGCGTCTGGTCAACACCGCCATCGACGGCGTCGCCAGCGACCCGCAGGCGGTGCTGGAGGACGTCTTGCGCTTCGCCTCGTCCGATCTGACCTGCTACCGCGCCGACGCGCCGCAGGGGCTGGTCGAGCGGCAGAACCAGCATTGGGATCCGGTGATCGACTGGGCGAGGGCGACATTAGGGGCTCGGTTCAACCTCGCCGAGGGCATCATCCATGTCGAGCAGCCGCGCGAAAGCCTCGCCGTCCTCGGCGCCCATCTTGCCCAGCGTGCCGAGCCGCTGCGGCTGGCCGCAATCCATGTCATGACTTCGCTGACCGGGTCGGCGCTGCTGGCGCTGGCGGTCGATTACGGCGCGCTCGACGGCGACGCGGCCTGGGCCGCCGGCCATGTCGACGAGGACTGGCAGGTCGAGCACTGGGGCCAGGACGCCGAGGCTGTCGCACGCCGCTCGGCCCGCAAACGCGACATGATGGCGGCCGTCGGCCTGCTCGATGCGCTGAAGACCTGATCCTCGGCCTTTGCCGCACTGCACCTAATACCAAAGTCATAAATCCAAGGTCTGTCTGCCTCCGGCGGTCGCTTTCTGTCATTTTTTACGCTGATGGCTGGTTCGAGTCGCGTTCAGAGGGAACGCCGACGATGACGCCCAGCGTCGAAGGCAGACGATTCACGGGAGGACAGTTCAATGGCATTGGCATCGACCGCCGGCGGAGCCAGCCGCGGCATGACACGAGAGGAGAAGAAGGTCATCTTCGCCTCCTCGCTGGGCGCGGTTTTCGAATGGTATGATTTCTATCTCTACGGAGCGTTGGCCGGCGCGATCGGCTTGACCTTCTTCAACTCGTTTCCCGAAAGCACCCGCTACATCTTCACGCTGCTGGTCTTCGCCGCCGGCTTCATCGTGCGCCCGTTCGGCGCGCTGGTGTTCGGCCGCATCGGCGATCTCGTCGGCCGCAAATACACATTCCTTGTCACCATCATGATCATGGGTCTGTCGACTTTCCTTGTCGGCCTGCTTCCGGGTTCAGAGACACTGGGCATTCTGGCGCCGATCCTGTTGATCGCGCTGCGCATGCTGCAGGGCCTGGCGCTTGGCGGCGAGTACGGCGGCGCCGCGACCTATGTCGCGGAACATGCGCCGGACGACCGTCGCGGCTTCTACACCTCATGGATCCAGACGACGGCGACGCTCGGCCTTTTCCTGTCGCTGATTGTCATCCTGCTGGTGCAGAATTCCGTAAGCAAGGACGCCTTCAACGCCTGGGGATGGCGCATTCCGTTCCTGGTCTCGGCTATCCTGCTCGGCATTTCGGTCTGGATCCGGCTGTCGCTTTCGGAATCGCCGACCTTCCTGCGCATGAAGGAAGAGGGCAAGAGTTCCAAGGCGCCGCTGTCGGAAGCCTTCGGCCAGTGGAAAAACGCCAAGATCGCCATCCTGGCGCTGTTCGGCCTCACCGCCGGTCAGGCCGTGGTATGGTACAATGGCCAGTTCTATGCACTGTTCTTCCTGGCCAATGTGCTCAAGGTCGACGCGCAGTCGGTCAACATCATGATCGCCATTGCGCTGGCACTCGGCACGGGCTTCTTCGTCTTCTTCGGCTGGCTGTCCGACAAGATCGGCCGCAAGCCGATCATCATGGCCGGCCTTGCGCTGGCAGTCGTCACCACCTTCCCGCTGTTCAAGGCGTTGACCTGGGCCGCCAATCCGGCGCTCGCCACCGCACAGCAGAACACGCGCGCCACGGTGACGGCGGCTCCGGGAGACTGCAACTTCCAGTTCAACCCGACCGGCACGCGCGTACCGGTCAGTTCGTGCGATATCGCGACCGACTTCCTTGCCAAGAACTCGGTGCCTTACGACATCGTCTCTACCGCGGCGGCGGGGACCCCGGCGAGTGTCATGATCGGCAGCGAAACTGTGGCGTCTTATGATGCCAAGGCCGCGGGCGACAAGAAGGCTGCAAGCGACGCTGCCTTCAAGAAGGGTATCAACCTCGCGCTTCAGGGTGGCGGTTACCCGTTGAAGCGCGCTGGCGCCAAGGTTGCCGACCAGAAGCTCGACGCCTTTGTCGCGGCCAATCCTGAACTGAAGCTCGATGCGGCAGCCATCCGCGCCGGCGAAAAGACCGCGGTCCCGACCGAACAGGCCATCAAGGACAAGGTGCTGACCAAGGATGAGGCCGCGGGCGCCACCGAGGTGACCGTGTACAGCGTTCCGGCAGCGGGCGCGTTCGCGATGTTTGCCGACCCCGCACAGGTCAACTGGGCAAAGGTCATCGGCATCCTGTTCATCCTGGTCCTCTACGTGACCATGGTCTACGGGCCGATCGCGGCGATCCTGGTCGAGATGTTCCCGACACGCATCCGCTACAGCGGCATGTCACTGCCCTATCACATCGGCAATGGCTGGTTCGGCGGCCTGCTGCCCGCGATCGTGTTCGCGTTCAGCGCCTACAAGGGCGATATCTATTACGGCCTTTGGTATCCGGTGGTGATCGCGGCGGTGACGCTGATCATCGGCATGATCTTCGTCAGGGATACGCTCGGCACCGACCTGCATACCAAGCAGTAGCCGACGGCTCTGTATCAAACAAAAAACCCGGCGCGAGCGATCGCGCCGGGTTTTTGATTTGTGGGCCTGTTCGATCTATCAGCGCGGAAGACGCCTAGCTCTTGCGAGGCTGTTCGGCCTCCGCAATGGCGGCCTCATGATACCAGGCCTCGCCATGGGCAAGCGGGTGATCGCGCAGCGAAGCAAGCTCTGCCGCAAACTTGGCCTTTACGCCTAAATTTGAGGCAGTTACACGCGATGCCGCCGGGAATATCAGGATTTTGGCCGACGGACGGGCTGAGGTGATTTCCATGGTCGGTCTCCTTTCTTCTGGAGAGGCTCTTCGATTCATCTTTCCATCAAGGTAGGTCCTGCAATCCTTTTAGGCAAGATGCCTAAAGAAAGATCTGCTTTTGCCTGTTATTTAAGCAAATTCCGCCTTTGATTGATCCGGGCGCATTGCTTAGGCGGCTTGCCATCACCGGCGGGATGAAAGGGCATTTTTGCCGCACCCTGACCAACTGAAGTGGCACACGATTTGCATTTTATCGACCGGCAGCTGGGCTGCTGGATGGCTCGGCGCGCCGGCGTCATCCAGGTTCGGTGATCAAGCAACGAGAGGCTCTAGAATGACGAAATACAAGCTCGAGTATATCTGGCTCGATGGTTACACCCCGGTCCCCAATCTTCGCGGCAAGACCCAGGTCAAGGAGTTCGCCGAGTTCCCGACGCTCGAGCAGCTGCCGCTGTGGGGCTTCGACGGTTCTTCGACGCAGCAGGCCGAAGGCCACAGCTCCGACTGCGTGCTGAAGCCGGTCGCCGTGTTCCCGGATCCGGCCCGCAGCAATGGCGTGCTGGTGATGTGCGAAGTGATGATGCCAGATGGCGTGACGCCGCATGTGTCCAACAAGCGCGCCACCATCCTCGACGACGAAGGCGCCTGGTTCGGCTTCGAGCAGGAGTATTTCTTCTACAAGGACGGCCGTCCGCTCGGCTTCCCCGAGAGCGGCTATCCGGCGCCGCAGGGCCCGTACTACACCGGCGTCGGCTATTCGAATGTCGGCCCGATCGCGCGCCAGATCGTCGAGGAGCATCTCGACCTTTGCCTCGCAGCAGGCATCAACCATGAAGGCATCAACGCCGAAGTGGCCAAGGGCCAGTGGGAATTCCAGATTTTCGGCAAAGGCTCCAAGAAGGCCGCCGACCAGATGTGGATGGCCCGCTATCTCTTGCAGCGCCTGACCGAAAAGTACGAGATCGACATCGAGTATCACTGCAAGCCGCTCGGCGACACCGACTGGAACGGCTCGGGCATGCACGCCAACTTCTCGACCGCCTATATGCGCGAAGTCGGCGGCAAGGCCTATTTTGAAGCGCTGATGGCTCAATTCGACAAGAACCTGATGGACCACATCGCCGTCTACGGCCCGGACAACGACAAGCGCCTGACCGGCAAGCATGAGACCGCTCCGTGGAACCGCTTCAGCTACGGCATCGCCGACCGAGGCGCCTCGATCCGCGTGCCGCATTCCTTCGTCAACAATGACTACAAGGGCTACCTGGAAGACCGCCGCCCGAATTCGCAAGGTGACCCCTACCAGATCGCTTCGCAGATCCTGAAGACCATCGCGGAGGTTTCGACCAGCGCGCAGGTCTCGGCGGCCGCCTAAGCATCTATAGCGGCGCAGGCTTCGTAAGCCGCGCCGTAGCCTGCTGCTACCACGTCTACGGTCTGCTATTGGTCAAACAAAAACCCCGGCGTCTGAACTGACGCCGGGGTTTTTCCTTGTCGCTGAGGCTTATCGCTCAGACCGAATAGTACATGTCGTATTCGACCGGATGCGGTGTCATTTCGAAGCGCATCACTTCGGCCATCTTGAGCTCGATGTAGCTGTCGATCTGGTCGTCGTCGAAGACGCCGCCGGCTTTCAGGAAGCCGCGGTCCTTGTCCAAGCTTTGCAGCGCTTCGCGCAGCGAACCGCAGACGGTCGGAATCTTCTTCAGTTCCTTCGGCGGCAGATCGTAAAGATCCTTGTCCATCGGCTGTCCCGGGTGGATCTTGTTCTTGATGCCGTCGAGGCCGGCCATCAGCATGGCGGCGAAAGCGAGGTAGGGGTTCGCGCCTGGATCGGGGAAGCGGACCTCGACGCGCTTGGCTTTCGGGGACGAGCCGAACGGAATGCGGCAGGAGGCCGAACGGTTGCGCGCGGAGTAGGCGAGCAGCACCGGGGCTTCATAGCCAGGCACAAGGCGCTTGTAGGAGTTGGTCAGCGGGTTGGTGAAGGCGTTGATCGCCTTAGCGTGCTTGATGATGCCGCCGATGTAGAACAGGCACGACTCCGACAGGCCGGCATATTCATTGCCGGCGAAGGTCGGCTTGCCGTTCTTCCAGATCGACTGGTGGACGTGCATGCCCGAGCCGTTGTCGCCGAAAATCGGCTTCGGCATGAAGGTGGCCGTCTTGCCATAGGCGTTGGCGACCTGGTGCACGACATATTTGTAGATCAGCATCTTGTCGGCGTTGCGGACCAGCGTGTCGAACTTGATGCCGAGCTCGTGCTGGGCAGCGGCAACCTCGTGATGGTGCTTTTCGACGCGCACGCCCATTTCGGCGAGCACGGTCAGCATTTCGGAGCGCATGTCCTGCGCGCTGTCGATCGGCGGCACAGGGAAGTAGCCGCCCTTGACGCGCGGGCGGTGGCCGAGATTGCCGGTCTCGTAGTCGGTGTCGTCGTTGGACGGCAGTTCGGTCGAGTCCAGCTTGAACCCGGTGTTGTAGGGATCGGCCTTGTACTTGACGTCGTCGAAGACGAAGAACTCGGCTTCGGGGCCGACATAGATGGTGTCGCCGATGCCTTCGGCCTTCATGTAGGCCTCGGCCTTCTTGGCGGTGCCGCGCGGGTCGCGGTTGTAGGATTCGCCGGAGACCGGATCGAGAATGTCGCACAGGATGACCATGGTCGACTGGGCGAAGAACGGATCCATATGGACGGTGTCCGCATCGGGCATCAGCACCATGTCGGACTCGTTGATCGCCTTCCAGCCGGCGATCGAGGAGCCGTCGAACATGACGCCGTCCGCGAACATGTCTTCCTCGACCTCGATGACATCCATCGTGACGTGCTGCAGCTTGCCCTTCGGATCGGTGAAGCGCAGGTCGACGAATTTCACGTCGTTGTCCTTGATCTGCTTCATGATGTCTTTGGCTGTCGTCATGTCGTTTCTTCCCTGTGTGATGACGTTTCGAGGAGACGTTAATCTGAAATCAGAAAGCTCAGACGGCGTCCATCCCCGTTTCGCCGGTACGGATGCGAACGACCTCCTCGATATTGGAGACGAAGATCTTGCCGTCGCCGATGCGGCCGGTCTGCGCCGCCTTGCGGATGGCTTCGATGGCGCCTTCGACGGCGTCGTCGCCCAGCACGACTTCGATCTTCACCTTGGGCAGGAAGTCGACGACATATTCGGCGCCGCGATAGAGTTCGGTATGGCCTTTCTGGCGGCCAAAGCCCTTGGCCTCGGTGACGGTAATGCCTTGCAGACCGGCCTCCTGAAGCGCTTCCTTCACTTCGTCTAGCTTGAACGGCTTGATGATCGCTTCGATCTTTTTCATGTAAAAAGTGGCCTCCACTGCCAAAAAAACGGGTTGTGCGCCCCGCTTGCGCCTCCATCAAGCACGAACCGTGCCAATTTCAGCCCACGCGAAGCGGTTTCGCGCAATTCCAATGCCGCGCCGCGCCGGGATGCACATTCGCGTCATCCTCTGCTTCGGCTGCGGCAAAGCTGCCCGAAGCCTACACATTGCCGCTTCGGGCGTCTGCACGATAATTAGGCAGATTGCGCATTTTGCAGGCCCGCGCGGATCCGTGGCACCAGTCTGCGAAAGGATTGGCCGCACGCCAACGCAGCACCTGGCCGTTTGCTTCGAATCCGAAACTGGACAATGCTCGATAGGGACAAAGGGGTCGGCCTTGAACGAAATGCGGGATCGGCAATCCATGAGCAATGAAGTCCTGTCGCCGGCCGAGATGGGCGAGGCCGACCGGCTGGCGATCGCGGCCGGTCCGCTCGACGGCTATGGCCTGATGCAGCGCGCCGGCGAAGCGGTCGCTGCTGTGGTCCTGGCACGCTATCCCGCAGCAAGCCGCGTGCACGTGCTGTGCGGCCCCGGCAACAATGGTGGCGACGGCTATGTTGTAGCGCGGTTGCTGGCCGAGGCTGGTGTGAATGTGGCGCTCTGGGCCGAAGGCAAGCAGAAGCCCGGGAGTGATGCGGCGCGAGCTTCCGAGGCCTGCAATCTGCCGGTCGAGCACATCGGACACTGCTACCCGGAACCGGGTGAAGTCGTCGTGGACGCGCTCTATGGTGCGGGATTGTCGAAGAAGATATCCCTGCATGCCTCTGCCGTCTCAGGATTGGCCGCGGCGGAGCGCGTGCCTGTGGTGTCAATCGACCTGCCTTCTGGCGTGTCGGGCGAGACCGGCTTGAGCAACGCTTATTTCAAGGCCGACGTGACGGTGACGTTCGTGCGGAAAAAGCCCGGCCATCTGCTGATGCCGGGGCGCAGCCTCTGCGGCGAGATCATCGTCGCCGATATCGGCATTCCGGATGCGATCGTCGATGAGTTCAAGATCAAGACGTTCGAGAACACGCCTGACTTCTGGCTATACAGTTTTCCGAAAACGGCGGTCGATACACATAAGTATAAGCGCGGCCACGTCAGCGTCTTTTCCGGCGGGCCGAGCGCGACAGGTGCGGCGCGGCTGTCGGCGATAGCTGCAGCCAGAGCCGGGGCAGGGGCGGTGACCGTGCTCTCGCCTGAAAATGCCATGCAGGTAAACGCCGCGCATCTGACATCGATCATGCTGCGCGAGGCCGGTTCGATGGAGGAAGTGCAGGAATTTTTGTCGGCGAGGCACCCCGAAGTACTTGTGTTCGGACCAGGGCTCGGGCCGAAACCCAAAGTGGGGGATTTCGCGTTGCAATTGATCGCGACGGTCGCTGACCTAAACCGCACGTCGACGAGTTCATTCGGAATTCAGCGCCCTGCCATTGTCTTGGATGCTGACGCCATCACGTCATTGGCGCATCAGCCTCAGGCCCTGTTCGACGCCGCGCTGCTCCCGTTGGCGCCGGTATTGGTGCTGACGCCGCATGAAGGCGAATTCGCCAGACTTTTTCCCGACATCGCGAAGGACAAGAAGCAGTCGAAACTCGCCAAGGCGCGCGCAGCCGCTGAACGAGCCAACGCCATCATGGTCTACAAGGGCGCCGACACCGTCATCGCGGCGCCGGACGGCCGCGCGGTGATCAACGCCAATGGTGCACCATGGCTCGCCACCGCCGGTTCCGGCGACGTGCTGGCGGGCATTGTCGCCGCGCTGCTGGCGCAGGGCATGCAGGCATTCGAGGCCGCCTGCGCAGCGGTCTGGATCCATGCCGAGGCCGGCAGCCGCTTCGGACCGGGTCTGATCGCCGAGGATCTGCCGCTGGCGCTGGTGCCGGTGCTGCGTGAACTTGTCGAGGCACGGCAGAAGGTGCCGATCGGATGAAGCGTTTCGCGCTCGCCATTGCAGCCATCATCGCGCTGTTCGCCTCGCATGGCGTGCGCGCTGAGCAGCCGGTGACCATCGTCGACGATCCGGCGGTGCTCGCCGCCCTCGATGTCAAGGGTTTTGGCTTCGCCCGCATTTTCGCCGTCGACGGCCCGGACGATCTGAAGACGCTCTACAGTGAGGCGCCGGCCTATCGTGCCGTTGTCGACATGGTTGCGGCCGATATTGCCACGCTGCGGGCCGAGATAAAGGCCGGCGGGCGCACGCTCTACGAGGTGACCGACGGCAATGTCGGCCGCATCATGGATATGCGCTGGCTGAAGACCGAGGCCGCGCGCTTCCGCCTGGTCGGCGTCGTCAACCGGCTGGACCGGCGTGACTTCACCGCGCTGCAAGGTGACAAGAGCTGTGGCGAGGTGCGCTTTGTCTATCGCCTGGCCTACAGTTTCCGCAAGAACGGCAAGGTTCTGGCATCGCGGCTGCCATTCAATTTCAACGCCGTCTACAGCGTGGCGCCGGATGCCGATGGCGGCTGCGTCGGCGTTGCCGGGCGCTGGACACCGCAGATCGACGAAAACGTTGATGCCGGCTGGCTGGCCGGCGGGCCGCTGGCACCGGAGGAACTGAACTTCAAACAGCTTGAGCTCAATGCGCAGGTGGTGCGTTTTCCCTCGGGACAGGAGACCGAATTCGGCGGGCAGGCGGCCTATCTGATGCGGATCTTCGGCATCGATGGCGCTGCCATCAGCGAGAAGCCGCTGGAGAATACGCCTGACGTTGCGCAGCTCTCGGACAATGCTGCACTCAAGAAAAGGCTCGCCGACTACGTCATCGCCGATGTCGATCTCGGCGTCTACGAAATCCCCGACGAATTCCTGGCGAAGAAAATCATTTCGTGGTCGACCTTCGGCAGCGCGAGACAGGCCAACCATCCGTTCACGCCGCTGTTCCAGCCAGCGGATTTCGCCGGCCTGGACTATGCGGCGCTAAAGCTGGTGCGGACACCGGAGGCGCTGGTCGAGCGGCTGGACAATGGCGCCTGCCAGGGCTGCCACCAGGCGGGCTCGACGGCCGGCTTTCACTTCATCGGCCTCGACGACAAAACGACGTCGCCGCTCAACCGCATCGAAGTCGGCATCTCGCCGCATCTCCATGCCGAGATTGCGCGACGTGAGGCCTGGCTGCGCGCGACCGAAGAAGGCAAGGAGCCGAACCGCTACCGGCCGCTGTCCTTCGCGCCGCCAGCGACATGGACCGATGCCGGCGATGTCGACTACGCCCCGGCCGAGATGGCGATGCCGTGCCTGATGCCGGATGATGCAAAACGCTTCGGCGCGACCTGGCAATGCGGTGGCGGCACCGTCTGCACGCCGCTCGCGACGGCTTCAGGCGTGCATACCGCGTTGGCGCAATGTCTGTTGCCCACGGACAGTCCAAAGATGTTTTCGGGCCATCCCTGCCTGACCGGGTCGATCGCCAGCAACCCGTCTCAGCCGTTCAACGACCGCTACAAGATCACCGGCCAGTTCGCGGCTTTTGCGCCGACCTTTTCGCGGACCGCCTACACCTGCCGGCCACCGAAAATCGGCGTACCGGCAGGCATCGCTTATCGCGCCTGCGACGACAAGGACCGCAGCTTCGCCGCATTCAAGACGGGCAAGCCGATGCCATCGGAAATTTGCGGCATGGTCGGCGGCAAGAAATTCGACACCTGCGTCGCCACCAACAATTTCGACCAGTGCCTCGGCGGCGCGGTCAACCGCGGCAACCGTCCAGCCTGCTCGGCTGATCATTTCTGCCGCGAGGACTATATGTGCCAGTCGCTGCCGCCGGACACGCCGGGTGCTGCCAAGGTGAAAGGCATCGGCTACTGCTCGCCGACCTATTTCATCTTCCAGATGCGCATCGATAATCACGCGACGCCCTGGGCGAGCGCGACCAGCGCCCCCAGGGATGCGGGTTTGGGGGCGGCGGAAGAGGAGTGAGCCTGCGAGTTGGGCGACCACCAGTTCAGCGCTGGAGATAGTCTTCCATCCGCGCAGTCCATTTGGTGTCGAATTCCGAAATGTGGCGCTGTGCTACGCTCGAGTTCAGCAGCGTCGAGAGCGCGGTCACGGCGATCGGGTCCAGGTCGGGCGGCTCCGTGTAGCCAAGCGCCGCCAGCCGTTGAGCCAATGATGGATGGGTGGACTTTGCGTCATCCGGGCTTGCCCACGCCTTGCGGGCGCAAACATCGAGGCAAATGGGTTCTCGCAGCTGGCCGGCAGCTTCCAGCATGCGCTCGAGCGGCGGTCGCGGCGGACGCAAAGCACCTCGCAATTCATGCTGCAAAGGGTCATAGACCGTCTCCGTGAAATGCACGTCTGCCGTGGCAAGAAGCAACAGCGCGCGTGCGGCGTGCTCGGCGTCGCCGGAGGATGCCGCGTGTCGATCTGCCTTGATCTCCGCTTCGCGCGAAAGCCGGATTTCTTCCCGCTCGAACGATTGCGACAGCCAGCCGATAGCGGCGTGGAACAGGCTGCCTGTGATCGTGGTTCCGGGCGGGGCATACTCGAAGACAAATCCGAAACCGTTTTCGAACTCAGCGAGATTGAGGCTGCCATTGGTATCCTTGTTGCGCACATGCGCGTCCTCATGGGCAAGGATCGCGGCAAGCGCTCTTTCATCGGTCACTGCGAGGAGAGGGATGCCAATGGTTAGAAACAGCCGATTGCCGAGAAGGCCGAGAAGCGTGCGCTCTTCGCGCACGCTGGCGTTCAGGTTGCCCTCTAGTATGACAACCGTGCGCGCAGCACGGCGCGGTCCGGCGACGCTCCGCCACAGCGCCCACAGGCCGGGCGCTTCTGCTTCACTGACGCCTTTGATCTTGCTGCGTCGGAAGCCCGCAAACAATGTGCCGAACAGAAATGCCAAGGCCGTGGTGGCGATCGGCATGACGACGAAGCCGCTGGCGATAAACCAGATTGGATGGTTGTCGAGCAGGGACATCCAGACGCAGAAGATGATGAGAGCGGGAACAACGAAAAACAGGACCGTGAACCTGCCAAACCGCCGACCGGCGCTGATGATCAGTCGCGACATTGGATGTTACAACGGGATGTTGTCGTGCTTCTTCCAAGGGTTCTGCATGTCCTTGTTGCGCAGCATGCGCAGTGCCCGGGCAATGCGGCGGCGGGTCGAATGCGGCATGATCACCTCGTCGACATAGCCGCGTTCGGCGGCGACGAAGGGCGACAGGAAGCGGTCTTCGTAAGCCTTTGTGTGAGCTGCGATCTTTTCGGCGTCGCCGATATCCTTGCGGTAGATGATCTCGACCGCGCCTCTCGCCCCCATCACCGCGATCTGCGCCGTCGGCCAGGCATAGTTCATATCGCCGCGCAGATGTTTTGAGGCCATCACGTCATAGGCGCCGCCATAGGCTTTGCGGGTGATGACGGTGATTTTCGGCACGGTCGCCTCGGCGTAGGCAAACAGGAGTTTCGCGCCATGCTTGATCAGGCCGCCATATTCCTGCGCGGTGCCGGGCAGTAAGCCCGGCACGTCGACGAAGGTGACGATGGGAATGGAAAAACAGTCGCAGAAGCGCACGAAGCGCGCCGCCTTGCGGCTTGCGTCGGAATCGAGCACGCCGGCCAGCACCATCGGCTGGTTGGCGACGAAGCCGACGGTACGGCCCTCGACGCGGCCAAAACCGGTGACGATGTTCTTGGCAAAGTTCTGCTGGATTTCGAAGAAGTCGCCTTCATCGGCAACTTTGAGGATCAGCTCCTTGATGTCGTAAGGCTTGTTGGCGTTGTCTGGGATCAGCCGGTCGAGCGACAGATCATGGTCGGTGACCGACTGGTAGCACTCGATCTCAGGAAGCTCCGACGTATTTGACGCGGGCAAAAGGTCTACCAGCCGGCGCATCTGCAACAGCGCCTCGACGTCATTGTCGTAGGCGCCGTCGGCAATCGACGATTTGGTCGTGTGGACGGACGCGCCGCCAAGGCTCTCGGCGGTCACCGTCTCGTTGGTGACCGTTTTGACCACATCCGGCCCGGTGACGAACATGTAAGAGGTGTCGCGGACCATGAAGATGAAATCGGTCATCGCAGGCGAATAGACGTCGCCGCCGGCGCACGGGCCCATGATCACGGAAATCTGAGGAATGACGCCGGATGCGAGCACGTTGCGCTGAAAGATCTCGGCATAGCCGCCTAGCGCCGCCACGCCTTCCTGGATGCGGGCGCCGCCGGCGTCGTAGATGCCGATGATCGGCGCGCGGTTGCGCAGCGCCATCTCCTGCACCTTGATGACCTTTTCGGCGTGAGCCTCCGACAGCGAGCCGCCGAAGACGGTAAAATCCTTGGCGAAGAGATAGACCGGACGGCCATTGACGGTGCCCCAGCCGGTGACGACACCATCGCCGGCGATCTTGGTTTTCTCCATGCCGAAGTCGGTCGAGCGATGCTCGACATACATGTCGAACTCCTCGAACGAGCCTTCGTCGAGAAAGACATCGATGCGCTCGCGCGCGGTGAGCTTGCCCTTCTTGTGCTGGGCGTCGATGCGGGCCTGGCCGCCGCCCATGCGGGCGATCTCGCGGCGGCGCTCAAGTTCCTTCAGCACGTCCTTCATCGCTCGGTCCCCAGAAATGGCAGCTGCCTTTGTGGTAATGATGGCTGCAGGCGTGCGCAAGCGCCGCTTTCGCAGTCGATTTTGCTGCGCTGCAACATGTGGCCCCTTGCATTCCGGAGCGAACTCAGCCATATGCAGCCCATAGGCGCTTGGGCCGGAGATTCCGGCCTTCTCGACAAATGAGACTGGTTGCGTCTGTTTTCCCTCTTTCCGGTATATCGGCCTCTCTTTCCGATACATCATGAAGTGGCGAAAGAGCCCCGTGGCATGACGCCTGCGGGCACGACAGCGCAGCCGAGTGGACGTTACCGTCCGCCCGCCTTGTCGTTTCATATCAAATTTTTCGACGGCAGGTTGCGCCCTGCCGCCATCGATGTTTGCGGCCAAGACCGCGTGAAAGAAGACTATTTTGACCAACGAAAACACCTCAGCCGGTAACTCTATCTCGACCGGCAACACTGCGGAGCTCACCGGTTTCGCAGCTCTTGGAATTGCCGGCGCGCTGCTCAAGGCGACGCATGGCGCCGGCTTCACCGAGCCGAAGCCGATCCAGACGCAGGCGATCCCGCCGCAGATGGAAGGCCGTGATATCTTCGGCATCGCCCAGACCGGCTCGGGCAAGACCGCGGCCTTCGCGCTGCCGATCCTGTCGAAGATCATCGCGCTCGGCACCAAGCGCCGGGCCAAGACCACCCGTGCGCTGATCCTGGCGCCGACGCGCGAACTCGCCGTCCAGATCGAGGACACCATCAAGATCCTCGCCAAGGGCGCGCATGTCTCGACCGCTCTCGTGCTTGGCGGCGTCTCGCGCTTCAGCCAGGTGAAGAAGGTCGCTCCCGGCGTCGACATCCTGATCGCCACGCCCGGCCGCCTGACCGACCTGGTGCGCGAGGGCGACCTCATTCTCTCCGACACCAAATGGCTGGTGCTCGACGAGGGTGACCGCATGCTCGACATGGGCTTCATCAACGACGTCAAGCGGATCGCCAAGGCGACCGCGCCCGACCGTCAGACGGTGCTGTTCTCGGCCACCATGCCCAATGAAATCGCCGAACTGGCGAAGGGCCTGTTGAAGAACCCGATCCGCGTCGAAGTCGCGCCGCAGAGCACCGCTGCTGCCGAAATCGTGCAGGGCGTTGTCTTTGCCCGCACCAAGCAGAAGCGCCAGGTGCTGTCGACGATGCTCGCCGACGAAGCGATGAAGTCCGTCATCATCTTTTCGCGCACCAAACATGGCGCCGACCGGGTGACCAAGGACCTCGAACGCGACGGCTTCAAGGCCGCCGTCATCCACGGCAACAAGTCGCAGAACGCCCGCCAGAAGGCGCTCAACGATTTCCGCGAGGGCTCGGTGCGCATTCTCGTGGCGACCGACATCGCGGCGCGCGGCATCGACGTTCCCGGCATCAGCCATGTGGTGAATTTCGACCTGCCGGATGAGGCCGAAAGCTATGTCCACCGCATCGGCCGTACCGGCCGTAACGGCATGGACGGCATCGCCATCACGCTTTGCGATCCTTCCGAAAACAGCAAGCTGCGTCAGGTCGAGCGCATCATCCGCAGCAAGCTGCCGATCGTTGCCGACCATCTCGGCAGCCCGGATCCGGTGCGCAATCCGGCCGAAAAGAACGAGCGCTTCGAGCCCGCCAATGATCGCAACGACCGCAATGGCCGTCGCGACGGCAGGCGGCCCGGTGGCCAGAACAACGGCTTCGCCAAGAAGCGTTTTGGTGACAAGCCGGCCTTTGCGGGTGCAAGCGAGCGCAAACCGGAAGGCGCCAAGGCCTTCAAGGGCAACAACAAGCGCCGCTTCGGCGGCAAGCGGCCCGCGGCGCGGGCTGCCTGATCAGACGAACCGGTCAGGCTCGTCGAGCCTGGCTTGATTGCTGACGATTGAATATGAGGACGGCCGGGGCAATGCTTCGGCCGTCCTTTTTCGTTTAGGGCTGACCGGTAATTGCCTGAACCCACACGACGATCCGCTGCGCCAGGAATGCCGTGGTCGAGGGCGACAGCGCGTCGCCGGCAATGACGTGGTTGTCGGGATCGCCATTGTCGTCGACGGGCACCAGTTCATGCGGTGCGCCCCAGCGGCCGGCGATTTCGCGGGTGCGATCCTGGCGCACCACCTTGTCGGAATCCGAGAAGATGAACAGCGCCGGTATGGTTGCCTTCTCCACAGGCGCTGCGTAGGCAAGGTTGGTCAGCGCCGCCATCGGTAGCACGGCCGCCATTGGATAGGTGTGCGTCCAGAGTTTCTCGTGCAGCGCGTTGCGGGTCGTAAAGCTGCGCTCTTTGCCGCCGACGAACTCTGCGATCTGCCTGCCCCAGGGCATGGTCAGCAGCTCGGCGCCTGAAGCCCTGATGCCGAAATTCGGCGAGATGAATGCGATTGCAGCGACGCCGTCCGATGCGCCAGGCTCAGTCGCCGCCCATGCCGCCAGCGATCCACCGGTCGAGGTGCCGATGACGATCACCTTGTCGCCGATGGCCCGGCCGATGGCGAGCGCCTCCTCATAGTCGTTGATCCAGGCATTGACGCTGCCTTGCGCCATAGCGGCGCCGTCCTGCCCATGACCGGTGAGGCGGGTGTAGAAAAGGTTGGCGTCGAGTTGGTCGGCGACCTCGTCGGCCAGCGGGCGAACCTCGCCCTTCGATGCCGAAAAGCCATGGATATAGACGATCGCCAATGGCGTCCTGGCGTGAACCATCGGATCGGCCCAGATGATTTCTTTCTCGAGCCCGTCGCGGACGTTGGGCACGGCAGCCTCTTCACGCGCGATATACGCTTGCGGATCGTCGCCGATCACCTTGGGGTCGAAGCTGATTGTTGTGTCGACGGGAACGCGCGGACCAAGCAGGAGGACCAGGACAAGGATGATGACGACGCCCAGCACCGCAAGCACGATCCGTCGCCCCATCTCAGACTCCACAACAATTCTAAAGCCTATGGCGGCCGGTGCAGTCAGGCAACAGCCGGGCTGTGGACAGCTATTCGTTCGGCGGCTTGCGGTCGAAATTCAGCGGCCGCCCTGTCCAGCGGGTCGCCGTGCTGATGAACCACCGGCAGACTGGCCTTGGCAGCAGTGCCAGCAGCTTCAGCCCCCAGCTCAGCCGGTGAGGGAAGGTGACCTCGAAGCCGCCATGCTCGATGCCGCGCAGCATGCGGCGCGAGGCGCGGTTGACCGGCATCAGTCCCGGCATCGGCAGCATGTTCTTTTCGGTCAGCGGCGTGTCGATGAAGCCCGGATTCATCACCTGGATGCGTACATTCATCTTGTCGAAATCGTATTTCAGCGACTCGGCCAAGATGTTGATCGCCGCCTTCGAGCCGCCATAGGCCGCCGTGGTCGGCCAGCCGAAATAGGCGGTGACCGACCCGACAAGCACGATATGGCCGCGCGCACGGATGCGCATGCGCTCCATGAGCGGGACGAGGCCATTGATGATACCGAAATAGTTGACCTCGAAGGTCTGGCGAAAGTCGCGGACCCTGAGGTCTTCGCCGGGCGTGGCGATGTAGTTGCCGGCGTTGAAGACGGCGAGCATGATCGGCCCGAGCTCCTTTTCAATCGCCGCCACCGTGCTTGCCATGCGCGGCTCATCGGTGACGTCGCAAGGGTAGGCGACGACACGTCCCGGCATCTGCGCCGTCTCGACGATGAGCGCGTCGAGTGGGTCGCCGTCGAGTGCGGTGACCGCGACGACAAAGCCCTTTGCCGCGAGGTCCTTTGCCAGCGCACGGCCGATGCCGCTGCTGCCGCCGGTTATCCAGGCGACGCCGTGCTTCGGGTTGGCCCGGTAAAGTGTCATTCTGCGCCCTGCCGATCTGTCATTAGTGCTCTAGCGGTGAAAAAATCGAATGAAAAGAGCGCTTTTCCGTACTGGTTGAAATGATCGTCATCGCGCGTTGTCCGGCCGCAGGAGATTGCAGTGCCCGAAATGCGCCCAGAGACGGATGATGGCAGGTCGAACAGACCTGCCATCATCCGACTCTGAATCAAGGGAATAGAGCATGATGTCGGCCGAAAACCGCTCACACTTTTCGGCATCATGCTCTGGACCAGGCGAATTCTTGCCTTGAAACGCACGCTTCGGGTTTCTAGGGTCTCGCCGCAGCTACATAAGGAATCCCGGATGCCCCGTTCTGTGATCGAAGCGATCGGCAACACGCCCCTGATCCGCCTCAACAAGGCCTCGGAGCAGACCGGCTGCGAGATCCTGGGCAAGGCCGAGCTCATGAACCCCGGCCAGTCGGTCAAGGATCGCGCCGGCCTGTTCATAATCCGCGACGCCGAACAACGCGGGCTGTTGAAGCCGGGCGGCGTCATCGTCGAGGGCACGGCAGGCAATACCGGCATCGGCCTGACGCTGGTCGCCAAGGCGCTGGGCTATCGCACAGTGATCGTCATTCCCGACACCCAGAGCCAGGAAAAGAAGGACACGATCAAGCTGCTTGGCGCCGAGCTGATCGAAGTGCCGGCGGTGCCTTACAAGAACCCCAACAATTACGTGAAACTGTCGGGGCGGTTGGCCGAGCAGATGGCGAGGTCGGAGCCGAACGGCGCGATCTGGGCCAACCAGTTCGACAACGTTGCCAATCGCGACGGCCATATCCGCACCACGGCGGAAGAAATCTGGACGCAGACCGGCGGCAAGGTCGACGGTTTCGTCTCGGCGGTGGGTTCGGGCGGAACGCTGGCCGGCGTCGCATTCGGGCTGAAGGCCAGGAGCAGCAACGTCAAGATCGCGCTCGCCGATCCGCTGGGTGCGGCGCTCTATTCCTTCTACACCAGTGGCGAATTGAAGTCCGATGGCAGCTCGATCACCGAAGGGATAGGGCAGGGGCGCATCACGGCAAATCTCGATGGGTTCACGCCGGACTTCTCGTTCCAGGTGCCGGACGAGGAAGCGCTGCCGATCGTCTTCAACCTGATCCAGGAAGAAGGCCTGTGCGTCGGCGGTTCGACCGGCATCAACATTGCCGGCGCGATACGGCTGGCGCGCGAGCTTGGCCCCGGCCACACCATCGTGACCATCCTTGCCGACTATGGCACGCGCTACCAGTCGAAGCTGTTCAACCCGGAATTCCTGCGCGAGAAGAACCTGCCGGTGCCGGGCTGGATGGATGAGCGCAGCACAATTCCGGTGCCGTATGAGAAGGTCGCCTGATGGCGCACAGAACAGAAGCGCTGTTTCGCGACGACGCCTATCTCAGAGCGGCTGACGCCACTGTTGTCGCCATCAATGAGCGCGGCGGCATCATTCTCGACCGGACCATCTTCTATGCCACATCGGGCGGCCAGCCTGGCGATACCGGCACATTAGAGCGCGCGGACGGCAGCCGCATCGTCATTGCCGCCACCATCACCGGCGAGACCAAGGACGAGATCATCCAGGTGCCGGCGCCGGAGCAGCCGGCACCCGAGGTCGGCGAGCGGGTGAAACTCGCCATCGACTGGGAGCGGCGGCATCTCCTGATGCGCATGCACGCAGCTTGCCATTTGCTCACCGTCGTCTGTCCGTTTCCGATTACCGGTGCTGCGGTTTCCGAAGATGACAGCCGCGTCGACTTCGACGCTCCCGATGCCGGCTTCACCAGGGAAGACGTCACCGCCGGGCTGATGGAACTGGTGCGAGCCGATCATCCGATCTTCGTCAGGCTGATCACCGACGAGGAACTGGCAGCCAATCCTGGCCTGGTGAAATCCAAGACTGTCCGGCCGCCCGCGGGCACCGGCAAGATCCGCCTGGTCTGCATCGGCGACAACGCTTCGATCGACAGCCAGCCCTGCGGCGGCACCCATGTCAAAAGCACCGGCGAAGTCGGTGAAATCCATATCGGCAAGATCGAGAAGAAGGGCCGCGAAAACCGGCGTTTTCGCATTCGCTTCGGACCGCTGCCGGCGAATTAGGGTCAAATAGCACGTGGCCTCTATATTGCTCAGCCGGTCTGAGACACCTTGGCTTAACCAAGGTGTCGGAAACTGGACGGTGATCGCTCAACCCATGCTTCGATCTGCTCGGTGACAAACTTGGCTGCTTGATGGTGGATGAAGTGGCCAGCCCCGGGCAAAGCAATCACGGCGGTAACGTTGTCGACTTCTCGGAAGGTCCCGTCAAAAGCGCTTGACGGCACATAGGGATCGTCGGAGCCAAACAGCACAAGGGTCGGCGCCTTGACCAAAGGCAGCTGGCCCAGATCCGGCACCCTGCCAAGCGGTATGTTGGCCCTGTAGTAGCCCAGCATCGCTTCCGGATCGGATCGCCTGAGCGAATCTGTCAGGGCCTGCTTGTCCTGCGGATCGGCGACCCAGGTGGCGAGTTTGTCGATGTCCAGCATCTGGGTGGCGCCCGGGACCTGGAAGCCACGTACATATCCGATGATCTCGGCATTGGCCGGATCGGCGACCGCACGCAGATAGTTGCGGGGGTGCGGTGCCGACAGCAGGATGAGATGGCGCACGACCTGCGGCACGCGTATGGCCAGCCACCATGCGATGATGCCACCCCAGTCATGGCCGACAATAGCGGCCTGGGTCAGCTTTTCCGCTGCAAGAACAGCCAGCACGTCGTTGACCAGGTGGGTCAGCGCATAGTTGCCATGGCCTTGTGGTCCATCGCTTTGTCCGAAGCCCCTCAGGTCCGGCGCGATCACCCGATATCGGTCGCAGAGCGCTTGCATCTGCCGGCGCCAGCCCATTCCGTGATCCGGAATGCCATGCAGAAACACAATCGGCGGGCCTGAGCCCGCCGCTGTGTAGTGCAGTTTGACGTTGCCATTGACGGCAACCCTAGATTCAAACGCCACTTCCTGTTCCGTCAATTGCAATCCATTCGAAGCAGTAGTCCGAGCTGGGAGGCTCGAACCGCCGGCCTACATCTTGACTTCGAGGCGCAGGAACGGGCCGTTGAATGTCTGGGTGCTCTTGTCCGCCATCTCAAGCAGATTGTGCCACTGTTCGACCCGATAGCCTGCGGTGAACGTGGTATTTTCCCACGGTTTGAAAGTCACGCCACCGGAAAGGTCTATGCTGGTAACAACCTTGTTGGAATGCTGGCTTTCGCTGACGTTGATATCTGGATCAGGAGTAGGATCGCTTGGATCGCTCTCATGTTCGTGGAGGCTAAACTTGTCCGTCCGTCGGCCCCACATAGCCGAGCCCGAAACCGCACCGGTAAGACCCCACGTCTCACCCAGCGGATAGTAGACTTCGGCGCCGAGGCGCGGACCGATGCCGTAGAACTCGGATGAGCCAAGCTTGTCAGCGTTGCCGCCCTTGTCGGCCGGATCATTGGGAGTGGCGCTCACATTGAAATTCAGCTTCTCCTTGGAGTGCAGCAAGCGCAGACCGCCGAAGAATCGGATGTCGGCGCCCTGCGCCTCGACATGCTTGCCGATATCGAAGTCGAGCGTTTGGAAATTGTAGCTGTTGCCGAACGACAGGCCGATGACGCCGCCACTTTGCGGGACATTCAGACTAAAGTCGTTGTCCTGGCCGGCGTGAAAAGTACCAGCGAGCCTCCAGTCCACATCCGAAGAAATCGCTTTGGTGAGCGCCACTGATCCGTAGAGATCGCCGAAATCATTGCCACTGCCGAGCTTGTCGCTGGTATCGCCAAGCTTGTCGACGTTGGATTGATAGACCGCGCCTTCGAAGGCAATCTTGATGCGGGAATCGACCACTGCAGGATCGGTTACCTGTGCATCGGCGGCATGAGCCGCGACCACACCAACCGATGTCACCGAAGCGGCAGACGCTGCAACCGTAGCAAGAAGCTTACTTGAAACCTGATTTCGCATTTTTCCCCGCCTGGAATCGAACTGAATTGAATTAGCCCACTCGCACACTACCGCAGCGGCACCTTTCGTCATAGCTGCCATAATCATTTGATCGGGCAGTGTTACGCGTTTGCCACAGAACCCGTTTTATCTCTGCGAATCGAATATGATAGCGTAGGAGTTTCTGGTCGAGATGTCGGCGCTGGCCGCCTGGTGTCTACGGCTGCGCGGGGGGCATCGATGGACGACCGGATACAAATCGAAAGCGTTCTCAACAACCTCGTCTATGCGCTTTTTGCTCATGGCGGGCAGGCGGAAACGAGTGGTCGGCCCAGCGACTTCGGCAACATGGTTGTCTTTGACAATCCGGAAGCCGTCGACACAATCGTCAAGGCGCCGGAGCTCTTTCGGAAGAACTTCTCCCTGATCTCGGCGCTCGGTTTCAGCCGTTTCAACACGAACGATCAGGATTGGTCGGTCCGGCGTACCATCACCCAGGACGTCTATTTGGCGGCCGCCAAGCCGGCGCAGCAGCATCCCGTTGCGGAAATCTTCGCCACCTGTCTGTCCAGTAGCGACGCCACGCTGCCAGCCATCCAGCAAGCGTTGTTCGCCGCGTCGATGACCATATTTTACCGGGCTTTCGGCCTTGTTCCCGATATGGCGGCGACGCTGTTGCTGCTCGACAGGGTCCGCGACGTTCTGAGGCGTCTCCAATATTATTCCTGGGTGACGCCGACGACCGCCGAACGTGGGAACGCTATCCAGGACGCTCGCGCGGTGGTCGCCGATTTCGCATCGCTGCTGATGGCGGATCCCCGCGCCGCTGCGGAGATGGACCGCTTTAGAAGCGAAGCCACAGATATCGAAGGCTTCTCGCCGGTGGAGGAGTTTGTCATGAACTTCTTCGCAGGCGTCGAGACATCGGTGACGACCGCACTTTGGGTGATCGATCGACTGGGGGCAAACCAGCAGGTGCAAGACCGTATCCATGCCGAGGTTCTCTCGGGCGATGCGCAGACGCCGTATACCGATTGCATGATCAACGAAACGATGCGCTTTTTCCCTCCGATTCCGTTCCTGACCCGGGAAGTCGGTGCCCATACGGTTCTCGAAGGTCGGCGTCTCTACGCCGGGCAATTGATCATGGTGTCGATCGTCGGCGTGCACCAGAACCCGGCTTTCTGGTCAAACCCGCGTGTCTTCGATGCCAGCCGGAAGGAGTTCCTCGACAACAGCTTTGATCGGAGGGCCTTCATTCCTTTCCTCACCGGACCGCGCATGTGCGGTGGCGCACGTCTCGGCCGGCTGGAAGTTCGGGAGGCAGTCCTTGCCATAGTGCGCCAGTTTGCTTTTAGCCGGGTCGACGATGTCATCCGGTTCGACTATGCGCTGGCACTGCGCCCGGCGCAGGGTGCCTCCGTCAGTGTTTCGCGTCGATGAAACGCAGGGTCAGGCATGGTCCTGCCAAAACCGAGCGACATAGTCCCCAAATTGCCTTTTGATCATGGCCTTGAGTTCGGCATCATGCGCATAGCGCGCACCCGTCGATACGGCTTTTGATTTCAACTCGAAACCTGGGAACCAGTCGCTCATCGTGGCGGAAACGTTTTCCTGCTGGTTGGCGATGAAGTCCTCGTAGCAGACCTCAGCCACTCTGCTCTGATCAAGGGTGTTCAGGTAATTTTTCCACCTGATTTCGCTGTCGAAAATATGTTGGGCGGTATCCCTGGCAACCCTCTCGGTCAAAATTGTCACCTTGGGGATTCCAGGCAGCGTCTCCCGACCGTCGAACGGCTGGCCAGTATGGAGCATCGAAAGCAGGCTTATGGTTTGATCCACCTTGTTTCTTCTTGAGAGGAAGACATAGAACGAGTTGCCGTCGTCGTTGCCGATTGAATTGCGTGCGAATGGCAGGTTTTCAAAAAAGATCTTGGCAGCGAACACACCGTTCTCAGTCCTTTTCGCCAGGAGCTGGCGACCATAGGCCATTGCCCGCTCGTTGAGTTTTTCAAGATCAATTGTGTTGTCGGCCGACCAGCGTATCATCAGCGGCAGGGCATACTGCCACTGAAAATACTCGGTTGGGATTCCCAAGCCGAACTGTTGCAAGGTTTGGCAATAGGAATGCCCGGCCGTTCGCGGAGTGGTGCAAATCAGGATCTTGGCGGGATTTTCGGTTGAGCTTTGGCGATCATAGGTCGCCGAGATGTATTCACTGTACAAACCGTCGAAATGCATATCCGGAACCAACCCACAATCACACGCCAGATTTTCAGGCCGCAGACAGGAACCCCAGGATGAGCAGAGCCTGGTCCAGCGTCATCAGCGATGGCGGATCGCCAGCATCGATGTTGTCGACAAGCCACAGATCAGGCCGTGCGAGCCGTGTGCGCTCGATGGCCTGCCGGTCGACGAATTGGCTGTCGCGGCCGTACATCAACAGAACGCGGGCGTCGATCTTGGCAGCGATTGGGAAAAGATCGTATTGGCGGCCGGTCAGTGCGCCAAAATTTCCCGTCGTTGCGGGGTCATAGGCGAGCCGGAAGCCCTCGGGACCGGCTGCGATCCGGTTCTCCACATAGCGATTGAACACTGCGTCCTCGACCGGCCCCATGAGGGATCTGGTGGTGGCCAGATAGTCCTTGGCAGCGGCACGGCTCTCAAATTTAAGCGCACTTTCCTTCATGACATCGTCTCTCATAGCGTCGACCTTAGGCCCGCCGAGCATTGGAACGTCGTTGAGAACGATTTTCGTGGCCTTGGAGCGAGTCATGTGCAGAAACAACAGCAAGATCGTGCCGCCCCACGAAGTGCCGATGAAGTGGTTCTCCGTGCCGGCGAACTCGCCAAGCGCGCGCAGGCACTTGGAATAGACGTTGATGTCGTAGCCGGAGCCCAGATAGGCGCTACGCCCGCGCCCCAACAGGTCTGGGCAGACAACCAGGAAACCATTGCGGCACAAGAATGTGGCGAGGTAGTTAAAATCGGCACCATTGCCGGTGAAGCCGTGAAGGCAGAAAACTGTGGCGTGAGGCGTGCCGGCTGGCCGCCAGATGCGCACGAACATTGCGGCATACCGGTCATCCAGCCGGATAAGTATTTCTTGCGTCAGTGCCTCGGCAGGCTTGGCCGAACTCATCAGATGTCGCGCTTGCGGACGGCACGCTTGACCGAGCCGCGGTTGTCAATGAAGTCGCGTTTCCAGAACACCGACTTGTCAAGGTTTATGAGCTTGGCGTTCTTGATAAGTGGCAGGATATGGGACGAAGACCGCGTCGCCAGCACCGTGACGGCGGTAGCGTCGCCGCCGGGAAAAGGATTGAGCGGACCGCCATTCTTCGCCCATGCCTCCGCTATCTCGCGACTGGTCTGGATCCATCCAACGTAGGCCACGATAACGTCGTCGATCGAGCCGATCATATGTGTCTGCTGATCCATTTGATAGCGTAGCGTCTTCACCATCAAGCCGAACTCGTAACCATCGAAAGGCGGATAGTGTGCAAGAAAATTGCAAACAAGCCCGAGCGAAGCCGGATTGCTCGGAGTTCGGGAAAACAAGAGATTGCTCATGTCGAGATTTTATTGACCCCGCCCATCCCAGATCATAACCATCACTCCGTACTCGCCACGAAACACGAAAACAATCAGAATCAACACACTGCTGCGGCTGACTACGTCGTGCGCTCGCTGCGCATTCAGATTGTCGGGCCAAACAGGATCCGGAACCGAATGGCCGCCAAAATATAGTAGTCGGCCAACAAGGCAGGAGAACAACGATGGCCGATGACAGCCCTTTCACAGTCGATGCGGACTGGTTGCAGAGCCGTCTTGGCGAGCCCGGCCTGACGATCGTCGATGCGTCCTGGTACCTGCCGGCGCAGAAGCGCGATGCACGCGCCGAATATGAGGCAGCGCATATTCCGGGTGCGCGCTTCTTCGACCAGGATGCGGCCTCGGACCCAGATGCCAAGCTGCCGCACACGCTGCCTTCGCCGCAGCATTTCGCGCAATATGTCGGCGCCATGGGTATTTCGGCCGACGACACCATCGTCGTCTATGACGGTCCGGGCTTCTTCTCGGCGCCGCGCGCCTGGTGGATGTTCCGCGTCATGGGCGTGTTCCAGGTCTATGTGCTCGACGGCGGCTTCGACCGCTGGAAGGCGGCGGGCCGGCCGGTGACGGCGGAGCCGACCAAGATCGCGCCGAATGTGTTTCATGCCGATTTCGATGCCGCTCGCGTCGCCAGCCTTGCCGACATGCGCCGCATCGTCGAGACTGGCGAGAGCCAGATTGCGGACGCCCGAGGCGCGGGCCGCTTCACCGGCGCCGAGCCAGAGCCCCGCGCGGGTGTTCGCTCCGGCCACATGCCCGGCGCGCACAATTTGCCTTATTCGGCGCTGTCACAGGATGGCGCGCTGTTGTCGAAGGACCAGTTGCGCAAGGCCGTTGAGGATGCCGGTATCGATCTGTCGAAACCGGTCGTCACCTCTTGCGGTTCCGGCATCACGGCGGCTGTCGTCACTCTGGCGCTGGAGACGCTCGGCCACACCGACAACCGGCTCTACGACGGCTCATGGACGGAATGGGGCGGGCTGGCAGACACGCCCGTGGTGACGGGCAAGGAATGATGGCGATGGAAAATGGCGCGCTGGACGACATCGAGGTTACGGTCACGTTTCTGGAAATGCATGTGCCGCCGGCCTATTCGCCGCCGTTGCCCTACAACAGGCAGATCGCGCTGCTCAGGACCAAGGACATTCCGCTGCATTTCTACCGCTATCTGATGGATCGGGTCGGACGCAAATGGCACTGGGTCAATGTGCTGAGGCTGGACGATGACGAGCTTGCCGCCGGCATCCACCGCGAGGACCGCGACATCAGGGTGCTTTATCTCGACGGCGCGCCGGCCGGGTTCTTCGACCTCAAGCCGCATTTGCCAGAGGAAGTCGAACTCGCTTATTTCGGCATGATGGAACATGCGACCGGGCAAGGCATCGGCCGTTGGTTCCTCGGTGCGGCGATCGCCGCAGCATGGTCGTATGGGCCGAAACGGGTAACGGTGCAGACCTGCACGCTCGACCATCCGGCTGCCTTGCCGCTCTACCAGAAGCTCGGTTTTGCGCCGGTGGCGCAAAAGAAGGAGACCGTGCATCCGCTGTCGTTCGCCGAGCGCTCGGCCAGCGTCATGCGGCCGTGACTTTCTCCGACTGAAGGCCGAACCGACCGTTCACGGCGAGGAATTCCTGCTCGTGCGGACCCAGGACGAGAACTGGCGCAGCCGCCGGGTGACGCTGCGCCGCTTCGACGATTTCATCCGATGAGCCGGCGCGGGACCTGCCCAATGCCGAAGCAGTCCGGCCTGAGACTGGCCGGGCTGCTGACAGTTGACAGGAATCGGGTGGGAAGCACCTCGGCGGGGGCATAATTTCCGGTCAACCACACCGGAGATTTAGCCATGACCGTCCAGTTCAAAGCCTTGCCGACAGAAGATGTGAGAGCGCTGCAGCGCGGCGGGCCGGACG
Source organism: Mesorhizobium sp. M0139 (assembly GCF_040322455.1). NCBI lineage: Bacteria > Pseudomonadati > Pseudomonadota > Alphaproteobacteria > Hyphomicrobiales > Phyllobacteriaceae > Mesorhizobium > Mesorhizobium sp. M0139. The sequence goes on from NZ_JAMYTN010000013.1 coordinate 48,419, forward strand.
CTTACGGGCAAACGCCGGAGCGGAAGGTTTCAGATGGCGACGGGGTGCCGTGCCGGCATTGCCTGAGAAACGTCGCCGAAGGCGATGGCTATCTGATCGTGGCCTATCGGCCGTTTCCGGCGTTGCAGCCTTACGCCGAGACAGGCCCGATCTTCCTGCATGCGCAGGAATGCGAACGCGCAGCCGAGACGGAAGCGCTTCCAGAGATGCTTGAGAGCAGCGATTATATCGTGCGCGGCTATGGTGCGGATGACCGCATCGTCTATGGCAGCGGCGGCGTCATTCCGACTGGCGGCATTGCGGCGCGGGCAGAGACGCTGTTTGAGCGCGCTAACATCGCCTATGTCCACGTCCGCTCGGCGCGCAACAATTGTTATCAGTGCCGCATCGAGCGTTTCTGACAAAAAGATGCCCGCCGGTGGTCTGGCGGGCAGTTGGGAACCGTGTGACGGCTCGATCCGTCAAGTTGGCACCCCTGTCTGTGCAGGTTTTTCGGATGGCTGATGTGAAACGCTTCACACAGCGCCCGCGACTATCGCCGGCACACGGTGGCGCGCCGACTGGCGGCGAACTGTCGTACTGCCGTCGCATTCATACGTTAAAAGGTGAGTGTCGATGGATTGCCGACCGCGGATGAACCGGCGGGGATCTCGATATCGAGGAAGCGGGGCTTTGGCTCCGCTTTTTTGTTGCCGGCGTTTTGCCCGCAAGAAAAAACCCACCGGGATGAGCCGGCGGGCTGACGGGAGCAAGTCTTCCCAATTTAGGTGAGATCAGGATTTAGGTCTGGTCAGGCAGCCAGAACCACTTTCGGTTCGACCAGCTCGTAGCCGAGTGCTTCGGCGACGGCGCGATTGGTGATCTTGCCCCTGTGGACATTGAGACCGTTGCGCAAATGGTGGTCGTCGACCAGTGCCTTCAGGCCCCTGTCGGCCAGCTGCAGGCCATAATGCAGCGTCGCGTTGTTGAGCGCGTGCGCCGAGGTCACCGGCACGGCGCCCGGCATGTTGGCGACGCAGTAGTGGATCACGCCGTCGACCTCATAGGTCGGCTCGGCATGGGTAGTGGCGTGCGAGGTCTCGAAACAGCCGCCCTGGTCGATAGCGACGTCGACCAGCACCGAGCCTTTCTTCATGCCCGACAGCATTTCGCGGGTCACCAGCTTGGGTGCAGCAGCACCCGGGATGAGCACGGCGCCGACGACGATGTCGGCCGAGAAGCATTCTTCCTCAAGCGCCTCGACTGTGGAGTAGCGGGTGTGGACGCGGCCTGTAAAGAGGTCGTCCAGCTGGCGCAGGCGCGGGATCGAGCGGTCGATGATGGTGACGTCGGCGCCGAGGCCGACCCCCATGCGGGCGGCATGCAGGCCGACGACGCCGCCGCCGAGCACGGCGACCTTGCCGGGCAGTACGCCGGGCACGCCGCCGAGCAGCACGCCGCGGCCACCATTGGCCTTCTGCAGCGCGGTCGCGCCGGCCTGGATCGACAGGCGGCCGGCAACTTCCGACATCGGCGCCAAGAGCGGCAGGCCGCCGCGGTCGTCGGTTACGGTCTCATAGGCGATTGCGGTGACGCCGGACGCGAGCAGGCCCTTGGTCTGCTCCGGATCGGGGGCCAGGTGCAGATAGGTGTAGAGGATCTGACCGTCGCGCAGCTGCGCCCATTCGTTGGGCTGCGGCTCCTTGACCTTGACGATCATGTCCGACTTGGCGAACACGTCGGCGGCGGTCCTGGCGATGGTGGCGCCGGCGGCGCGGTAGGCATTGTCATCGGCGCCGATGCCGGCGCCGGCGCCGCTTTCGACCAGCACTTCATGGCCATGCGCGACATATTCGCGGACGGAGCCCGGCGTCAGGCCGACTCGGTATTCGTGGTTCTTGATTTCCTTGGGGCAGCCGACGCGCATAGTCTTCTCCTGATCCGGCCCTTCGGGCTCGTTCCCTGTATCAAGCGAGTGAACCACGAATCGTTGCGCAGGTGTTTGCGAATGCGCTTGCGCGGGGTCACGCGTTTCGATAATCGTTGCGCGAAATCAAGGAAGTTTCGCAGGAATCACGAGCAATGCCGCTCGACAGGATCGATATCGCCATTCTCGAGGCACTGCAGAAGGATGGCCGCATACCCAATGCGGCGCTCGCCGAAAGGGTCGGCCTGTCGCAGTCGGCCTGTTCGCGCCGGCTCGACAATCTGGAGAAATCCGGCACCATCCGCGGCTATCACGCCCGGCTTTCGAATGCAGCGCTCGGCCACCAGATGACGGCGATCGTGCACATATCGCTGTCGGGACAATTCGAAAAGACGCTGTCGGATTTCGAGGCGGCGATCAAGCGCTGCCCCAATGTGCTGTCCTGCCACCTGATGTCGGGCGAATACGACTATATCCTGCGCATCGCCGCCAAGGATCTGGTCGACTATGAGCGCATCCACAAGGAGTGGCTGTCGGCGATGCCGCACGTGACCAAGATCAATTCGTCGTTTGCCCTGCGCGAGATCGTCGATCGCACGGCGATGGGCATGAAGCCGGAACTGGCCTAGCCCTGAGCAGCCTCGGTCACCAGCCTATCCATCGGAATATCGTGCGGCTGCGGGTAGATGGTGGCTATGCGCTGCAGTTCGTAGCCGACGCCGATGACCAATGGCTTGAACGGCATGGCAGCCAGCGTGCGGTCGAAGAAGCCGCCGCCATAGCCCAGGCGGTAGTTTCGCGGGTCGATGCCGACGATCGGCGAGATGACGATGTCGGGCAGCACCGGGTCGCCTTCGGCGGGGATAGGGATGTTCCAGACGCCTTTTTCCAGCCGGTCGCCAGGCACATAAGCGCGGAAGATCAGCGGCTGGCCTTTCTCGATCACGATGGGCAGTGCCGTGCGGCCGCCGCGCTGGTTGATCGACGCCATCCACGACCGCAGGTCCGGCTCGCCGCGAAACGGCCAGTAGAGGCTGACCATGCGGCCGGCAATGTCGCCGATTGCCGCGTCGAGGCCTTCGGTGATAGCCCGCGACATCGCCACCCGCGCATCGGCCGAAACCGCCAACCGTGCCGCGATCAGACGCTCGCGCTCGGCCTTGCGCCAACGGCGCACATCGGTCCAGTCGGTCAATGGCGCGCGAAATTCCGGATCGAGTTCGTGCATGAAGCAAGGCGGCGAAGAATATTGCGCCCGCCCTTTGCCATCTTTGTCATCGTCGTTGGCCATGCTTCACTCCCGTGGTTCCAGCCCCTGCAAGGCTATACCCGTCCAGGCTTGCCGACATAGGCATTCGCGACATCCGGCGACGAGTCCTGGGCAGCCTTACGCGCGGCAGTCTAGCGCGCCGCGACATTGTTGCGGTGCACAAAAATCACTAGATAAAGGGAGACAAACAGGGGTGAATGCGATGAGTGAAACCAGCCATCATGTCGTTGTCGTCGGCGCAGGGTTCGGCGGTCTCGAACTCACCCGGGCGCTGGCCGGCGCACCCGTGCGCATCACCATGATCGACAAGCGCAACCATCACCTTTTCCAGCCGCTGCTCTACCAGGTGGCGACCACCTCGCTGGCGACCTCGGAAGTTGCCTGGCCGATCCGTCATCTGCTGCGCAAGCGCAAGGACGTGACGACCCTGCTCGGCAACGTCACCGGCGTCGACCGTCCAGGCAAATGCGTGCTGCTTGAGGACGGCAGTTCTGTTCCCTACGACACGCTGGTGCTCGCCACCGGCGCGCGTCATGCTTATTTCGGCCACGACGAATGGGAGCCTTTCGCGCCCGGGCTGAAGACGCTTGAAGATGCAACCACCATTCGCCGGCGCATCCTGCTCGCCTTCGAGCAGGCCGAGCGCGAGACCGATCCGGCCAAGCGCCAGGCACTGCTGACACTGGTCATCGTCGGCGGCGGCCCGACCGGCGTGGAGCTTGCCGGCACCATTGTCGAACTCGCGCATGAAACGCTGCGCGGCGAATTCCGCAACATCGACACGCGTGAGGCGCGTGTGGTGCTGGTCGAGGCCGGAGACAGGATCCTAGCCAATTTCGCGCCAAAGCTGTCCGACTATGCGCGCAAGGCGCTGGAGCGGCGGGGCGTCACGGTCGAGCTTGGCCGCGCCGTCACGCGCCTCGATGCCGAAGGCGTCGTCTTTGGCGATACGCATCTGCCGGCGCGAACCATCCTGTGGGCCGCCGGCGTGGCGGCTTCACCCGCGGGAGAGTGGCTGGGCGCGCCGGTGGACCGGGCGGGCAGGGCAATGGTCGAGCCCGATCTGACCGTGCCGAACAGTCCTGAAATCTTCGTCATCGGAGACACCGCGCATGTCTTGCGGCCGGACGGCAAACCGGTGCCCGGCGTGGCGCCCTCGGCCAAGCAGGAGGGCAAGCATGTTGCCGCGACGATCAGGGCGCGGCTGGCCGGCGATAGCGCGCCGCGCCCTTTCCGCTACAAACATGCCGGCGACCTGGCGACGATCGGCAAGTGGGCAGCCGCGATCGATTTCGGCTCGATCAAGCTCACGGGATGGCTTGCCTGGTGGCTGTGGGGCGTGGCGCATATCTACTTCCTGATCGGTTTTCGCAACCGGCTCTCGGTGTCGCTTAGCTGGCTATGGATCTATTTCACCGGCCAGCGCAGCGCGCGGCTGATCACCCAGGGCGATGATAACAAGGGCTGAGGTTCTCAACCGCGGCCAAGGATATTCATCCAACCGTCACCTTTAGCTGATCGACTGACTTCCCGATGGACATGGCCGGTTTTCGGCGCGAAGCTTCCGCTCGGGGCTGGGATCTTGTCACGTCGCTGGGAAGGAAAACCAATGCCGCATCTCAATTACCCCGTCTCCCGCCGTAGTTTTCTTGCCGGTACGGCCGCCAGCGGGGCGCTGATCATGCTCCATCCGTTTTCCGCCCGCGCGCAGGCCAATCAGGCGCATCTGAGGATCATGGAGACCACCGACATCCATGTGAATGTGCTGCCTTACGACTACTACGCAGACAAAGCCAACGACACGGGCGGTTTCTGGGGCTCGCATATGGGACTGATCGATCTGCTTCTGGAACGGGACGGATCGAAATGGCGCGTAGCCTCGGCCACATCTGAGGCAAGGCCGATCTACGAGCGCGTCGACAAGGCAAACAAGCCGACGGTGGCGGACGACCAGCGCGTCGTCGATGCGCTCAAGGCGGACCATGAGGCGACACTTGCCTATGTCCGCCGACCGGTCGGCAAGACCTCGGCGCCGCTCTATTCCTATTTCGCGCTGGTCGCCGACGATCCGTCGGTGCAGATCGTCAACCAGGCGCAGAGCTGGTACCTCAAGGACATATTAAAAAGCACGCAGTGGAAGGATGTGCCGCTGCTGTCGGCGGCAGCACCCTTCAAGGCCGGCGGGCGCAACGGCGCCGACTACTATACCGACGTGCCGGTGGGCGACATCGCCATCAAGAACGTCGCCGACCTCTATCTCTATCCGAACACGGTGCGCGCCGTCGAAATCACCGGCGCGCAAGTGAAGGAATGGCTGGAAATGTCGGCCGGCATTTTCAGGAAGATCGAGCCGGGCAAGGCCGACCAGGCGCTCATCGACACCGAATTCCCGTCCTACAATTTCGATGTGATCGATGGCGTCAGCTACGGAATAGACCTGTCGCAGCCGCCAAAATACGATGCCAAGGGTGGCGTCGCCAATGCCGGCTCGAACCGCATCGTCGGCCTCAGCTTCGACGGCAAGCCTATTGATCCGGCAGCGAAATTCGTCGTCGCCACCAACAATTACCGCGCCGGCGGTGGCGGCAATTTCCCCGACATCAATGCCTCGAAGATCATCTACGAGGCGCCGGACACCAACCGCGACGTGATCGTGCGCTACGTCGTCAGCGAAGGCACGATCAACCCCTCGGCCGACGACAATTGGTCGTTCACGCCGCTGCCCGGCACCAGCGTCGTGTTCGAGACCGGCCCCAAAGCGAAGGATTTCATATCTGGGGTGAAATCGCTCAAGATCGAGCCGGCCGGCGAGGGCGAATCCGGGTTTGCGAAGTATCGCATCCTGCTTTGAGGCAACGTGCAGCTAACAGGGAAAACGAGCGGGCATACGCCCGCTCAATCACGCTTCGGATCAGGCTTTGTAGACCACTTGGCGCACGTCGATGTAGCTGGCTCTAAAGCCGGCTTCGCAATAGTGGAGATAAAATTCCCAAAGCTTCTTGAAGCGGTCGTCGAAGCCGAGCGGGACGATCTTTTCCCACGACGCCCAGAAGCGGTTGCGCCATTCGGCAAGCGTGCGGGCATAGTCGTCCGGAAAGACGCGCTCGCGCAGATGGGCAAGGCCATGGTCGCTGCCCAGCGTCTTCAGGATCGACGGCGTCGGCAGCATGCCGCCTGGGAAGACATAGCGCTGGATGAAATCCGGCCGCGCCCGATAGGTGTCGTAGGCGGCCTCGTTGATGGTGATGATCTGCAGGCCGGCGGTGCCGCCGGGCCTCAGGCATGCCTTCATCTTGCCGAAAAATACCGGCCAATATTTTTCGCCGACCGCCTCGAACATCTCGATCGAGGCGATGCGGTCGTAAGTGCCCGTTTCGTCTCGGTAATCCTGCAGCTTGATGTCGACCTTGTCAGACAGTCCCGCCTTCTGGATGCGCGCCTTGGCGAAATCGTGCTGTTCGCGGCTGATGGTCAGGCCGGTGACGCGGCAGCCGATCTCGCGCGCGGCAAATTCGGCAAAACCGCCCCAGCCGCAGCCGATCTCGAGCACATGGTCCTTCTTGCCGATACCCGTATCCTTGGCCAGCGCGCGGTATTTGGCGGCCTGAGCGCTTTCCAGGTCGTTGGCGCCGGTCGCATAGAGCGCCGACGAATAGGTCATGCTGGGATCGAGCCATTGCTTGTAGAAGGCGTTGCCGAGATCGTAATGCGCCGAGATGTTGCGCTTCGAGCCTGTGCGGGTGTTTTCGTTGAACCAGTGGCGGATGCGCTGGACCGTGTTGATGAGCCAGCTGGCGCCGCCGGCAATGCGTTCGCCAACGGCCGAGTTGACGACGAACAATTCGAGGAAGCTGGTTACATCAGGGCTTTCCCAGTCGCCGTCCATGTAGGATTCGGCAACGCCGATGGTGCCGCCGGAAAAGGCACGGCCGGGCAGGCGCCAGTTCTTCAACACCAGTTCGGCATCCGGCCCGGGTCCATTGCCGCCGACAAGCACCGCCCGGCCATCCGGCATCCTCACCTTCAGCGAACCGCGCGGCAATTTCATCGCCGCCGACAGCACCATGCGCGCCTTGGCCGGCAGGCCCTTGACCATCTCGGCGAAATTGAGTTCGTCCAGCCTGATGGCGTCGCCGATGCCTTTGTATTCCCTGACAGCCATCTCACACCCCCCTGGACTTCCGCGGGGCGGCGCAAGATCTGCCGGCCCCCACATCCTCCACTTTTCATTCGCCAGGCGCGAATGCCGCTGCCCGCGTGAATTTTCGCCACAATCTTCCATGGCATTGGCCGAAACTTCAAGAGGCAAGCTTCGTGCGGCGCTGGCCCAGCTTGCCGGCCTGAGGCCAGAATCCGCGGGAGAGCGCGGCCCTCGGCGAAATCGCTATGGTTACGAACAGCCACATACGTTAGTTTCAGCCATGCGTTATGTCATCGTCATCGTCGCCATCGCCTTTTTCCTGATCTGGGACGGCCTCTACAATCAGGGCCGCTATCTCGACACGACGGTCAGGGAGATGTCGCGCGTCGTGCGCTACGTCACCGGCAAAGCCTAGCTTTTTGCGCCTCTGCAAAGTCGCCTGCCGGCATTGCCGGGCGCGACATCGTGGCGGTTGACGCGACGGTCCCGCTCACACAAAACATGCCGCAAATCGAACGTGGAGGCAGGCGTGATCCGGCATATCGTTTTCTTCAGCGCGCGGCGCAAGGACGATGTCGAGGCCGTGCGCACGGGCTTGCTCACACTGGGCAAGATCCCGCATTCAAGCCTCTTCGAGGTGACGCTCAACACCAAGGTCGATCCGCTGTCGGATGCGATCGACGTGGTCGTCTATGCCGAGTTCGAGGACGATGCCGCGCTTGCCGCATACAAGGCGCACCCGCTCTATGCCGAGACGACCAGCCGGGTCAAACCCTTGCGCGAATTGCGCTATTCGGCCGATATCGTGGCGACGGCCTGATCGGGCCGGCAAGAGGCCTTGAACCAATTTCGGGAATGATGCACACCGCGCCGGCATGACCAGCACGACCCATCCGCTTGACCATCTGGTGCTGCCGACGGCGAGCCTCGCCGTGGCGCGGGCGCGGCTGACATCGCTTGGCTTCATCGTCGCGCCAACCGGCGTTCATCCCTTCGGCACCGAAAATTGCTGCGTCTTCCTTGCCGACGGCACCTATCTCGAACCGCTGGCGGTTGGGAATGAACAGGTGGCAGCGAGTGCGATCGCCGGCGGCAATGTCTTTGTCGCCCGCGACCGGCTCTATCGCGCCAGCCTGGGCGATGAGGGCTTTTCCGCCGTGGTGCTGGCCACCGATGATGCCGATGCGGACCATGCGCGCTTTATCAAAGCCGGCCTGTCGGCGGGAGACGTGCTGAGCTTTTCCCGCGCCTTCACCGACACGGCCGGAAAGAGCGACATGGCCTCGTTCAAACTGGCTTTCGCCGCCGGCGCCGAGACGACGGACGCCTTTCTGTTCGCTTGCGAGCGGATCAACGCCCCTCAAATCGACCGTTCGGCACTGCAGGCCCATGCCAACGGCGTGACCGGCATTGCCGAAATCGTCGCGGTCAGCGACGCGCCTTCCACACAGATCAGCCTGATCTCGACAGTGGTTGGCTCGGAGCAGCAGAGCAGCGCGGTCTTCGACCTGCCGAATGCGCATCTGACCGTTCTGGATCCTGCGGCTTTCACCGCGCGCTTCGACATTCCGGCCGGTGCGCCGACAAGAGTTCGCTTCGCCGCGATTGTCTTTTCAGTCCGCAGTGTCGGCGCTGTCGCGAGGCTGCTTGCAGACAACGCCGTCGGGCACGATATAGCGGGCAACGAAATCGTCGTGCAGCCGGCATCCGGACAGGGCGCGGCTTTCATCTTCCGGGAGACCCCATGAGCAAGCCGCAATGGCCCAATTCGCTGGCGCCGAATTCGTCGGTAACCGTCGGCAACGTCGTCTTCGACAATAGCGGGCCCTTGGCGTTGATCGCCGGCCCGTGCCAGTTCGAATCGCGCCAGCACGCTTTCGACATGGCCGGCGCGCTGAAGGAACTGACCGGCAAGCTCGGCATCGGCCTCGTCTACAAGACCAGCTACGACAAGGCCAACCGCACCTCGCTGTCGGCAACGCGCGGCGCCGGCATGGACGCGGCGCTTCCGGTGTTCGACGAGTTGCGCAAGGAATTTTCGGTTCCCATTCTGACCGATGTCCACACCGAGGAGCAGTGCGCGATCGTCGCACACCATGTCGATGTGCTGCAGATTCCGGCCTTCCTGTCGCGCCAGACCGACATGCTGGTCGCCGCCGCCAAGACCGGCAAGGTGATCAACGTCAAGAAGGGGCAATTCCTGGCGCCTTGGGATATGAAGAACGTGGTGGCCAAGATCACCGGTTCGGGCAACCTCAATGTGCTGACCACCGAGCGCGGCGCGTCTTTCGGCTACAACACGCTGGTGTCGGACATGCGGGCTTTGCCTGTGATGGCAGAGATCGGCGCGCCGGTGATTTTCGACGCCACCCATTCGGTGCAGCAGCCGGGCGGGCAGGGCGGTTCCTCCGGTGGCGAGCGCCGCTTTGTCGAGACGCTGGCGCGGGCTGCCGTTGCCGTCGGCGTCGCCGGCGTGTTCATAGAGACCCACCAGGATCCCGACAATTCGACCTCCTCCGACGGGCCCAACATGCTGCCGCTGAAGGACATGCCGGCGCTGCTCGAAAGACTGATGGCATTCGACCGCATCGCCAAGAATGCTGCTGACCTGAACCGAGGCTGATGGTTTCGGCTATGGCGCGCGCGCTGCCCTGCTTGTGGAAGGCATAAGCCGGCTGTAGGCTCGCTGCTGCAAATGAGCGTCTTGGCAGGAGGAAGCAATGTCCGTCGCCCGCGTCACCGAAATCACGTCGTCGTCGAAAAAGAGCTTTCAGGACGCCATCGAGAAGGGGATTGAGCGGGCATCCAAAACCCTGAAGAACGTCGAAGGCGCTTGGATCCAGGACCAGAAGATCGTCGTCGAGGACGGCAGGATCGCGGCGTATCGCGTCAACATGAAGGTGACGTTCATCCTCGCGGAGTAACCGCCCGCCGCTCGAAAAAACGGGAACTTTCGCCCGCGCACCTCATTGTCAAAGTATCGATCAACGACATGAGGAGCAGCAGCCATGACCACCCAGACAGGCCACACCGAAGCCATCGCCGCTTCGCGCGTCATCGGCACGTCGGTCTACAACACCGAAGGCACGAGCATCGGCAGCATCGAGGACATCATGCTCGACAAGACGTCGAACGGCATCATGTTCGCGGTGATCGGGTTCGGTGGATTTCTCGGCATTGGCGAGAAGTATCACGCCATTCCGTGGGCGAGCCTCGACTATGACGAGGACAAGGGCGGCTATGTCGTGCCGTTCTCGAAGGAGCAGCTGAAGGCAGCACCCGCCTATTCGATCAATGAACTGGCCGGCGCCGATGGCGAGGCCGCACGTGATGCTTCCTATGATTACTACAAGGTCACGCCGTATTGGCATGATCAGCTGCGCTGACGCCTGACGTGAAAAGGCCCCCGAAATTCCGAAACGGGGGCCTTCAGTGTAACCCGACAGTTTCTATTCTGCTGCGTAAAGCGTGGACAGCTGCGTCGCCGCCTTTGGCGGCTGCTGCGTATCGCACGACGTCAGGAACGCCGCCGCGATCAGGAACAAACTCACGATACCGCTCAACTCGGACATGGCGAAACTCCTCCTGTTTCGCCCCGCGCATCACCATCCTAATCGACACATAGATTGTTATCTCTGAATTATAATGACGTGGTGTTGTCGAACGTGATCCGAGGCATGCTCAGCCGAGGAGTCCGGCATTCTTCACCGCCTTGAAAACCTTTTCATGCCAGGCGATCCGATCCGCTTCGCCATTGGCCGGCGTGGTGGAATTGGCGTTGCCGACGTTGATCGCGCGCGAGATCTTTTTGATCAGGCCGGCATCGGCAAAGGCATTGCAGCCTGACCCTTTCCATTCGGCGCAAGCTGCGAGCAGCGAAATCTGCGGATCCTCGATCAGTTCAGGATGATTGGCGAGGTCGACCTTGGCGAGCTTGCCCTTGGCCGTGTACGCGTCGCGCCCGGTGGTCTGGAACGTGCCGCCGCCGCGGAAATTGAAGCCGTCCAGCGTTCCTTTCACATTGCCCATGCGGCCGCCATAGGCCCAGTCGCCCAGGGCTTGCGGCTTGCGCAGCAGGTTGTCCTCGATCCACTGATCGGTCTTGCCCGCGGCTCGCGACCTCCATGCGTTCCGGATTGCCGCCACGGTCGTGTAGGTCAGGGATTCCCGAATGAGGGTGAAGCCACCGGTTTCCATCGCCGCTTGAGCGAAGAAATGCATCAGCCGATCATAGTTGTTGCACACCCCATGATCGCCAAGTGTCTTGAGGCCTTTGTCGGAGGTAAAGGCGCCGATGTAACCGTCATAGATTGTTCGCTTGGAACCGCTTGCCGGTCTCGGCGCGAATTTCTGGAAGACCGCTGCTGGCAAACCCTTGTTCGGATCGCCCTCAACCGCTTCGAGCACGCTCTCGACACTCTCGGTCGACAGCACCGGTTCGCCTTCGACGACCACCGAAGCATCGGGAATTCGCGTGCCGTTGCTTTTCGGAAAGCCACCGCCGGCAAAGGTTTTCAGATCGTCGATGAGGGCGATTACTCGGGTTCGGCTCTCCGTGAAATCCATGTCGGAAAGCGGACCGCTCACCTTCTTCGTTGGGTTGATGCATCCGACGCTGGACAGGAAATTGACGCCCGGATGGATCAGGATTTCGGTGCGCTTGTTGGTCTTCAGCAGTTCGAGTCCAGGTTTGGGTGGCGTCTTGCCGCCAGTGTATCCGATCGTCACATATTTGCCCCCGGCCTGTGTCGCCAGTGGATAGGTTCCGGGCTCGATGCGCCTGCCATTGTCTTCTTTGGAATTGTCGCCTGGGCCGCGAGATTCACACACGAACCCCGATAGACCCGTTACTGCCGTGCCGTTGTGAAAGACTTTATAGGTCCCAACCGTCCTGCGTCTGGTGCCCCTCACATGCTCGACTTTGCGGCTAATAAGAAGTTCCCAGCCAGTACCTGAAATCGCTGCCATTGCCGCCTCCCCAAAGAGTTCAAGCTTGTTCATTTCACTGTGGTCGCCAAATAGTTCGCGTTGTAGATGTGACCCTAACATCTTCGAATTCTCTGCATTGTGAAGTCTGTCACGTTGGCGGTAGCCACTTTTGAAGCATCGGCTGGAGTTTGTGCGCCGCCTGGTATTTCGTGATAAGGCATTGCCGCGATAAAAGGGGAGGGGCAGCCGCCCCATGCGGCGCCAGACATATGACGTCAGGGCGGGCTGTTTGCGTTCAGATGGCGTCGCCCATGCCCCACGGCCTGAGCGCATGGGGCGACCGTCACCTTATTTCATGCCATTCCTGATTGCCTTTTGCGGCACTTTGGCTAAGAGGGGCGCGACGCTTTCAATCGATCAATCGGGGACATCGCAATGACCGCCATCATCGACATTGTCGGGCGTGAAATCCTGGACAGCCGTGGAAATCCGACCGTCGAGGTCGACGTCGTTCTCGAAGACGGCTCAATGGGCCGCGCCGCCGTGCCGTCGGGCGCGTCGACCGGCGCGCATGAGGCCGTCGAACTGCGCGACGGTGGCGCCCGCTATCTCGGCAAGGGCGTGCTCAAGGCGGTCGAGGCCGTCAATGGCGAGCTGTTCGAGGCGATCGGCGGCATGGAAGCCGAGAACCAGATCCACATCGACCAGACCATGATCGAGCTCGACGGCACGCCCAACAAGAGCCGGCTCGGCGCCAACGCCATTCTCGGCGTTTCGCTGGCGGTCGCCAAGGCAGCAGCGGAAGCCGCCGGCCTGCCACTCTACCGCTATGTCGGCGGCACCAAGGCGCATTTGCTGCCGGTGCCCATGATGAACATCATCAATGGCGGAGCGCATGCCGACAATCCGATCGATTTCCAGGAATTCATGATCCTGCCGGTCGGCGCGCCGACTTTGCGCGAAGGCGTGCGCTGGGGCTCGGAAATCTTCCACACGCTGCGCAAGAAGCTCAAGGATGCCGGCCACAACACCAATGTCGGCGACGAAGGCGGCTTCGCGCCCAATCTGAAGAGTGCGCCGGTGGCGCTCGATTTCATCATGGAATCAATCGAGAAGGCCGGCTTCAAGCCGGGCGAAGAGATCGCGCTCGGTCTCGACTGTGCGGCGACCGAATTCTTCAAGGACGGCAATTACGTCTATGAGGGCGAGAAGAAGACCCGCGATCCGAAGGCGCAGGCCAAGTACCTGGCCAAGCTCGCCGCCGACTATCCGATCATCTCGATCGAGGACGGCCTGGCCGAGGACGACTGGGAGGGCTGGAAGTACCTGACCGATTTGATCGGCAACAAGACGCAGCTGGTTGGCGACGACCTCTTCGTCACCAACACGGCGCGGCTGCGCGACGGCATCCGCATGGGTGTCGCCAATTCGATCCTGGTCAAGGTCAACCAGATCGGCTCGCTTACCGAAACGCTCGACGCTGTCGAGACCGCGCATAAGGCAGGCTACACCGCAGTCATGTCGCACCGTTCGGGCGAAACCGAGGATTCGACCATCGCCGACCTCGCCGTCGCCACCAATTGCGGGCAGATCAAGACCGGTTCGCTGTCGCGCTCGGATCGCATGGCCAAGTACAACCAGCTGATCCGCATCGAGGAAGAGCTCGGCAAGCAGGCGCGCTACGCTGGCAAGTCGGTGGTCAAAGCCTAAATTCTGCCGAACTGGCGAAAACGATGGAAGGGCGGGATTTTCCCGCCCTTTTTCGTTGCGGCCGCTGGCTAATGCACCTGTCCGTAACCGTCCATTAAGCACAATCGAGCGACAATGGCGGTCAAAGGATTGCGACCATGTGGACACGCCAGCACAAGCAGAGAAACACCGGCCGGCTGATCATCCCGTCGCTTTGCGTGGCGTTCCTGGCCTATTTCGGCTTCCATGCCTATCATGGCGAGTTCGGCATCAATTCCAAATATCAGCTCGAAGCGCAGACCATCGAATTGCAGGCCAAGTACGATGCCATCAAGGCGCGCCGGATCGATCTGGAGCGGCGCGTCCAGCTGATGCATGAGGGCACGCTTGAAAAGGATATGCTCGACGAGCAGGCACGCCGGGCGCTCAATCTGTCCCAGCCCGATGAAATCACCATCATGCTGCCGGCCAATTCGAAATAACCGAATTTCGGTTAATCGCTGTTATCTCTAATGATTCTGGGCGTTTAGGCGCATGCCAGCCATGCGTTTTTCTGCATGGCGAAACGCGGTCTCGCATGTTAGCTTCCTTCCAATCGGTGGGGAGGAGCTGATCCTCCCCGGAGCAGACATGGTCTGCTTTAGTGTCCGCAAAGAGACGCCAACAGGGAGTGATGCATGGCCACCGCCGCCAAAAAAGCGCCTGCCAAATCCGTTAAATCGACATCCGCCAAATCAACGGGGCTTTCCGCCCCCAAGCCGGCCGACTTCACCAAGGACGAGGAGCTTGCCGCCTACCGGCACATGCTGCTTATCCGTCGCTTCGAGGAAAAGGCCGGCCAGCTCTACGGCATGGGCTTTATCGGCGGCTTCTGCCACCTCTATATCGGCCAGGAAGCGGTCGTCACCGGCATGAAGATGTCGCTGATCAACGGCGACCAGATGATCACCGCCTATCGCGATCATGGCCACATGCTGGCGATGGAGCTTTCCCCGCGCGGCGTCATGGCCGAGCTGACCGGGCGCCGTGGTGGCCTGTCGAGGGGCAAGGGCGGCTCCATGCACATGTTCTCCAAGGAGAAGCATTTTTACGGCGGCCACGGCATTGTCGGCGCGCAGGTCTCGCTCGGCACCGGTCTCGCCTTCGCCAACCGCTACCGCGACAACAACAATGTGTCGCTGACATATTTCGGCGATGGCGCTGCCAATCAGGGTCAGGTCTATGAAAGCTTCAACATGGCCTCGCTGTGGAAGCTGCCGGTGATCTACATCATCGAGAACAACCGCTACGCCATGGGCACTTCGGTGTCGCGCTCGTCGGCCGAAACCAATTTTTCGCATCGCGGCGCCTCGTTCAAGATTCCCGGCATTCAGGTCGACGGCATGGATGTGCGTGCGGTCAAATCCGCCGGCGATCAAGCGACCGAATGGTGCCGTGCCGGCAACGGTCCGATCATCCTCGAGATGCAGACCTATCGCTATCGCGGTCACTCGATGTCGGATCCCGCGAAATACCGCTCCAAGGAAGAAGTGCAGAAGATGCGCTCGGATCATGATCCGATCGAGCAGGTCAAGGCGCGGCTGACGGCCAAGAAGTGGGCGACCGAGGACGAGCTCAAGAACATCGACAAGGAAGTCCGCGACATCGTCGCCGACGCCGCCGAATTTGCCCAGCACGACGCAGAGCCGGATCCGTCCGAGCTCTGGACCGACATCGTATTGTAACGGGAGGGCAAGGACATGCCGATCGAAATTCTCATGCCCGCTCTCTCGCCGACCATGGAAGAGGGCAATCTTTCCAAGTGGTTGAAGAACGAGGGCGACAAGGTCGTCGCCGGTGATGTCATCGCCGAGATCGAAACCGACAAGGCGACGATGGAAGTCGAGGCCGTCGATGAAGGCACGATCGGCAAGATCGTGGTTCCCGCCGGCACCGAAGGCGTCAAGGTCAATGCGGTGATCGCCGTGTTGCTGCAGGACGGCGAAAGTGCAGGCGATGTCGAAAAGAGCGGCCAGCCTGCCTCAACCCAGGATGCCGTTTCCGCTGGCGGTCAGCGGACCGATGCAGCCGAGGAAGGCTCAAAGGCGGCTCCCCAGGATGCCGGCGAGGCTCCGAAGGCAGTTCCCGCCGCTCCGGCAGCCAAACCTGCCGCCGATCCGGATATTCCCGCCGGCACCGAGATGATCTCGACCACGGTGCGCGAGGCCTTGCGCGATGCCATGGCCGAGGAAATGCGCCGCGACGGCGATGTCTTCGTCATGGGCGAGGAGGTCGCGGAATACCAGGGCGCCTACAAGATCACGCAAGGCCTGCTGCAGGAATTCGGGCCGCGCCGCGTGGTCGACACGCCGATCACCGAGCATGGCTTTGCCGGCGTCGGCGTCGGTGCGGCAATGGCCGGCCTGAAGCCGATCGTCGAATTCATGACCTTCAACTTCGCCATGCAGGCGATCGACCAGATCATCAACTCCGCGGCCAAGACGCTCTATATGTCGGGCGGCCAGATGGGCGCACCGATCGTGTTCCGCGGACCGAACGGTGCGGCCGCCCGCGTCGGCGCCCAGCATTCGCAGTGCTATGCCGCCTGGTACAGCCATATTCCCGGCCTGAAGGTCGTGATGCCGTACACGGCTGCCGACGCCAAGGGCCTGCTCAAGGCGGCGATCCGCGATCCGAACCCGGTCATCTTCCTTGAAAACGAAATCCTCTACGGCCAGTCCTTCGACGTGCCGAAGCTCGATGATTTCGTGCTGCCGATCGGCAAGGCGCGCATTCACAAGCAGGGCAAGGACGTCACCATCGTCTCGTTCGGCATCGGCATGACCTATGCCATCAAGGCGGAAGCCGAGCTGCGCGGCATGGGCATCGATGCCGAGATCATCGATCTCAGGACCATCCGTCCGCTCGACCTCGACACCGTCATTCCCTCGGTGAAGAAGACCAACCGCTTGATCGTGGTCGAAGAAGGTTTCCCGCAAAGTTCGGTCGGCGACCACATCGCCAACCAGGTTTCGCAGCGCGCCTTCGACTTCCTCGATGCGCCGGTCATCACCATCGCCGGCAAGGACGTGCCGATGCCCTATGCGGCGAACCTCGAAAAGCTGGCCTTGCCCAATGTCGGCGAGGTCATCGAGGCGGTCAAAGCCGTCACGTATCGCTGAGCCGGTCGGGAGGACATCATGCCAATCAACATCACCATGCCGGCGCTGTCGCCCACGATGGAAGAGGGCAATCTTTCCAAATGGCTGGTCAAGGAAGGCGACAAGGTTTCGCCGGGCGACGTGATCGCCGAGATCGAGACCGACAAGGCGACGATGGAAGTCGAGGCCGTCGATGAGGGCACGGTCGCCAAGCTGGTCGTTCCGGCCGGCACCGAAGGCGTGAAGGTCAATGCGCTGATCGCCATTCTCGCCGGCGAAGGCGAGGATGCAGGTGCAGCGGCAAAGGGCGGCGGCGATGCCGCGCCCGCGAAAGCCGATGCCAAACAGGATAAGGCGTCAATCTCCCCACCCGTGGGGGAGATGTCGACGAAGTCGACAGAGGGGGGCGCTGCCCCGCCGACCTCTCAGTCTGTCGCGCCCCCCTCTGGCCTGCCGGCCATCTCCCCCACAAGGGGGGAGATCAGCCAATCGTCAGGCGAGCGCACCTTCGCTTCGCCGCTGGCTCGTCGCATCGCCAAGGATGCAGGCGTCGATGTGTCCGCCGTAACCGGCACCGGCCCGCATGGCCGTGTCGTCAAGGCCGATGTCGAGGCGGCGATTGCCGGCGGTGGCGCCAAGGCTGCACCGGCCGCGAAGGCCGCACCTGCCGGCGCTCCGGCACCTGCGGCTCCGGCTGCGGCACCCAAGGCGATGTCGGACGAACAGGTGCTGAAGCTGTTTGCCGAAGGGTCCTATGAGCTCGTCCCGCACGACAATATGCGCAAGACCATTGCGCGCCGCCTGGTCGAGGCCAAGACAACCATCCCGCATTTCTACCTGACGCTCGACTGCGAGCTCGATGCGCTGCTGGCGCTGCGCACACAGATCAATGCGGCTGCTCCGACGAAGAAGACCGACAAGGGCGAGGCTCCCGTCTACAAACTCTCGGTCAACGACATGGTGATCAAGGCGATGGCGATGGCGCTGATGGCGGTGCCGGATGCCAATGCATCGTGGACCGAAAGCGCCATGGTCAAGCACAAGCACGCCGATGTCGGCGTTGCCGTGTCAATCCCCGGCGGCCTGATCACGCCGATCATCCGCCACGCCGACGAAAAGACGCTGTCCACTATCTCCAACGAGATGAAGGATCTGGCGAGCCGTGCCCGCAGCCGCAAGCTGAAGCCTGAGGAATATCAAGGCGGCACGACGGCTGTCTCCAATCTCGGCATGTTCGGCATCAAGGACTTTGCCGCCGTCATCAACCCGCCGCATGCGACGATCCTGGCGGTGGGTGCGGGCGAGCAGCGGCCGGTGGTCAAGAATGGCGAGATCAAAATCGCCAATATCATGTCGGTGACGCTGTCGACCGATCACCGCGCCGTCGACGGTGCGCTCGGCGCCGAACTTCTGGTCGCCTTCAAGCGCATGATCGAAAATCCGATGGGCATGCTGGTCTAGGAAGGAAAAAGGCTGTGCGGAAATTCGTCACCAGCCTTTTCGCCCTGATCCTTTCCGGCCTGGCCGGCGGGCTGGTGGCGCTGTGGCTGGCAATCGTCACCAATGCGAATTCCGAATACATCCTGGTCTTCATGGTTTCGGCGCTGGTCACCATCGTTGCGACCGTGGCGTTTTTCATCGCGCAGTTCGTGCCAAACCCGCAAAGGGCGATAAACCTGACGGGGCTTGTTGGGGTTTCGTTGTTCGTGCTGGCCGGAATCGGGCTGATTGCCTGGACCTTCTCGCAGCCGCCTGGCAAAGCCCAGTGGTCGGGCGATCTCCCCGTTGTCGCCGGTCTGTTTTTGCCAAGCATCGCCACGGTTATCGTGCAGTGGCTGTTCGTGGGATGGCGCGTGCGGCGCGGGCTTAGGGCGGAGGCGGGTGCGGGTGCATGAAGACGATCCTCTGCTACGGCGATTCCCTGACCTGGGGCTATGACGCGGCGAGCCTCGGGCGTCATGCGCTGGAAGATCGCTGGCCGAGCGTGCTCAAGGCGGCGTTGGGCGACGACGATATCGAAGTCATTGCCGAAGGTCTGAACGGCCGCACCACGGCTTTCGACGATCACCTGGCTGGTGCCGACCGCAATGGCGCCAAGGTGCTGCCGACGATCCTGACCAGCCATGCGCCGCTCGACCTGATCATCATCATGCTCGGCGCCAACGACATGAAGCCCTGGATCCACGGCAATCCGGTCGCGGCCAAGCAGGGCGTGCAGCGGCTGATCGACATCGTGCGCGGCCACGATTATCCGTTCGACTGGGCCGCGCCGCAAATCCTGATCGTCGCGCCACCAGCGGTCAGCCGCACGGACAATGCCGAATTCAAGGAAATGTTTGCCGGCGGCGACGAGGCCTCGAAGCGGCTGGCGCCGCAATATTCCGCGCTCGCCGACGAGGCCGGCTGCGGCTTTTTCGATGCCGGCACGGTGGCCGAGACCACACCGATCGACGGCGTCCATCTCGATGCCGAAAACACGCGAAATATCGGCCAGGCGCTGGCGCCATTGGTGCGCGTGATGCTGGAACTCTAGAGAAAAATCAGGGAGAAACCCCGTGGCTGAATCCTACGACGTGATCATCATCGGCTCAGGCCCCGGCGGCTATGTCACGGCGGTGCGCTCCGCCCAGCTCGGCTTCAAGACTGCCATCGTCGAGCGCGAGCATCTCGGCGGCATCTGCCTCAACTGGGGCTGCATCCCGACCAAGGCGCTACTGCGCTCGGCCGAGATCATGCACTATTCCGACCATCTGAAGGACTACGGCCTGAAGCTCGAAGGCGGCAAGGTCAGCGCCGACACGGCCGCTGTCGTCGACCGCTCGCGCAAAGTGTCGTTGAGGCTCAATGGCGGCGTCGCCTTCCTGATGAAGAAGAACAAGGTCGACGTCATCTGGGGCGAGGCCAAGCTTTCAATGCCAGGTGAAATCGTCGTCTCCAAGACGGCGAAGAAGCCGATGGAGCCGCAGCCGCCGGTGCCGAAGGGCGTCAAGGGCGAGGGGACCTATACCGCCAAGCACATCATTCTCGCCACCGGCGCCCGGCCGCGCGCGCTGCCCGGCATCGAGCCGGACGGCAAGCTGATCTGGACCTATTTTGAAGCGATGGTGCCGAAGGAGATGCCGAAATCGCTGCTGGTCATGGGTTCGGGCGCCATCGGCATCGAGTTCGCCTCCTTCTACCGCACCATGGGCGCCGAGGTGACGGTGGTCGAGCTTTTGCCGGAGGTGATGCCGGTCGAGGATGCCGAGGTCTCGAAATTCGCGCAGAAGCAGTTCGAGAAGCAGGGCATGAAAATCATCCTCGAGGCCAAGGTGACCAAGGTCGAGAAGGGCACCAACTCGGTTACCGCACATGTCGAGATGAAGGACGGCAAGGTCGAGAAGATCACCGCCGACCGCATGATCTCGGCCGTCGGCGTGCAAGGCAATATCGAGAATCTCGGCCTCGAGACGCTCGGCGTGAAGACGGATCGCGGCTGTGTCGTCATTGACGGTTACGGCAAGACCAATGTGCCCGGCATCTACGCCATCGGCGATGTCGCCGGGCCGCCTATGCTGGCTCACAAGGCTGAGCATGAGGGCGTGGTCTGCATCGAGAAGATCGCCAGTTTCCCCGGCGTGCATGCGACAGACAAGCTGAAGATCCCGGGCTGCACCTATTGCAACCCGCAGGTCGCCTCGGTCGGGCTCACCGAAGCCAAGGCCAAGGCGGAAGGCAAGGACATCCGCGTCGGCCGTTTCCAGTTCGGCGCCAACGGCAAGGCGATCGCGCTTGGCGAGGACCAGGGCTTCATCAAGACCATTTTCGACAAGAAGACCGGCCAGCTGCTCGGCGCGCATATGGTCGGCGCCGAGGTGACGGAGCTGATCCAGGGCTTTGTCGTGGCGATGAACCTGGAGACCACCGAGGAAGAACTGATGCACACCATCTTCCCGCATCCGACGCTGTCGGAGATGATGAAGGAAAGCGTGCTTGATGCCTATGGCCGTGCGCTCAACGCGTGATAAATTGGTGCCGCGAGACTCAGACACATGCGCCGGAGGAACCTTACGGCAAGACAGTTCGTTTCCGGATGCATTTTCACCTGACACTGGAGGAGTTGGCATATGGACGTGAATGGCGTGGGCTGGATTGCGGCCATCATCATCGGCGGTTTGGCCGGGTGGCTGGCCGAGATGGTCATGAAGAGCAATACCGGCGTCTTGATGAACATCATTATGGGCATTGTCGGCGCGGTGGTGCTGAACGCAATTCTCAGGGCGCTCAACATCGAACCCTTCGGAGTCGGCTGGCTCGCCTACCTGATCACCGGCTTCATCGGCGCCTGCCTGCTGATCTTTGCCGGGCGGCTCATTCGCCGATAAAACGGCTCGCCGTTTTATCTCGTTCTTCTGACGCAATTCCGGACGGAAAACCGTGTCACACTTTTCCTGGAATTGCTCCGGATCCCCGCTATGCGAAAAAGGCTGTGGCGGCATGCGCCGCCGCAGCCTTTTTCTTTGCACCGAAAAGTCCTAGATGACGCCAGAAGGGCGAATGCCGACGGGCAGACGCCAACAAGTCAGGTTTGAGATGGTCACTGTTCTCGACACGATCGCCAACGCGCCGCGCCTGCGGCACCCCGAGAAGGCGCACAAGCCTGATCAGGACGTGCTGCGCAAACCCGACTGGATCCGCGTCAAGGCGCCGATGTCGAAGGGCTATGCCGAAACGCGCGAGATCGTGAAGTCGCACAAGCTGGTCACCGTGTGCGAAGAGGCCGGCTGCCCCAATATCGGCGAGTGCTGGGAAAAGAAGCACGCCACCTTCATGATCATGGGCGAGATCTGCACGCGCGCTTGCGCCTTCTGCAATGTCGCCACCGGCATTCCCACCGCGCTCGATGCCGATGAGCCGGCGCGTGTCGCGCATGCCGTCAAGCAGATGGGGCTGACCCATGTCGTCATCACCTCGGTCGACCGCGACGATCTCGCCGATGGCGGCGCGCAGCATTTCGCCGAGGTTATCCGGGCGATCCGAGCAGCGACGCCCTTGACCACGATCGAAATCCTGACGCCCGATTTCCTGCGCAAGGAGGGCGCGCTGGAGATCGTCGTGGCGGCCAAGCCCGATGTCTTCAACCACAATCTCGAAACCGTGCCGTCGAACTACCTGACGGTGCGGCCGGGTGCTCGCTATTTCCACTCGATCCGGCTGTTGCAGCGGGTCAAGGAGCTCGACCCGTCGATCTTCACGAAGTCCGGCATCATGGTCGGCCTCGGCGAAGAGCGCAACGAGATCCTGCAACTGATGGACGACCTGCGCTCGGCCAATGTCGACTTCATGACCATTGGCCAGTATCTGCAGCCGTCGAAGAAACACCACCCGGTGATCCGCTTCGTCACGCCGGAGGAGTTCAACTCCTTCGCGACGATCGGCAAGACCAAGGGTTTCCTGCTGGTGGCGTCGAGCCCGCTGACGCGCTCCTCGCATCATGCCGGTGACGATTTCGCCAGGCTGCGGGCGGCGCGTGAGGCGCAGTTCAAAAAAGCCAGTTAGATCCTGCTTCAATGCCGAAATTCGAAGCCACACGCCGCGTTGCCCACACGCCGGAGCAGATGTTTGCGCTGGTCGCCGATATCGAGGCCTATCCTGAATTTCTGCCGCTGTGCGAGGCGCTGACGGTGCGCTCTCGCAAGGAGCGTGATCGCCGCACCATTCTCCTCGCCGATATGAGCATCGGCTACAAGGCGATCCGCGAGACCTTTACGACGCAGGTGCTGCTGAAGCCGGACGAGAACACAATCGACGTCAAATACATCGATGGGCCGTTCAAATATCTCAGCAATATCTGGCGCTTCGAGCCGGCCGACGGCGGCGGCTGCAACGTTCGCTTCTTCATCGACTACGAGTTCAAGAGCCGTATCCTCGGCGTGTTGATGGGCACCATGTTCGATCGCGCCTTCCGCATGTTTTCCGAAGCCTTCGAAAAACGTGCGGACGTCATCTACGGAACGACGCCCATCTCATGAGTGTCGCCGAGCGCGCGCAGGCCGATCTCCAGCGCATGCTTGACGGTCTCACGGCGGATGAAGTCGCGGCCATTGTCGGCAAACATATTGAGCTCGGCAGCCACCGGCCCACCTCTTAGGGCAACTCCGAACCAGACGAGGCCGACCGGTTTTTCCGGCGAACCGCCGCCTGGGCCGGCAATGCCTGTGACGGCAAGCGCCAGCCCGGCGCGCGAGCGCGCCAGAGCGCCCTCCGCCATCTCCAGAACCGTTTCGCGCGAGACGGCGCCATGCGCCTCGAGTGTGGCGGGCGAGACGCCGAGCATCTCCATCTTTGCTTCATCGGAATAGGTGATGAGGCCGCGATCGACGACAGCGGACGAGCCGGCAATGTCGGTCAGTGCCGAGATGATCATGCCGCCGGTGCAGCTCTCGGCCGTCGCCAGCATGATGCCGCGTTGCTGGCAGACCTGGAGCAGGGCATTGGCGAGGTCGCTGTTGTTCATGCGGGAACCTCCCCGGGGAAGACGACACTGGCGGTGGCAATGGCGGCGATGCCTTCCTCGCGGCCGACAAAGCCGAGCTTTTCGTTGGTCGTCGCCTTGATCGAGATGCGATCGCTGGAAATGCCCAGCATTGCCGACAACGCGTTGGTCATCGCCTCGCGATGCGGGCCGACGCGCGGCGCCTCGCAGATCAGCGTGATGTCGGCATTGGCGATGCGGCCGCCGCGTTCGCGCACCAACCTGGCCGCATGCTCGACGAAGATCTTTGACGCCGCGCCCTTCCATTGCGGATCGGAAGGCGGGAAATGCGTGCCGATGTCGCCGGCGCCGCAAGTGGCGAGCAGCGCATCGGTCAGCGCGTGCAGGCCGACATCGGCATCCGAATGGCCGGAAAGCTTCTTGCCGTGCGGAATGGCGACGCCGCACAGAGTGACATGGTCGCCGGCCTCGAAGGCGTGCACGTCATAGCCATTGCCGGTGCGAATGTCTGGAAAACGCTCGCCAGTAAGCCGCTGATCCGCCATCGCAAAATCCCTTGCCCAGGTCAGTTTGACATTGTCCGGCGACCCCTGAATGATTTTCACCGGAATATGCGCCCATTCGGCGATCGCGGCATCGTCGGTAAAATCTGTCTTGCCGAGATGATGGGCCTTTTCGTGCGCGGCGAGCAACGGCCAGAACGGAAAGCCTTGCGGCGTCTGCGCGGCATGAAGGCCGGCCCTTGGCACCGTCTCCTCGATCATGCCGGTCGCCGACTCGCGCTTCAGCGTATCGGCGACGGGCAAAGCGGGCAGCGCGCCCTGGCGCTCGCCAATGGCCGCAATGGTGCGGTCGATCAGGGCCGCGTCGACAAACGGCCGCACCGCGTCATGGACAAGGACACGGCCGGGCGTACGATCCCTCAGCGCCAGCAGGCCGAGCCGGACCGAGGCCTGGCGCGACTCGCCACCGACCACGGCGGTAACCCGCTCGGCATACAGGCCGGCTGCCTTGTCGAAAAGCGCGCGGTCATCGGCATGGATGGCGACGACGACGGGACCAATTTCGGGATGCGCCAGGAATGTCTCCAGCGTGCGCGCGATGACGGCACGGCCACCGACGCGCTGATATTGCTTCGGCCCGTCGGCCTGTCCGGCGCGCGCGCCGCGGCCGGCTGCAACGATGACCACGCCGACCTTGTCGGTCGTCGCCTCGGCCGGTTTTTCGCTTGCGTCTGTCATGCCGAGAGGCTTAGTCGCGGCTTATGGCGAAGGCCAGCATTTTCCCAAATGCGCCGCAATGTGACGTCATTGCGCGTTGCACAATGCCTTTCTTATGGCTAGAGAATGTGCAGCAATCCGATATGCTTGGTTTTTGTGCATGCCTGAAGTGACAAAATTGGCTTCGCCGCTCGACATTGGCGGCGTGACGATCCGCAACCGCGTCTTCCTCGCGCCCATGTCGGGAATAACGGACGAGCCGTTCCGGCAGCGCGCCTACGCGCATGGCGCGGGCCTGGTCGTGTCGGAAATGGTGGCGAGCGGCGAGCTTGCCAAGGGCAGGGCCGGCTGCGACCTGCGCATCCGTCATTCCGGGCTGCCCGTCCATATGGTCCAGCTTGCCGGCCGCGAGGCCGAGCACATGGCCGAGGGCGCGCGCATCGCTGCCGGCGAGGGCGCCGACATCATCGACATCAATATGGGCTGCCCGGCCAAGAAGGTGACCGGCGGCTATGCCGGCTCGGCGCTGATGCGCGATCTCGACCACGCGCTGTCGCTGATCGAAGCGGTGATCGGCGCGGTCCAGGTGCCGGTCACGGTCAAGATGCGGCTCGGCTGGGACGACAATGCGCTCAATGCACCCGTCTTGGCGCGCCGCGCCGAAGAGGCCGGTGTTAAAATGGTGACCGTGCATGGGCGCACGCGCTGCCAGTTTTATCAAGGCAAGGCCGATTGGGGCGCCATCGCCCGCATCAAGGACGTCGTCTCGATCCCGGTCGTCGCCAATGGCGATGTGGGCTCGCCCGCGGAGGCCGCCGAAATCCTTGAACAGTCGGGCGCCGACGCGGTGATGATCGGCCGCGCGCATTATGGCGCGCCATGGACGGCGGGCCACATCGCGGCAACGGCTGCGGGCAACGCGCCCTCCGGCGTGCCGGAAAGCCCGCAAGCCATGGCGGACTACATCGTTTCCCACTACGAAGACATGCTGACGCTTTACGGCGTCGAAAGTGGCTTGCGCCAGGCGCGCAAGCATCTCGGCTGGTATCTCGATCGCCACGCTGTGGGCGTCACCAATGAAGGGCGCAAAGCCATCCTCACCTCGTTCGAGCCCGCCCGCGTCATGGCCGTGCTGCGTGAGGTGTTTTCCGGCGGGGGCGAGGCCGCATCCATGCGGAGCGCTGCATGAACGCGCCTGCTGCACCGGGCACCGAGATGGCAAATGCTGCCCATATCGTGCTCAACACCATCCGCCGTCCGGTGATCATGGTCGATCCCGATGGGTTCATCACCTACGCCAATGCCGACGCGGAAGACTTCTTCCGCTCCAGCGCCAACATGCTGGCACGCAACACACTGTCCAAGCTGATCCCGTTCGGCAGCCCGCTGTTGCAACTGGTCGACCAGGTGCGCGAGCGCCGTGCGCCGGTCAACGAATACCGTGTCGACGTGTCGTCGCCGCGTCTCGGCATCGAGAAGGTCGTCGATCTCTATGTCGCGCCGGTGCCGGAATTCCCAGGCTCGATCGTGGTGATGTTCCAGGAACGCTCGATGGCCGACAAGATCGACCGGCAGATGACACACAGGGGTGCCGCGCGTTCGGTCACCGGCCTTGCCGCCATGCTGGCACATGAGATCAAGAACCCGCTGTCCGGCATACGTGGCGCCGCACAGCTGCTCGAACTCTCGGCGTCCGACGAGGATCGCGCGCTGACCCGCCTCATCACCGACGAGACCGATCGTATCGTCTCCCTCGTCGACCGCATGGAAGTGTTTTCCGACGAGCGGCCGATTGACCGCTATCCTGTCAACATCCATGTCGTGCTGGACCATGTGAAGGCAATCGCGAAGAACGGTTTTGCCAAGAGAATCAGGATATTGGAGGACTATGATCCATCATTGCCTCCGGTTTTCGCCAACCGCGACCAACTGATCCAGGTGTTTCTCAACCTGGTCAAGAACGCTGCCGAGGCGATCGGCGGCGACCCGCAGGGCGAGATCGTGCTGTCGACCGCGTTCAGGCCGGGCATCCGCGTTTCCGTTCCCGGAACCCAGGACCGCGTGTCGCTACCGCTTGAATTCTGCGTGCGCGACAATGGGTCCGGCGTTTCGGAAGACATTCTGCCGATCCTGTTCGATCCGTTCATCACCACCAAGCCGAACGGGTCGGGGCTCGGCCTGGCGCTGGTGGCGAAAATCGTCGGCGAGCATGGCGGCATCATCGAATGCGATTCGACGCCGCGCGGCACCACCTTCCGAATCCTGATGCCGGCCTGGAAAGAAACACCCATCGACACTGCCGATGATGAAGGCGAAGGAGACCGCAAATGACGGTTCGCGGCAATATTCTCGTCGCCGACGACGATGCGGCCATCCGCACCGTGCTCAATCAGGCGCTGTCGCGCGTCGGCCATGAGGTGCGCGTGACCTCCAACGCCTCGACGCTGTGGCGCTGGGTGGCGGCGGGCGAGGGCGATCTGGTGATCACCGACGTTGTCATGCCGGACGAGAACGCCTTCGACATGCTGCCGCGCATCAAGAAGGCGCGGCCCGAGCTGCCGGTCATCGTGATGAGCGCGCAAAACACTTTCATGACGGCGATCCGTGCTTCCGAAACAGGTGCTTACGAGTATCTGCCGAAGCCGTTCGACCTGACCGAACTGCTCAACATCGTCAACCGGGCACTGTCAGAGCCGCGCCGACCGAAGATCGATACGCGACCGGAAGAACAGCCTGACGCGATGCCGCTGGTCGGCCGGTCGGCCGCCATGCAGGACATCTACCGCATGCTGGCGCGCATGATGCAGACCGACCTGACGGTGATGATCTCGGGCGAGTCCGGCACCGGCAAGGAATTGGTGGCGCGCGCGTTGCACGAATATGGCCGTCGCCGCGGCGGTCCGTTCGTCGCCATCAACATGGCGGCGATCCCGCGCGATTTGATCGAATCGGAGCTGTTCGGCCACGAGAAGGGCGCCTTCACCGGCGCACAGAACCGCTCGACCGGCCGCTTCGAGCAGGCCGAGGGCGGCACGCTTTTCCTCGACGAGATCGGCGACATGCCGATGGAGGCGCAGACGCGGCTGCTGCGCGTGCTGCAGCAGGGCGAATACACAACGGTCGGCGGGCGCACCCCGATCAAGACCGATGTGCGCATCGTCGCCGCCACCAACAAGGATCTGCGCACGCTGATCAACCAGGGGCTTTTCCGCGAGGATCTGTTCTATCGCCTGAATGTCGTGCCGCTTCGGCTGCCGGGTTTGCGTGAGAGATCGGAAGACATTCCCGATCTGGTGCGGCATTTCTTCAAGATCGGCGCCAGCGAAGGCTTGCAGACCAAGCGAATTTCGACCGGCGGCATCGAATTGATGAAGCGCTATCCGTGGCCGGGAAACGTGCGCGAGTTGGAAAACCTGGTGCGCCGGCTTGCGGCGCTCTATTCGCAGGACGAAATATCAGCCGAGATCATTGAAGCCGAGCTGAAGACAGGCGAAAGACCGGTCGTTCCCGGCGGCGGCAGTTTGATCCCGGACGATCTATCCATCGGCCAGGCGGTGGAGCACTTCCTGCAGCGCTATTTTGCCTCTTTCGCCGGTGAGTTGCCGCCGGCAGGTCTCTATCAGCGCATCTTGTCCGAGGTCGAATATCCGCTGGTGCTCGCTTCCATGACGGCAACGCGCGGCAACCAGATCAAGGCGGCCGAATTGCTCGGCTTGAATCGCAACACGCTGCGCAAGAAGATTCGCGAGCTGGGCGTCAACGTCTACAAATCGTCGAGATCATGAGCGCCTGGCGCCCGAAGTGACGCGAGGTCGTCCCCTTTTCAGGGGATCGGCGGCCGAAAGATTTCCGTCACGGCCACACTTGTTGCATAATCGCCACAATGCGTTGCATACATCCGACGCAATCACTGGCTCTTAGACGGCGACATGGCTTCGCAAGCTCTCACATCAAACGAACCGCTTTTCAGCAGACCCGGCCAGAGGGATGGACGGCGGCTGCTTGCGTTGCCTGGCGTTGTGGCAATTGCCGGCGCGCTGGTTACGGCGGCAATCTCGTTTGCGATTCTTGTCGGCGCCACGCCGATCACGCCAGACGCAAACACAACGCTGACGCTGATTGCGGCCAATGCCTTATTTGTGCTGGCGCTGATCGCCCTGGTCGGCCGAGAGGTGCATCGCATCACCATGGCGCGCCGGCACGGCAAGGCGGCTTCGCGGCTGCATGTGCGCATCGTGACGATGTTTGCGCTGGTCGCGGCCATCCCCGCCATCATGGTGGCCATCATCGCGTCGATCACGCTCGATATCGGCCTCGACCGCTGGTTCGAGATCCGCACCAAGGCGATCGTCAACTCGTCGCTGTCGATCGCCGACGCCTATGTGCAGGAAAACGCTCGCAATCTTCAGGGCACGACGCTGTCGATGGCCTACGATCTCGACGCCTCGCGCACGCTTTACGGCCTCGATCGAACCGGCTTTCTCGACCTGATGAACAAGGAAGCCGTCGGCAGAAGCCTGGTGCATGCGGCGCTGGTCAGGGAAGACGGCTCCTTTGTCGTGAGTGCCCAGACCGATGCGGACTTCGCCATGCCGGCACCGCCTGAGGGCGCGGTGGCAAGTGCGGCCGACGGCAAGCCGGTGCTGATCGAGCCGAAGACGCGCAACATCATGGGCGCCATCATCAAGCTGCGGGAGATCGAAGGCCTCTACCTCTACACCAATCGCCTGGTCGACCCCGAAGTGATCAAGGCGAGGGCGATCGTCCAGTCCAACACCGCCGAATATCGCGGCCTGGAAGACAACAGGCGGACGTCGCAGGTGGCGTTCGCGCTGCCCTATCTGTCGCTGACGCTGATCATCATCCTGTCGGCCATCTGGACCGGCATAGCGGTGGCCGACCGTCTGGTGCGGCCCATCCGTCAGCTCATCGGCGCGGCTGACGAGGTTGCGACCGGCAATCTCGATGTCGCCGTGCCGGTACGGCCTTCCGACGGCGATGTCGCCTCGCTTGGCGATACGTTCAACAAGATGCTGCTGGAGCTTAAATCGCAGCGCAACGAGATCCTGTCGGCCAAGGATTTGATCGACGAACGGCGTCGTTTCTCGGAAGCGGTGCTGGCCGGCGTCACCGCCGGCGTCATCGGCGTCGATCCCTACGGCATCGTCTCCATCGTCAACAAATCGGCCGAAACGATGCTGGCCATATCGGCCACGGCGGCGCTGGGGCAGAACCTGTCCGCCGTGCTACCGCATGTCGGCCGTGTCTTCGAGATCGGCCGCAAATCCGGCAAGCCGGTCTATCGCGAGCAGGTCACCTTCTATCGCACCGGCGCCGAGCGTACCTTCAACGTGCAGATCACCATCGAGGCCGGCGACGACGGCGAGGAGGAGAAATCCTACGTCGTGACTGTCGACGACATCACCGATCTGGTCCAGGCACAGCGCTCGTCGGCCTGGGCGGATGTGGCGCGGCGTATCGCACATGAAATCAAGAACCCGCTGACGCCGATCCAGCTCTCGGCCGAGCGCATCAAGCGACGCTTCGGCAAGGTCATCACCGAGGACCGCGAGATTTTCGACCAGTGCACCGACACGATCATCCGGCAGGTCGAGGATATCGGCCGCATGGTCGACGAGTTCTCGGCTTTCGCCCGCATGCCCAAGCCCGAGATGAAAGCCATCGATCTGCGTGAATCGCTGCGCGAGGCGTCGTTCCTGGTCGAAGTCAGCCGCGCCGACATTGCTTTCGAACGCGTGTTCGGCAACGAGCCGCTCAAGGGCACGTTCGATAGCCGATTGATGGCGCAGGCTTTCGGCAACGTCATCAAGAACGCGGCCGAGGCGATTGACGGGCTGGAACAAAAGGACGGTTCGCACGGCATAATCCGGATTCAAGCTGCCCGGCAGAATGGCGCGATCAGAATCGACGTCATCGACAATGGCAAAGGCTTGCCGCGCGAGAACCGCCAAAGGCTGCTCGAGCCCTACATGACGACGCGCGAGAAGGGCACCGGGCTCGGTCTCGCCATCGTCAAGAAGATCGTGGAGGACCATGGCGGGCGGCTCGAATTGCACGATGCGCCCGCGGATTTCCACGGTGGACGCGGCGCGATGATCTCGATCATCCTGCCGCCAGCTGCCGCAACCGCGCCGCCACGCGGTCAAGGCGAAACGGAACACGAACGAGAAACTGAAAAGGTCGGTAATGGCGTCTGATATTCTCATCGTCGATGACGAGGAAGACATCCGTGAACTCGTCGCGGGCATATTGAGCGACGAAGGGCATGAAACCCGCACGGCATTCGATGCCGACAGCGCGCTCGCGGCAATCGCCGACCGGGCGCCGCGGCTGATTTTCCTCGACATCTGGTTGCAGGGCTCGCGCCTCGACGGGCTGGCGCTGCTCGACGAGATCAAGACGATGCATCCGAGCCTGCCGGTGGTGATGATCTCCGGCCACGGCAATATCGAGACAGCGGTGTCGGCCATCCGCCGCGGCGCCTATGATTTCATCGAGAAGCCGTTCAAGGCCGACAGGCTGATCCTGATCGCCGAGCGGGCGCTCGAAACCTCGAAATTACGGCGCGAGGTCTCCGACCTCAAGCAGCGCAGCGGCGAAACTTTCGACTTGATCGGCATGTCGTCGGCGATGAGCCAGCTGCGCCAGACCATCGAGCGCGTTGCGCCGACCAACAGCCGCGTCATGATCATCGGTCCGTCCGGTTCGGGCAAGGAGCTCGCCGCGCGCGCCATCCACACGCTGTCGACGCGCAAGGGCGCGCCGTTCGTGACGCTGAGCGCGGCCAACATCACGCCCGAGCGCATGGAGATCGAGCTGTTCGGCACCGAATCGAACGGCACCGAGCGCAAGGTCGGCGCGCTTGAAGAGGCGCACCGCGGCATTCTCTACATCGACGAAGTGGCCGACATGCCGCGCGAGACGCAGAACAAGATTTTGCGCGTGCTGGTCGAACAGCAGTTCGAGCGGGTCGGCGGCACCAAGCGGGTCAAGGTCGACGTCCGCATCATCTCCTCGACCTCGCAGAACCTGGAGGCGATGATCGCCGACGGCCGTTTTCGCGAAGACCTCTATCACCGCCTGGCGGTGGTTCCGGTCATGGTGCCGGGACTGGCCGAGCGACGCGAGGACATTCCCTACCTCGTCGACAATTTCATGAAGCAGATCGCGCGCCAGGCCGGTATCAAGCCGCGCCGCATCGGCGACGATGCGCTTGCCGTGCTGCAGGCGCACAACTGGCCGGGCAATGTCCGCCAGCTGCGCAACAATGTCGAACGGCTGATGATCCTGGCGCGTGGCGACGATATCGATGCGCCGATCACCGCCGACCTGTTGCCGTCGGAGATCGGCGATGTCATGCCGCGCACGCCGAACCAGTCCGACCAGCACATCATGGCGCTGCCGCTGCGCGAGGCGCGCGAACAGTTCGAGAAGGACTATCTGATCGCCCAGATCAACCGTTTCGGCGGCAACATCTCGAAGACGGCGGAATTCATCGGCATGGAGCGCTCGGCGCTGCACCGGAAACTGAAGTCGCTGGGGGTCTGACCCCCCGTTGTTGTTGGTCCAGCGGGCTGTGGCCCATTCAATTGCCGGTTACGGCAGCGGCGGAATCGCATAGAAAAACCGGGACTTTTCTGAGGGATCACCCATGCCGCGCATTACCTATGTGAACGGGCGCTATGTCGCCCATGCCGACGCTGCCGTGCATATCGAGGATCGCGGCTATCAATTCGCCGACGGCGTCTACGAGGTCTGCGAGGTGGCGCAGGGCTTTATCGTCGACATGCCGCGCCATCTTGCCCGGCTGAGCCGCTCCCTTAGCGAATTGTCGATCGACTGGCCGGTCACCAAGGGTGTGCTGCCGCTTCTTCTGCGCGAAATCGTCCGGCGCAACCACGTCGTCAACGGCCTGGTCTATGTCCAGGTTACGCGCGGTGTTGCCAGCCGCGACTTCGTTTTCCCCGCCGATACACCGTCATCGCTAGTGATTACGGCCAGAAAGGCCGACCCGGCGGCGGCCGCCAAGCGAGCCGAGGCGGGCATCAAGGTCATCACCGTGCCGGAAAACCGTTGGGACCGGGTCGACATCAAGAGCACCGGCCTGCTGCCCAACGTACTGGCCAAGCAGAAGGCCAAGGAGGCCGGCGCCCAGGAGGCCTGGTTCGTCGACACCGATGGCAACGTCAAGGAGGGCGGCTCGTCCAACGCCTGGATCGTTACAAGGGACGGCGTTCTGGTCACCCGGCCGGCGGAGCATGGCATCCTGCGCGGCATCACCCGCACGACCATGTTCGAAGTGGCGGCAAAGCTCGGGTTGACGATCGAGGAGCGCGGTTTTTCAGTCACTGAAGCCAAGGCTGCGCGAGAAGCTTTCATCAGTTCGGCAACGACAATCGCCATGCCGGTCGTGGCAATCGACGGTGCCGCGGTCGCCAATGGGCACCCCGGTTCGATAACACTTTCATTGCGGCAAGCCTTTTTTGACGTTGCGGAAAAAAGTCCAGCCTGATAACCGCACAGACGGACTGCACATCAATATATCTCGTTCTGCTTGTCGTTACTGACGGCAAGGGGGTGTTTGCAAGCTTGACATGTGCCCGCTAATTTGGCGCATTAGCCTGCAAACCGAAGGGGATCGGCGAAAGACAAGAACAATGGCGGAACGATCGCAAAACCTTCAGGACCTGTTCCTGAATTCTGTTCGCAAGAGCAAAAATCCACTCACCATCTTTCTCATCAACGGCGTCAAGCTGACCGGCGTGGTCACTTCCTTCGACAATTTTTGTGTTCTGCTGCGCCGTGACGGCCACTCCCAGCTCGTCTACAAGCATGCCATTTCCACGATCATGCCGAGCCAGCCGGTTCAGATGTTCGATGGCGAGGAAAGCCAGGGCGCCTGATTGGCACGTGAAAAAGACGCGGACCGCGGCGTCCGCGGGAAACCAGCACATAATTCCGGGACGGAAGCCACAGGTCCGACCCGGGCGGTTGTCATTGTGCCGGTGCTTACCCGGCATCAGCGCAACGATGACGAAACGAACCGTCCACGGCTGACGCGTTCGGCGGATGCGCGCCACGACGAAGCGGTCGGCCTTGCCCGCGCCATCAACCTGGATCTGATCCACACGGCGGTGGTCACCGTCAACGATCCACGCCCGGCAACCTTGCTCGGCAGCGGCAAGGTCGCGGAATTCGCCGAGATCGTCAAAGAGGGTCACGCGGAGGTGGTCATCGTCGACCATCCGCTGACGCCGGTGCAGCAGCGCAATCTCGAAAAAGAAATGAATGCCAAGGTGCTCGACCGCACCGGATTGATCCTGGAGATTTTTGGCGAGCGCGCGCGGACCAAGGAGGGCACGCTGCAGGTCGAACTTGCCCATCTCAACTACCAGAAGGGCCGTCTGGTGCGGAGCTGGACCCACCTTGAACGCCAGCGCGGCGGAGCCGGCTTCCTCGGCGGCCCCGGCGAAACCCAGATCGAGTCGGACCGGCGGCAGCTGCAGGAAAAAATCATCAAGCTCAAGCATGAGCTGGAAACGGTGCGCCGCACCCGCGACCTGCACCGCGCCAAGCGCAAGAAGGTGCCGTTCCCGGTGGTGGCGATTGTCGGCTACACCAATGCCGGAAAGTCGACGCTGTTCAACCGGCTGACCGGGGCCGACGTGCTGGCCGAAGACATGCTGTTTGCAACGCTCGACCCGACGCTGCGCCGCGTGCGCCTGCCGCACGGCACGCCGATCATCCTGTCGGACACAGTCGGCTTCATTTCGGACCTGCCGACGCATCTGGTCGCCGCCTTCCGCGCCACGCTGGAAGAGGTCGTCGAGGCCGATCTGGTCATCCATTTGCGTGATATCTCAGATCCGGATACGGCCGCCCAGGCCGAGGACGTCGAGCGCATCCTTGCCGATCTCGGTGTCGACGCTGGCGATGCGAACCGGGTCATCGAGGTGTGGAACAAGGTCGACCTTCTCGACGACGGCAACCGGGAGCGCCTGCTCGCCGACGGCACTGACGCCAACAAGGCGCCGCCGATCGCCATCTCGGCGGTCACCGGCGAAGGCATCGATGCGCTGAAGGCGCTGATCGAGACCAGGATGTCGGGCGAACTCGAGGAATTGACGGTGACGATCGAACCGCCGCAGTTCGGCCTTGTCGACTGGCTATACCGCAATGGCGACGTCGTTTCGCGGGTAGACAATGAGGATGGCAGCGCGACCATCGCACTCAAGGCCACGCACACCGCCCGGCAAGAGATCGAAAGCCGATTGCACCGCAAAAACAGGCAGTAAGCCTGATTATTTCACGCCCTTGGCCTGCTGCCAGAGCACTTCCATCTCGTCCAGCGTGGCTTTTTCGAGCGTGCTTCCCGATGCATCGATCGCGCGCTCGACATAGTGGAAGCGCGAGCGGAACTTTTCGTTGGTGCCGCTAAGCGCCGCTTCCGAATCGAGCTTGAGGTGACGCCCCAGATTGACGACGGCAAACAGCATGTCGCCGAATTCGTCCTTGATCTCAGCCGTTTCGCCCTTAGCCAGTGCCTCGCGCAGCTCGCCGATCTCTTCCTCGATCTTGTCGAGGATGGGTGCTGCCTCGCTCCAGTCGAAACCGACACGCGCTGCCTTTTCCTGCAGCTTCAGCGCACGAGTCAAAGCGGGCAGGGCGACGGGCACGCTGTCCAGGAAACCCTTGCCATGGTCTTCGGGGTCGAGGCCGCGGGCGAGGCGCGCACTTCGCTTTTCGGCTTTTTCCTCAGCCTTGATCTTTTCCCACATGCCCTTTGCCATGCCGGCGTTGCGCGCCTTCTCGTCGCCGAAGACATGCGGATGGCGCCGGATCATCTTGGTGGTGATGGCCTCGACCACATCACCGAAGGCAAAATCGCCGGCTTCCTCAGCCATCTGCGCGTGGTAGACGACCTGCAGCAGGAGATCGCCTAATTCGTCGCGCAGATCGTCGAGATCGCCGCGCGCAATGGCGTCGGCCACCTCATAGGCTTCCTCGATCGTATAGGGCGCGATGGTCGAGAAATCCTGTTCGATGTCCCAGGGACAACCGGTCTTCGGCGCCCTGAGCGCCGCCATGATCTCGATCAGCCGGGAAATGTCGCGCGAAGGTTTCATGCGGCGAATGCTATCCCGCTGCCTGTCGTGCGGCCAACGGCGTCAGCCGGAGAGGGGAGATTGTCCACAGCGAGCTTCAGCCGAGTACCGACACAACCGCCTTGGCGAGGTCATCCATGCCGTCCTCGGGCAGGCCGGCGACGTTGATGCGGCTGTCGCCGACCATGTAGACGCCATACTCGGCACGCAGCCGCTCGACTTGCGCCTCGGTCAGGCCAAGCCTGGAAAACATGCCGCGATGGCTGGCGATGAAGTCGAAGCGGTCGGAGTTGGACTGCCGGCGCAGCGCGTCGGCGAACTGGACGCGCAGCCTCAGCATGCGCAGCCGCATCTCCTCCAGCTCCGCCTCCCAGTCGGCGCGAAGGCCATCATCTTCCAGCACCATGCGCACGGCGGCGGCGCCATGGTCCGGCGGCATCGAATACATGGCGCGCGCCGCCGCCAGCATCTGGCTCATCGCCACATCGGCTTGCGCACCATCCTTCGCCAGGATCATCGCCGCGCCGACGCGGTCGCGGTAGACGGCAAAGTTCTTCGAGCAGCTCGAGGCAACGACCATTTCAGGCACCTTGCCCGCGAGAAGGCGCAAGCCGGCCGCATCGGCGTCCAGGCCTTCGCCAAAGCCCTGATAGGCAATGTCGACAAAGGGCAACAGCCCGCGCTCGACGACAAGATCGGTGACGCTGGCCCATTGCGCGATATCGAGATTGGCGCCGGTCGGGTTATGGCAGCAGCCATGCAGCAGCACGATATCGCCGGGCTCGGCTGCGCCAAGCGTTGCCAGCATCTCGTGGAAGCGCACCGCGCCCGAAACGGCATCGAAATAGGGATAATCGCGCACCTTGAGGCCGGCCCCGCGCATCACCGGCGGGTGGTTCGGCCATGTCGGGTCCGACAGCCAGACGGTTGCGTCGGGGCGGGTCCGCTTCAACAGCTCCGCCACCAGCCGCAGCGCGCCGGAACCGCCAGGCGCTTGCGCGGCGCGGATGCGCGTCATGTCGGCAGCGGGGCCGAAGGCCAGCTTGACCATCGCCGTGTTGAAGCCGGTGTCGCCGGCAAGGCCGAGATAGGTCTTGGTGTCCTGGTCCTGCAGCAACCGCTTCTCGGCCTCGCGCAGGGCGCGCATGACCGGCGTCCTGCCGTCGCGGTCCTTGTAGACGCCGACGCCGAGATCGATCTTGCCGGGGCGCGGATCGGCGCGATAGAGGCCGATCAAGGCGATGATCTTGTCGGCCGGGGCAGGTTGCAGGGTCTCGAACATCAATACGGCTCCAATGGCGGCGGAGTAATACGCAAAGCGGCCGCGTTTCGCCAGTGCTTCCATCTGCGCCAGTCCGCTAGCGTACTGGACCGTTACGCCAAGCTTTGTCTGTACGGCAGGGGTCGGCGGCTATGGCGACGAGTTCATTCCAATCCGCCGGATAAGCACCCGTCCAATCACGGCGAGACCGATGCCGGTCAGCAGGGAGAAACCGCCGAGCATGCCGGCCAGCCCGGCAAGGAACCAGCGTCCGGCGAAGCTGTCGACGGAGGCATTTTGCGGATTGGTTGGGTCGTAAGCGACAGGGACGCTGTCGCCATCACCCCAGAACGAGCTGTGGACGGCATTGTTGAAGCGGATGACGGTGCCGTCGGCGGTCGAGAACTCGATGCGGGGATTGTATTCGGCGGCGACAATCCTGCCTGTCGCCGAAGCGGTACGAGGGCCGTACATCTCGACGATGGCCAGCACGCCGGAAGCGATCAGTCCGACAATGCCAAAGATGATGAACACCCTGCCGACGATCGGCAACGCTGCAAAACCCGTTACACGACTACCATTGGCCATCTTTTGCTCCTGGGACAGACGGATAAGGCTAGACTTCATCCATAAAGCAAACATCTGCCGCACGGGAGATGGGTAAGTGCGCAGCGGACTTCTGATTGCATGATGCCTATTGTGGCGACGCAAAAAAGTTTTGGTGGCGATGGATTAAGATCCCCGCCTGTTTCGTAAACGGGGCATGAAACGGTCGATGCCACGCTTCGATATTGTCGGACAGCTGGGTTCGCTCAGGCGCTACGCACGCTCGCTGACGCGCGACGGCACTGACGCCGAGGATCTGGTGCACGATGCGCTGGTGCGCGCCTACGAGCGGCGCGACACATTCCGCTCGGGCGGCAATCTGCGGGCATGGTTGCTGTCGATCGTCCACAACGCTTTCATCGACAAGATGCGCTCGCGCCGGTCGGAATCAGCGCGTGTCGAGCAGGCCGGCTATCTCACCGATGCCAGCACGCCGGCGCCGCAGGAACATTCCGTGCGACTGGCGCAGGTGCGCGAGGCCTTTTTCAGTCTGCCGGAGGAGCAGCGTTCGGCGCTGCATCTGGTCGCCATCGAGGGCCTTTCCTACCAGCAGGCCGCCGACGCCAGCGGGGTGCCGCTGGGCACGCTGATGTCGCGTATCGGCAGGGCGCGCGCAGCACTGCGCGAGATGGAAAACGCTGCACCTTCGCCGGCCAAAAGCCATCTGAGGATCGTGGGAGACCCATCATGACCGACCTGTTGCGGGACCCGGTGACCGATACCGATCTCGACGCCTATGTCGACGACCAGCTGGATGTCGCGCGCCGCATCGAGGTCGAGGCGTTCCTGTCGGCTCGTCCGGAGGCTGCGGCGCGGGTGATGTCCGACTTGAGGACGCGCGACGAACTGCGCCTGGCGCTGGCTGCTTCCACAGGCATGGCGCGGCCGGCGACGACTGAAGTCGCGCGCCGGCTGGGCAGGGGGCTGGCCAGTCGCCGCGTCTTCGCCGTGCTGCAGCGGGCGGCCGCGGTCGCCATCTTTGTCGCTGCCGGCTGGCTGGCGAACGGCCTCTTCGGGCCGCTGCTGGTGACCAAGGTCGTGGCTTCGCCGCCGCCGCCCGCCTATGTCGAAGAAGCGATCCGGGCGCACAAGACGACGCTCATGCGCGAGGCGATGCCCTCGCAGCTGGAGGCGCCCAACTACAATGGCGACGAAATCCGCGCCGCCACCGCAATCGTCATGCCATCGCTGCCCAAGGACTGGAAGGTCCGCGACGTCCAGATCTATCCGTCGCGCTTCGGGCCGAGCGTCGAGGTGGCGCTGGAGACGAAGGATATGGGGCTGGTCTCGCTGTTTGCGATCCGGCCCGGAACCTTCGACGTGGTCAAGCCTGCCATCGCGCCCTCCGGCGACATCTCCTCTGCCTATTTCCAGATCGGCGAGGTCGCGTACGCGGTCGTCGCGCGCAGCGATGTCCACGACCTCGACCGCACCGTCGAGACGCTTGCCAAGACACTTTACTGATCAGGACACTTTACTGATCAAGACGCTTTACTGAGACCACATAAGGAGAACCCGCAATGAATACCCCTGACCTCGGATACCGCATGGGCACTGGCGCGCGCGCCGGCGCCGTCTATGACGAGGGCCTGCGCAGCCACATGCTGCGCGTCTACAATTATATGGGCATCGGCCTCGTCGTCACCGGCATCGTTGCCATGGTGGTGTCCTCGACGCCGGCCCTCTACGTGCCGATCTTTTCCAGCCCGCTGAAATGGGTGGTGATGCTGGCGCCGCTCGCCTTCGTGCTGTTGTTTTCGTTCAAGATGCAGACGATGTCGGCGGCGAGCGCCCAGTTGATGTTCTGGGCCTTCTGCGCGGTGATGGGCCTGTCGCTGGCTTCGGTGTTCCTGGTCTTCACCGGCACCAGCATCGCGCGCACCTTCTTCATCACCGCCACCATGTTCGGCGCCACCAGCCTCTACGGCTACACGACCAAGCGCGACCTGACCCAGTTCTCGTCGTTCCTGATCATGGGTCTGATCGGCGTGGTGATCGCCAGCGTCGTCAACATCTTCCTCGGCTCGACCGCGCTGCAGTTCGCCATTTCGGTGATCGGCATCGCGGTGTTCGTTGGCCTGACCGCCTGGGACACGCAGACGATCAAGGAACAGTATGCTGAGAATTTCGACGCGGAATCGCAGCAGAAGCTCGCCGTCTTCGGCGCGCTGTCGCTCTACCTGAACTTCGTCAACATCTTCCAGCTGCTGCTGAACTTCACCGGCGAACGCGAATAGTCGAACCGTAGCAAGGCAACAATCTCGATCTCGCAGTGGCCGGAGGAGAATCTCCGGCCACTGTCGTTTTGGCGTGGAGACATCGCTCCTCTATCAGCGCGATGTCGCTGCGCCCTTGAGTCCATGCGGGCTTTTGCTAACCTGCCGCTCGCACGCAGCTTTCCGCGAGAACGCATGGAACAAGTGACGCTTCAGGGCGACGGCATCTCGGCAACCATTGTCGGGCAGGGGGCCGAGCTCGTCTCCTTGCGCAATGCCGAGGGTCTGGAGTTTTTGTGGCAGGCCGGGCCGGAATGGCGGCGGCATTCGCCGGTGCTGTTTCCGATCGTCGGCCGGCTGAAGGGGGACCAGCTTCGCCATCGGGGCCGGGTCTATCCCCTGACGCAGCACGGATTTGCCCGCGACAAGCCATTTGTGTGGGCTGACGCGAGCCCCCGATCCTGCACGCTGGTGTTGACCGACGATGCCGATACACGCACGCGCTATCCGTTCGCCTTTCGCCTTGCCATCACCTACACCCTCGAGCGTCGCGAACTTGGTGTGAGCTTCGAGATTGCCAACACCGGCGACGAGACGCTGCCAGCCTCCATCGGTGCACATCCGGCTTTCAATTGGCCATTGCAGCCGGGGCTCGCCAAGACAGACTACCACCTGACCTTTGCCCAGGACGAGCCGGCGCCGATCCGCCGGCTGAAGGATGGCCTGGTGCTGGCTGCACCGCGGCCGACGCCTATCGAAGGCAAAACGCTGGCGCTTTCCGAACAGCTGTTCGAGGCAGACGCCGTGATCCTCGACCGGCCGGCCAGCACCAGCGTGCGCTATGCCGCCGCGAACGGTGCGGCGATCGAGATGTCGTGGCAGGGTTTTAAGGAATTGGGCATCTGGTCGAAGCCGGGCGGCGCTCCGTTCCTGTGCATCGAACCCTGGCACGGGCTTGCCAGCCCCGTGGATTTCGATGGCGAGTTCGCGGACAAGCCGGGCGTGATGCTGATCGCGCCCGGTGAAAAGCGCGTGCTGAGCTATCAGGTACGGCTCGAGCATGCGCCGCTGTGACCGATGAACCAGAGACAGGCGCGATGAAACTTGGCTTCATCGGCACGGGTGCCCTTACAGCGGCCATTGTCAGCGGGCTCAAATCCGTCGCGGATAACTCCGTCTCCGTGCTGCTGTCGCCGCGCAATGAAGAGATCGCCGCAGAGCTGGCAGCCCGTTATCCGGATGTGCGTATCGCTGATGACAATCAGGCGGTTCTCGATCAATGCGACCTGGTCATGCTGGCTGTCCGGCCGCAAATTGCGCATGACGTCCTGCCGGGTTTGCGGTTTCGGCGCGAGCATCACCTCATCAGCTTGATCGCCACGCTGCCGCGCGAGGAGATTGCCCGCTTGACCGCACCCGCGCACCAGGTGACGAAAGCGCTGCCCATGCCGATGATCGCCCACCGGCTGGGGGCAACGATCATCTGCCCGCCGGATGCCACTGTCGCTGCCTTGTTCGGCAATCTGGGGAAAGTGATCGAGGTCGAGAACCCAGCCGAATTCAACGCGTTGAGCGTGGCCACCGCAACCTATGCCAGCTACTTTAGATATCTCGATACGATTAACAGCTGGCTCAAGAGGAATGGCGTGGAGGAAGGGAAGGGGCGCGATTACATCGCCTCGCTTTTCAAAGCCTTGGGATGCGCTCCTGATATGTCGCCGGATGCCGACTTCATGCATCTGGCGCAGGACTATGCGACGCGCGGCGGCATCAACGAACAGGTTCTTCGCGAACTCACGGCGCGAAACATGTTCGAGGCGCTCACCGAGAGCCTGGACGGCGTACACCGGCGCATCGTCGGCGATACGCCTTGATGGGCGGTACCTTGAAATTCCCTGATGATCAGGAGTATGGCTCCAACGGATGTTCCGGACCGTTCGGGAGGGTCGGCGGGTGCCTGGATGCTTGAAATTGGGCTTTGTGGCAGCGGCGCTGGCTGTGCTGATTGTCTTTCCGGTCGCTGCCGCCGACATCGACCGCGCCAGCCTCTACCGCGCGCAATCGGTGACCAGCGGCACTGGCGAGGAGAACCGGGCCTGGGGCCTGGCGCCGTGCCTTGAAGAGGTGCTGGTCAAGGTTTCCGGCGACCCGCGGCTGATCGGCGACCCGCGTGTTGCGGACATGAGCCGGCACGCGGCCGACTATGTCACTGGTGTCGGCTACCGCGACCTGCTCAACAACCGCCCGCCGCATGACGAGCAGGGCACCCACGACCGGCCGCATTACATCACCGCCGATTTCGACCCGGACAAGATCGATGCCTTGCTGGCGTCGCTCGGGCGCAAACCGTGGGCGGTGCCGCGGCCAAAAATGGTCGCACTGCTGGATGTAAGGCCGATGAAAGGCGACGGCTT
This sequence comes from Mesorhizobium sp. M0139, assembly GCF_040322455.1. Classification (NCBI taxonomy): domain Bacteria; kingdom Pseudomonadati; phylum Pseudomonadota; class Alphaproteobacteria; order Hyphomicrobiales; family Phyllobacteriaceae; genus Mesorhizobium; species Mesorhizobium sp. M0139. The sequence goes on from NZ_JAMYTN010000013.1 coordinate 90,812, forward strand.
CACGCTGGTGCGCGATGGCGGCGGCGAGCTTGCGGCGGATATGCGCGTTGCGCTGGCGGACGCGGCGCACCGGACCGGTTTGCCGCTGGAGTTGCCTCGGCCGTCCGACGTCGCGCTCGCCGACGTGGCCAACACGCTGGATGGGGACGCCCTGCTTGCCGGCACTTTGGTATGGCGCCAGGAAGCGCTGGGCTGGGTCGGCGACTGGCGGCTCAGCTTCAAGGATAAGGAGTATCGCTGGCAGGTACGTGGCGTCAGTTTCGACGATGCGTTCCGCAACGCCACGCGCGGAACGCTGCAGATCCTGTCGGGCAATGGAGAGCCGGAAGCCGTCACGCCCTGACTTCAAGGGAACCTTCTTGCCCGAGCGCCGTAAACAAAGTGGCGGGCAAGCTTTGAGCAAGGAGGTATAATTGCAACATCGCCGGATCGACATTGACGGAAACAGCATCTTCTATCGCGAAGACGGCCCGCCTGATGCTCCCGTCCTTCTCCTGCCGCACGGCTATCCGTGCTCGTCCTATCAATTCCGACGGTTGATGCCGGCACTTGCCGATCGCTGGCATACATTCGCGCCGGACTTTCCCGGCTTTGGCTACAGCGGCACGCCCGAAATGTCGGACTTTGGCTATGATTTCGATGCCTATGCCGGGTTTCTGACAGCTTTCGCCGATGCGCTCGGCACGTCGCGCTATGCGCTCTGGCTGCACGATTATGGCTCTCAGATCGGACTGCGCCACGCCATCGCACATCCCGAGCGCATCGCGGCACTCATCATCCAGAACGGCGATATATACCAGGATGTTCTCGGGCCGAAATACGCTGGGATAAAAGCCTATTGGAAGGAAAAGACGCCCGAAAAGCACCGGCCGTTGGAAGAGGCGGTAAGCGAGAAGGGCTTCCGGCACGAGTTTGTCGGAGAGGTGGATTACGCTGTAGCCGAGCGCGTGCCTCCCGATCTTTGGAAACTCCACTGGCCTTTGATGGACACGCCGATCCGCCGGCGGCTCGCGGTCGGCCTGATGGAGAAGCTGGAGGCGAACCTCGGCTGGTTCCCGCGCTATCAGAGCTATCTGCGCGAGCACCAACCGCAAACGCTCATCGTCTGGGGCCCCGAGGATGGTTACATGCCGGCACAATCGGCGCATGCCTACCAGCGCGATTTGCGGGAAGCGGAGCTTCATCTGATCGATGGCGCCGGCCACTGGTTGCTCGAAACGCATTTCGATGAGGCACTTCCGCTGGTGCGCGATTTCCTGGCGCGCGTCCACAGTCAGGAAGCGAAAGGGACGGGCAGGGCGGCCGGCCGGGCGTAGACCCCTCCGTTGCGGTCATCGGATCGATCTGCAACCATGGCGTCATGATAGAAAAGTCTGCCGCGCCCTGGCCTCTGCTGCAAATCGCGATCGAGCCGAAGTCGCGGGCCGATCAGGAGAAGCTGCTTGTCACTTCGTCCAAGCTCGCGCCTGACGACCGCGACCCGTCCGCTGCCATGGCCATGGCCAGATGACGTCGCCAAAATTCTCCTCGCGGGCAGGGTTCCTTGTCGGCCTCGGCATCACGCCCGTCGCCTTTTTCCTGGCGCTCTATTCGGCCGGAGCCGGGCATGGCGACTATGGGCTGGCGCGACTTCTCTATCCGGTCCCCATGCTGGCAACGCTGTTGACCAACACAACGATCACCGGCCTTTCCATCGGATTGGCTGCGCTGCAGTTTCCTGCCTATGGGGCATTTGTTGCGGGCGCCGGCGGCTCCAGATGGCTGGCCCTTGGCGTCTTCCATCTTGTTGCAATCGCAGCAGCCTTCAGCGGCCTCCTGGAAAGCTTCTCGGGATGACGCTCCTGTTCGTTATCCTGGTGCCAGCCCGTCGAGCAGGAAGTCGAGGCCTTTGCGAAAGGCGCCATCCCAATCGCTAAGGGGAGAGGGGGGAATCGACCTGAAGCAGCCGCTCGTTAATGAGGCGATCATCCCATACCTGCACCTCGATGAACTTGTCATACTTCATCGTTGGATCGGTCTTCCAGCGCTCACCGGGCATCCCAAATTCGGCCACGACGGCTTCGATCTCACCAAGAGTAAACACTTGCCCGTGGTATCGCTTTCGTTGGGGGCGAAGATCGTCACGCGTCGCGATCGGAAGACTTGCCATGCTGTCTGGATAGGTGAAAGTGAGCGTCTCCGGTGGGAACTCTCGCAGTCGCATAACGAGTGAGCTTGGCCGTGACGGGTCTTTGCCGTCGGCAAAGTCGCCAAGCTAAGAAATAGACCGGACGCTCTAGCTTCGTGGGCCCAAGCAGTCGGCGCCGTTCTCGAATGAGCCATTCCTCCGTTAATCGTCGCCTCTCCAAGTAGTTTGCTTTGATAGCGCGCAGCCCAGACGCTCTGATCTCGTCAAGAACCCGTTCTGCCTGCTCTTCGGACAGCTCGCAAATATTTCTGCACGGTCCTCGACGGGGATCGTAGTTGTGAGTGATGACCTCGGGGAACGATTGCATTCGGGGAAGCTATACGAACCGCGCGTCAGCAGGCCAGATCGCTGGCAGATGGATGCCCCTGAGGGTACCCGTTGGGACGTTGTCGGCAAATCATGCGTTGTATCGCAACCATGGGATGGTGGGATGGTGACCGCCCAGTGAGCGCCGGCCTGCATCTCAGTCAGCAGGGCGTATATTGGCACGCCGCTAATGGAAGCAGCAGCCACATATGAAAGTCGCATAAGATAGATTATGGAACTTATGCATCAGGCCGCAGCTGGGAAAGGACGCGGACTTTCATAGAGCGTTTCAGATTTTGACAGAAGCGTGAGAGTGGTTTTGTGATTCAAGATGCTGGCTGGATCGGAGGCCAGCATCAGATGACTTGGCATGAGCCGTTGGCCAACGCTACGCTGTGTCGATGACGACAGGAAAGCGTGACATCGAAGCGGCGATCGAAGTGTTCGTGCACGGCTTCAGCACCGACAAGAGCCGCACCTTTCCATACGAAGCCAGCCGCGTCGGACCCTTGTGGCTGATGCGCGATGCCGAGCGCAAGAATGCACGCGACTACCGTGGCGAAGAATGGATCGTCCATGACGTCGCCGCCGAGGAAGCCGATGCCATCGTGCGGCAGCATGCGCGGCCGGGCTTTGCCGTTTCGGTCGTGATCGCGAATGACGGCCCGGACGAACCAACGCGAACGGCCTACAAGGCGCTCGGCTACCGGCTGCTGCGGACGGAAGGCTTTTTCATCCAGTCGCTGCGCCAAATTCCAGACCCGCCAGCAATCGTCTCTATCGAACGCGTGAGGACGGCTGAACGCGCTGCACAACTGGGAAAGGTCATACGCAGGCGGCCACTTCCAGACGATCAACTCGGCGACGATGCGCCGTTTCGCCAGTATGTGGCGCTCGATGGCGACGCCATCGTCGGGCGTGTGCGCAGCATAGACGCCGTCGGCGCCACATGGTGCTCGGCAATGTTTGTCGAGCCTTCGCACCGGCGTCGAGGCATCGGCCAGGCGCTGATGGCCAAAATGCTGCATGACGACAAAGCGCATGGGTCGCGGTGCTCGATGCTGTTGGCGACGCGTGCCGGAGCGCTGCTTTATCCCCGCATGGGCTATGAGCGGATTGGAACGCTGTTGATCTTCGCGCCGAAGAACCGAACGTCCTTATAAAGATCTGCTCGTATCATGCTGTCTCATAAAGGAATTTCGATCACCATGCCGTCATAGGCCGGAGTGACGTTGGCCGGCACCTCGGCCTTCACCGTGGCATAGTCGAGCGGCACATGCATATGCGTCAGCACGGCCTGTTTCGGCGCCAGTTTTTCAATCCAGCCAAGCGCCTGAACGAGCGACAGATGACTGGGATGGGTATGGTACTGCAAGGCATCGATGACCAGCATTTCCAGGCCGCGCAGCCGCTCGGCGGTGGCATCCGGGAAGTCGCTTATATCGGGGCAGTAGGCCAGCCCGCCGATGCGGAAGCCGAGCGAAATGATGTCGCCATGGATCTGCGGCAGCGGCTCGAGGGTGAGGGCACCGCCCTCGCCTTCGATCGTCACCGCCCTTGCGTGATCGATGATGTGCGGCCTGACGATCGGCGGATAGGAACTGCCAAACGGCGTCTCGAAGCAATAGCCGAACGCTTCGCGCAGCCTGAGCATGGTCGGCTGGTCGGCATGGACATCGATCAAATGGCGCTGCTCCAGCACGTAGCCGCGCAGATCGTCGATGCCGTGGATGTGGTCGGCGTGCGGATGCGTATAGACGACGGCGTCGATGCGCCGGACGGCCGCCATCAGCATCTGCTCACGGAAATCAGGCCCGGTGTCGATGACGACCGTGGTTCTGGCGCCGTTGGCTGCTATCCGCTCGACGAGCGCGGCTGAGCGTGTACGCCGGTTTTTCGGATTGGCCGGGTCGCAATTGCCCCAATCGCCGGTGATGCGCGGCGTGCCAGGTGACGAGCCGCAGCCGAGGATGGTGAGGCGCAGCCGGTCGCTCATGCGTCAGAGCCCGGCGGGCCGCGGCATCTTGCCGAACAGCCGGAAGAAGTTCGCCGTCGTCAGCGTCGCGATCTCGGCTTCGCCAACGCCGACCGTCTCCGCCAGCACCTTGGCTGTATGCGCGACATAGGCCGGCTCGTTGCGTTTGCCGCGGAACGGCACCGGCGCCAGATACGGTGCGTCGGTCTCGACCAGCAGCCGGTCATGCGGCACATCGGCTGCGATGGCGCGTAAATCGGCTGAGTTCTTGAAGGTCAGTATGCCCGAGAAGGACACATAGCCACCAAGCTTGACGCCCACGTCGGCCAGCCGTCGCCCCGACGAAAAACAATGCAGGATGAAGGGGAAGGCGCCCTTCCCTGTTTCGTCTTCGAGGATGGCAGCCATGTCGTCATCGGCATCGCGCGAATGGATCACCAGCGGCAAGCCGGTCTCGCGCGCGGCCGCTATGTGAGTACGAAAGCCCTGCGCCTGCGCATCGCGTGGCGCCTTGTCGTAAAAATAGTCGAGCCCGGCCTCGCCGATCGCCACCACCTTCGGGTGCGCGGACAGGCGCACAAGGTCCTCAGCCGTCACATCCAGCTCTTCGCCGGCATTGTGAGGATGAGTGCCGACCGAGCAATAGATTTCGTCGAAACTCTCGGCAATCTCAAGCACTTGCGCAAACCGCTTCACGCGTGTCGAGATGGTCACCATGTGACCTATACCGGCAGCCTTGGCGCGGGCGACGATGGCCGCCCGCTCCTCGGTGAAATCCGGAAACTCGAGATGGCAATGGCTGTCGACGAGCATCAGGCGCTCGCCTCAGGGTTTTCGACATAACGCGGAAACACGCCCTCCGGCGCGGGCAGCGCCGTGCCGGGCACCAGCGCATAGTCGGCATGGACATGCGCGAAGTCGCGCGTGTCCGCCGGCACCGCCAGCAGATCGAGCAGCTTGCCGGCCGACCCCGGAATGTAGGGCTGGCACAGCAATGCCACGCGCCGCACCAGTTCGGCGGTCGTCCACAGCACCGTTTCCATGCGCGCCGGATCGGTCTTCTTCAGCGCCCAGGGTGCCTGCGAGGCGAAGTAGCGATCCGCTTCCGCCACAACGCCGAAGATCGCCGCCAACGCGAGATGGATGCCCTGTTCCGCCATCGCCTGGCGCGCGGTACCCAGCGCTTCCACCGCCTGGTCGAGGATCGCGCTGTCGGCTTCGGTCAGCTCGCCGCGATGCGGCACCACGCCGCCGCAGTTCTTGGCGATCATCGACAGCGAGCGCTGCGCCAGATTGCCGAGACCGTTGGCGAGATCGGCATTGGTGCGGTTGACGATCGCGTCATGGCTGTAGCTGCCGTCCTGGCCGAATGGCACCTCACGCAAGAAGAAATAGCGCACCTGGTCGAGGCCGTAGTGCTCGACCATGGTGAAGGGGTCTACGACATTGCCGACCGACTTCGACATTTTCTCGCCGCGGTTGAACAGGAAGCCATGCGCGAAGACGCGCTTCGGCAGTTCGATGCCGGCCGACATCAGGAAAGCCGGCCAGTAGACGGCATGGAAGCGGACGATGTCCTTGCCGATAATGTGCGTGGCCGGCCAGTAGCGCCATTGCTCGGCCTTGGTGTCGGGATAGCCGGCAGCGGTGATGTAGTTGGTCAGGGCATCGACCCAGACATACATCACATGCTTGTCGTCGCCCGGCACCGGCACGCCCCAATTGAAGGTCGTGCGCGAGATCGAGATATCCTTGAGGCCGGACCTGACGAAGCTCATCACCTCGTTGCGACGCTCGGCCGGACCGACGAAATCGGGCTGGCTTTCGTACAGCGCAAGCAATTTGTCCTGATAGGCGGAAAGCCTGAAGAAGTAGCTTTCCTCCTCATTCCATTCGACCGGCGAGCCAAGTGGCTCGCGGCGCACGCCGTCGTCGCCGAGCGTGGTTTCGCTCTCTTCGAAATAGGCTTCCTGGCGGACCGAATACCAGCCGCTATAGCGGTCAAGATAGATGTCGCCATTGGCCGCCATAGCCTTCCAGATCGCCTGGCACGACTCGTAGTGGCGTGGTTCCGTCGTGCGGATGTAGTCATCATTCGAGCCGCCCAGGACCTCTGTCATCGAACGGAAGATCGCCGAGTTGCGGTCGGCAAGCGCGAGTGGCGTTATGCCTTCCTTCTCGGCCGTCTGCTGCATCTTGAGGCCATGTTCGTCGGTGCCGGTGAGGAAGAGCACGTCCTTGCCGTCCAGGCGCTGGAAGCGGGCCAGCGCGTCGGTTGCAATGACTGTATAGGCGTGGCCGATATGCGGCTTGCCGTTCGGATAGAAAATCGGTGTTGTGATGTAGAATGTGTCGCGTGACATGAATTAACCGTCATGAATGGCCGAATGAATGTGAGCGGTGGATATCGCATCGAGACGGCGATTGCCATCCCGCCCCAATGCCGAAACCGGTCACATTCGCATTGCGGAATTCAGGCGGTCGATCATGGTCAAGGCGTGCTGCTTCTTGTCAAGATTGTAGGTATCGGTCTCAGATATGGCGTTCAGCGCCTCGTGCCAAGTGTCGGACAGCGTTTTCGCCCGCGCGAGATCCCCAGCCAGCGCGGCTTCACTGGCGCCGGTGGAGAGCAGATCGAGCGCGCGGCGGTTGAAGATGTCGAACTGGATCGCCTGGTCGCGGCCGGCGACGGCCTCGGCAAGGCGATAGGCGCCGGCGATGTCGCTCCTGCCCGACGTGACCAGGGCGTCGAGCGTGCCGGCAATCTCCAGCCCGCCATATTGGGTCAGAAGGATCGCATTGCGGGCGCTGCCCCCTGCCCGTTCCGCCAGTGCCGCGCGCGCGGCAGGATCGGAAGGTGGCGGCGGCTCGACGGTTTCCAGAACGCTCATCAGGCTGCCGGCATCGAGCGGCGTCAGCCGCACCATCTGGCAGCGCGAGCGGATGGTCGGCAAAAGGCTGCCCGGCGCATGCACGATGAGGATGAACAGCGTGCGGCTCGGCGGCTCCTCGAGGTTCTTCAGCAAGGCATTGGCGGCGTTGGTGTTCATGTCGTCGGCCGGATCGACGATCACCACCCGGTAGCTGCCGTCATGCGAGGTCAGCGACAGGAAGCGGTTGACCTTGCGGATCTCGTCGACGGTGACGACCGTCTTGAAGCTCTTGGTCTTGTCGTTCAGCGGCCTGGTCAGATGCAGCACGCCGGGATGCGCCCCGGTGGCGATCTGGCGAAACAGCGATGAGGCCGGATCGGGAACGGCAAACACATCCGGCGCCTGGTCGAAGGCCGGATGCTTCAACAGATGGTGCGCCAGGTGAAAGGCAAGCGTCGCCTTGCCGATGCCGATCGGCCCGGCAAAGATCACCGCATGCGGCAGTTTTCCCGAGCGATAGGCGGCAGCGAGCATCGCGGCCGCCTGCTCATGGCCGACCAGGCGCAGCGTCTCGGACGGCTCCGGTACACCGTCCAGCGTGTCGTGCTGCTCGGGAGCGATGCGTTCGAAGATCATGCGGGCGCCGCCTGTCGGTTGCGAGCGGGCGCCCTCGCCTCAAGTGCGGCGAACACCACCGCGGTGATGACATCCTCCACCGTAGCGGGAGGCGCCGACGCGTCGATCACGATGCAGCGGTCCGGCTCGGCGGTTGCGATCGCCAGGAAGGCGTCACGGCGGCGCTGGTGGATGTCCAGCGTCTCCTTTTCGAAGCGGTCCGGACCGTCCTCGGCGCCACGCCGCGCGGCGGCGCGCCGCAAGCCCTCGGCGGGGTCAATGTCAAGGATCAGCGTCATGTCCGGCATCATGCCGTTGATGGCGACCTCCTCCAGAGCTTCCATGAAAGCCGGATCGAGGCCGCCGGTGACGCCCTGATAGACGCGCGACGAATCCAGGAAACGGTCGCAAAGCACGATGGAGCCGCGCTCCACCGCCGGCCGGATGACCTGCTCGACATGGTCGGAGCGCGCGGCGGCAAACAGCAGCGCCTCCATCTTCGGCCCGAAAGGCTCGGCGGCGCCGGACAGGAGCACGTGCCTGACCGCCTCGGCGCCGGGTGACCCCCCGGGTTCGCGGGTGAGGAGGACATCGTATTTCTTGGCGCGCATCTTCTGGGCCAGCCGTTCGATCTGCGTCGACTTGCCGGCGCCCTCGCCGCCTTCGAAGGTGATGAAAAATCCGCTTGCCAATCGAAAGGCCTTTGTCCTGCTTTGCGCTGGTGTCTTAGTCCGCGCCCGAGAAAAGGTCCACGCCGCAGGAACTCAACGCAGCCAGCCTACGGCCAGTTCCCTGGCGGCATCAAACGCGCGTTGCGGCAGTGTGCCGACGCCGACCGATTCGGCGGCGAAAAGCGGCGTTTCCTGGCTCAGCGTATCGCCGATCCAGACGCGCAGCGCGCCGACGGGTTGCCCCTCCTCCACCGGCGCCGATACCGGCCCCTGATAGACGATCCTGGCGGTCAGCTTGTCGCGGTTGGCGATCGGCAGCAGGACGTCGATCGGCGCCTTTGCCTTCAGCGCTACGCTGGATTTGGCGCCGCCGAACACCTGTGCCTCGCCGACCACTTCGTTGCTGGCGAAAATCTCGGTCTTCTCGAAGGAGCGGACGCCCCATTCGAGCAGCTTGCGCGCTTCCTCGGCGCGCTCGCGATCATTGGCCAATCCGCTCATCGCCGCGAACACCCTGGTCCCGTCATGGCTGACCGAGCCGACGATGCCGAAACCGCCCGCCTCACTCGACCCGACCGCCAGCCCATCGGCACCGATGCCCATGGCCAGCAACGGGTTGCGGTTCTTTTGCGAGATCTTGTTCCAGGTGAAATCGGCCCGGCCGTAATAGAGATAGAGATCCGGATATTCGCGCCATATATGCAGGCCAAGCTGCGCCAGTTCGCGCACCGTCGTCTGCTGGCCGTCGGCCGGCAGGCCAGTCGAATTGACGAATGTCGATTTCGCGAGCCCGATCTTGCGGGCGCGATCGTTCATCTGCGCCGCGAAATTCTCTTCCGAACCGGCCATGCCTTCGGCCAGCACCATGCAGCCGTCATTGGCGGCCTGTATGGTGACCCCCTGGATCAGATCCTCGACCCGGATCGCCGATTTGAGCTTGGCAAACATGGTCGACGTTCCCGAAGGCGCACCGCCCTTGCGCCAGGCATTTTCCGAAACCACGAAGGTGTCGTCGAGGCTCATGCGCTTCGACTTGATGGCGTTGAAGACCATCTCCATGGTCATCAGCTTGGCCATCGAGGCCGGCGGGATCGGTTGATCTGCATCCTTGGAAAACAGCACCGTGCCTGTCTCGGCATCGATCATGAATGCCTGCGTGGCCTTGGTCTCAAAAAGCTGCGCGTTGGCCGGAACCAGCGCGGCAAGCAAGAAGCCAAGGCCAAAAAGCCCGGCAAAAGGGTGGAAAAGGCGAAATCGCATGAAGAGGCTCGACTGTTAGCCGGCAGAAACTTGCCGCAACGCTATCAGGCTTCTTCCCGGCGGATCAACCGCGCAATGACAAAACCGGCGTGCCTTTGTTGGTCAGTTGCGCACAGCCAGCGCGTCCGGCGCGCCATGCGACCATGCCGCGCGCAAGAGGTCGTCGACATTGCCATGGCCATCCGGATAGAGATTGACCGCGTACCAGTCATTGCCGTCGAGTTCGGTGCTCTGGATTTCGGTCCTGCCGAACGGTTCGAGAGCCGCAGCCACCCGCTTTGCCTCGGCAGCATCGTCGAAGGAGCCGGCGGCGACATAGTCGGAAACGGCAGGCGATGCCTGCGGGTTGGATTTCTTCCACGATTGCAGGATGTCGGCTGGCGACATGCCCTGGCCGTCAAGCGCTGCAAAGACGTCGGCGCGCTGTACGCGCTCATCCGCATAGGAGAGCGAAGCCATGGCAAAGGGCGATTCCGGGCGCTGAGGCACGATCGGCCCGAATTCAGGCAGCGTCACATCGCTTGAGGCCGGTGCCTGCATCGACATCACTGGCTGTGTGTCGGAATTCGTCAACTGACCAGGAAACGGCACTACGGCAGGTGGTGCGCCAACAGATAGGCTCGGCGAAGGTCCGTTCATCGCCACCATGACGCCGGTCGGCAAGCCATCGGACTGGTCCGGGCGGTTGTTGCCCGGGCGATAGGAGGCGACCAGATATTGGTCGTCGTCGCCGTCGAGCGGCGCGCGGCCGATATATTCCACTTTGACCCTGGCCGTGCCGACCTTGGCATAGTCGAGCATTTGCGCGGCGCGTTCCGAGACATCGATGATGCGTCCCTCATGATAGGGGCCGCGGTCGTTGACGCGCACGATGACCGAGCTTCCGGTCTCGGTGTTCGTGACACGGGCGTAGCTTGGCAGCGGCATGGTCGGATGCGCCGCCGTCAGATGGGTCATGTCGTAGACTTCGCCATTGGCTGTGAGACGACCGTGGAAGGCATCGCCATACCAGGAGGCGAGACCGACCTTGGCGTAGCGCTTGTCTTCCTTGGGGTAATACCACTTGCCGCGCACCTGATAGGGCTTGCCCAACTGGTCGCGGCCGCCGCCGCGCCGCATGTACTGAACGCGCGGGCTGGCCTTCACACCGTATTCGGTCTCGGCAAAATATTCCTTCGAGCGAGGCTTCTTGTAGACCATGGCTTTCGGCTCGGACTGCGGCGACGCGCACGCGGCCAGCAACGCAGCCGAAAGAGCGCACAACACCAAAGCAGGAGCGCGACGAAGACGCCGATGCGTCGTGGTCTGCATGTTTTCCGATGTCCCCTACCGTCTCGACACAGGCGCCGCTTCTAGAATTTCGGCGGAGCCAGATGAGCAATGCCTGCGACGCGCCAATCCCCATCCCTTGTGCGCAGGAATTGTTTATCAGCGTATTAATCGATTGTGTCCGGAACCGGGCAGGAATGTGGCGGAGTTCTTGGGTCGGTCGGGCCTGTGGAGAGGCATCCGAGACCTAGCCCCAGGCCCTTGGAGCCTGAATGTGAATCTACGGCATGAAGCGCGGCTGCCTGGAACCGACCGACCCGAGATACGTTCTGCGCCTCATGGATGAATTCATTGAACGTTTCGGGCAACAGACGTGGCTGCCCTTTTCCGTAATTTCAGCCAGGCTTTTGCTCGCGGCCGTCCTTGGCTCCATCGTTGGGATCGAACGCGAATGGCGTAACCGACCGGCCGGATTGAGGACACACATCCTGGTCTGTGTTGCGACGGCTCTAATTGCTATCCTCACGATCGAGATTACTCATCTTCACGTCTTCGATGGTCAGGAAATCGCCATTGATCCTATCCGCTTGATCGAAGCCACGACTGCCGGCGTGGCATTTCTGGCCGCGGGCTTGATCTTCTTCTCCAAGGGCGAGGTTCAAGGGCTTACCACCGGGGCGGGCATGTGGCTGGCAGGCGCCATAGGCCTGGCGGTTGGGCTCGGGTTCTGGCAGATCGCGGCTTTGGCAACTGTGCTCGCACTTGTCGTGCTGGGCCTTCTGCAACTGGTGCAGGTCGGCAGCAAGGATCGCAATTAGAGCCCTTGCGCTCGAAAGAAACGGGCTCGCAGCTCCGTTCGGGCACCGAACGCCACCCCCTATTATCCATGGCAGCGCCGATGGTTGACTTGGCGCTGGGCAACGCTCTAGAGAAATGAACCGCAAGCTGGTCCGGAAGCATAGGTATCATTCGATACCAACTGTCGTTCACTGGGTCGGTTGATGTTCCTGAATGATTGAAAAATCACGATGGAGGGATGGCCGAGCGGTTTAAGGCACCGGTCTTGAAAACCGGCGTGGGTGCAAGCCCACCGTGGGTTCGAATCCCACTCCCTCCGCCATTTCTCTGACATTATCTTTTTGAAACAACAGCTTAATTCTGATTTTGTTCCAGACCGACCATTGGACCCACCATAAAATCAGCAGCAGCATTTTGGTTTTTGAATAGCACTTTTGACACCCGTTGGGAGCTGATCGAGCTCGATAGAGCTCGAGTGCGTGCCCGGTGCTCGCTTGGTGTGCCGTTAATTGACGATCACATACTCCCCTCGCCGGTACGTGCCTGAAGAATCCACAGATCGGTTTATCGAACTTGATCCTGCACAATGAAAACAACGATGATCATCGGTACGGTCAGCGCATGATCCTTAATCTGCTCATCGGCACCATCGCCATAAGCCTGACCGTTCTCATACACACATTTGGTCTGATCGCCGTTACCCATGCGATGGGACACCTGGTCGCCCGGTTTCGCATGCACGGGCGCCGCAGCCGCATCATTGCGATGATCAGCGTGGTCATGGGGCTCTTTGCCGTTATGACAGCGGAGGTGTGGCTCTGGGCAGGACTATACCGGTTGCTGGATATCTTCGCCGACTTCGAAACCGCCCTGTACTTTTCCACCATCACCTTCTCGACGGTTGGCTACGGCGACATCGTGCCGGCCCACGCATGGCGTGTCCTGGCGGCGCTTGAAGGCGTGAACGGATTTCTTCTGATTGGCTGGTCGACCGCCTATCTGATCGCGGCAGGCACCCGCATTGGCCCGTTCAAGGCCGGCGAACATTTCTGACAGGAGCCAATGCTCAGACCGCCGCCGAATGCCTGGCTTTGCCGGTTTCGAAATACTTGTCGAACTTTGCCGCGATGCTTCTGACAAAGGGCCGACTTTCCGCCGGCACGACGAAACTGTCGCCATCGAGCTCGAGCAACCGCGCAGGATCATGAAGGGCTGTCGCACTTGCCTTGCCGAGAAGACTTTGGCCGGCTTCGCCAAAGCGCTCCACCAGCTCGATCGCCGAGAAGGCGAAATCACACATCAGCCGCTCGATGATCCAGCCGCGAACGCGGTCGTCGGCGGAAAGGGCGATACCCCGAACAGCGGCCAGTCCACCGTCATCAACCATGCGTCTATATTCGCTGGTTGAAGGCATGTTCTGCGCATAGCCTTGCCGAAACTGGCTAATGGATGACGGGCCGAGCCCGATCAAGGTTTCGCAGCAATCGTCCGTGTAGCCCTGAAAGTTCCGGTGCAAAGTCCCGGCGCGGGCCGCAAGCGCCAACGCGTCGCCCGGTTTGGCGAAATGGTCGAGCCCGATTGCCTCGTATCCCTGGTCCACGATCGCCCGTGCTGCCAGTTGCGACTGGGCAAATCGCTCCGCGGGACCCGGCAACCAGGCCTCGTCGATCATCGTCTGATGTTTCTTGAACCACGGTACATGCGCATAGCCAAACAGTGCGATCCGATCCGGTTCCAGGGTCAGTGCCTGCGTAACCGTGGAAGCGACGCTTTCCCTGGTCTGGTGCGGCAGACCGTAGAGCAGGTCCAGATTGACCGATTCGACGCCGCGCGAACGAACGCCGTCGACGACAGTCTTGGTCCGCAGGAAGCTCTGCTCGCGGTTGATCGCCTTCTGCACCTTCGGATCGAAATCCTGGACGCCGAGGCTCGCACGGGTCATGCCGATTTCGGCAAGCGCATCGAGGCGGGCATCGTCGATATCGTTGGGTTCGATTTCAACGCTGATCGTGGCGCTGGGAAGAAAGCCGAAGCTCTTGCGCAGGGCGGTTCCCATCGCCACCATATCTTCGGGCTTGAGCATCGTCGGCGAACCACCGCCGAAATGGACGGCACGCACACGGCCTTTGCCTGCAACAAGACCGGCGACGGTAGCGATCTCGGCATGCAGTGAGCGGAGATAGATCGTCACCGGTTCGTAATGGCGTGTCTGCTTGGTATGGCAGGCACAAAACCAGCAAAGCTTGTCGCAGTATGGGATGTGCAGATAGAGCGAGATTTCGTCGCCCTCGTTGAGCGCTTGCAGCCAGCCACCACAAACGGCAGCATCAACGCCTGGATGGAAATGCGGCGCGGTCGGATAGCTGGTGTAGCGTGGAACGTTCTCACCGAGCCTGGCAACTAATTCTGGCCGCATGTCGCTATCCGATCCCCTTTGCATGGCGCGACACTGATCACATTGGGCGCGAGCGGCCTTGATTTCGGTCAAGGCCGCCCACGGACAAACTGCCGCAAGGTTCTTTTGTGCGCCAATGCTACCTTCTGGACAGATGGAATCTCTCGGACGATGAAGATGACCGTGCGCCAAGACGTTCACAGTTCCAGCATTCCAGTGCTTTGCCAGTCTTGCGAGGCACGGCACCGCGGCGTTTGCGGTGCGCTCGATCCCGACCAATTGGTAAGCCTGGCCAAAACCTCATCGAGGCATACAATTGAACCGGGCACAGAACTGATTGGCGACGCCGAGACCGTCGACAGCTATTCGAACGTGCTTTCCGGCGTTGTGAAGCTGACCAAGAGCCTTTCGGACGGACGCCAGCAGATTGTCGGCCTCCAGTTCGCCCCCGATTTTCTGGGCAGGCCCTTCAAGGTGGAAAGCGCGATCAACGCTGAAGCCGCAACCGCGGTTTCCGTGTGTTCGTTTCCAAAGGCCGCCATCGAGCGGATGATGAAGGAATCTCCGGAAATCGAGCATCGTCTGCTCAAACAAGCGCTCAACGAACTCGACGAAGCCCGCGACTGGATGGTGACGCTCGGGCGCAAGAGTGCTTCGGAAAAGGTGGCGAGCTTTCTCCTGATGATCGCCAGGAACATCGATCCCACGCTGGACCCGGCGGCGCAGTCGACGACCTTCGACCTGCCTTTGACCCGCGCCGATATCGCCGATTTTCTCGGCTTGACGATCGAGACGGTCAGCCGCCAACTGACCAGGCTGCGAACAGACAGCGTGATCCGGATCGACAATAATCGGCACGTGACGGTGGACAACATGGGCCGGCTGGAACGCCGCTCCGGCGCCTAACCGCCATCGACCCCGATCATCGGCAAGACGTGCTCGCGTTCGAAGGCGATATGCCGGCGCAAGCTTTCGAAGAAGCCGCGCAGCATGAAGCCGACAGCCTCGGCATTCTCAACACTCTCGCCATGGCCGATCGCTAACAGATTTTCAGTCACTTCGCCGGCAAAGCATTCATCCTCCACGTGTTCGGCGCGCAGTCGACGAGTTGAAGCAAGGTTGGCATCCCTGCCGGTCAAAACAGCCTCGTAGGCCGGAAAGATCACCGTCTCCTCATATTGATGAATGTTGCGCAACAGCGGAACGATCGCGTTTGCCGCAGCCAGGCATGCCAGGCTATCGACCCTGGGCAGGGTGTCGGCTATTTTTTCCAAGGCATCGCAGAGCTGCAGCTTTTCCAGATGCGCACGTTTCATGAGCGCAACCGGGACTGCTTCTCTGCCAGATCGAACTATCGGCATCGATCTGTCGCGGCTCGTTTCGAACAGCGACGATCGCAGCTCCCTCTCCCTGTTCAATGACAGCCTCCCGATCCTTTGCAAATCCAACGCTGCCCAATCCAAAATCAAATGGCTTTGACATGGATCAAGGCGCCAGCCGCGTGACTGCTGGATTGGTGTCAGGCGGATTGACGTCCGCGCACAGGAATCCGAAGTCGGGGACAGGTCATGAAGTTCGGCACGCAAGTCTTCGCTTTGGCCCTTTTTACCTTTGCCGCCCTGGTGGCCGCCGGTTTCGGAGTGGACGAGCCCTTCCGGCAGCATATGTGGGTGCTGTTTCTTGTGCTGCTCGGTTTTGTCGCCATCCTCCTCCGCAACACGAGTTTCGAAGCTGCCGCTCCGATCGACCCGTCCGCCTACATGGATGGTCCAATCCGCTACGGCGCCATCGCCACCATGTTCTGGGGTGTGGTTGGCATGCTGGTCGGGGTGGTCATCGCGCTGCAGCTTGCCTATCCCGATCTCAACATCCAGCCCTGGTTCAACTTCGGCCGCTTGCGGCCTCTGCACACCTCGGGCGTCGTCTTCGCCTTCGGCGGCAACGCGTTGCTTTGCACGTCTCTCTATGTCGTCCAACGCACATGCCGCGCCCGGCTGTTCGGTGGCGATCTCGCCTGGTTCGTGTTCTGGGGCTACCAGCTCTTCATCGTCATGGCCGCGACCGGTTATCTGCTCGGCATCACCGAGAGCCGCGAATATGCGGAACCCGAATGGTATGTCGACATCTGGCTGACCATCGTCTGGGTCGCCTACCTGATCCTGTTTCTGGGCACCATCCTGAAGCGCAAGGAACCGCACATCTACGTCGCCAACTGGTTCTACCTTTCCTTCATCGTGACCATCGCGATGCTGCATGTGATCAACAACCTATCGATGCCGGCCTCCTTTCTCGGCTCCAAGAGCTATTCTGCATTTTCCGGAGTTCAGGACGCCCTGACGCAATGGTGGTACGGCCACAATGCCGTCGGGTTCTTCCTCACAGCCGGCTTCCTCGGCATGATGTATTATTTCGTACCCAAGCAGGCCAACCGGCCGGTCTATTCCTACCGCCTGTCGATCGTCCATTTCTGGGCAATCATCTTCCTCTACATCTGGGCCGGGCCCCATCACCTGCACTACACCGCCCTGCCCGATTGGGCGCAGACGCTCGGCATGGTGTTCTCGATCATGCTGTGGATGCCGTCATGGGGCGGCATGATCAACGGCCTGATGACGCTGTCGGGCGCCTGGGACAAGCTGCGCACCGATCCCATCATCCGCATGATGGTGATAGCCATCGCCTTCTACGGCATGTCGACCTTCGAAGGCCCGATGATGTCGATCAAGACGGTCAACTCGCTGTCGCATTATACCGACTGGACCATTGGCCACGTCCATTCCGGCGCACTCGGCTGGGTCGGCATGATCTCGTTTGGCGCAATCTACTTCATGGTGCCGAGACTCTGGAACCGTGAACGCCTCTATTCGCTCAGGCTCGTCACCTGGCATTTCTGGCTGGCGACGCTCGGCATCGTCGTCTACGCCGCGGTGATGTGGGTGTCCGGCATCATGCAGGGCCTGATGTGGCGCGAATACGACGAACAGGGCTTCCTGGTCTACTCCTTCGCCGAAACCGTGGCAGCCATGCATCCTTACTACATCATGCGTGCCATCGGCGGCGCCATGTATCTGGCCGGCGCCCTGCTCATGGCCTGGAACATCGCCATGACCATCCTCGGCTACCAGCGCGAAGAAGAACCTATGCCGGGCGCCCTGCCCGTCCTGCAGCCTGCCGAATAAGGAGCCAGACAATGGGCTTGATGGACAAACACGCGCTGATCGAGAAGAATGCCACGCTTCTGCTCATCGGTTCGCTTCTCGTGGTCACCGTGGGCGGTATCGTCGAGATCGCACCGCTCTTCTATCTCGATAATACGATCGAGAAGGTGGAAGGCATGCGGCCTTACTCGCCGCTCGAACTTGCTGGTCGAAACATCTATGTCCGCGAGGGCTGCTACCTCTGCCACAGCCAGATGATCCGCCCGTTCCGCGACGAGGTCGAGCGCTACGGCCACTACAGCCTGGCGGCCGAGTCGATGTACGACCACCCCTTCCAGTGGGGATCGAAGCGCACCGGACCTGATCTCGCCCGCGTCGGCGACCGCTATTCCAACCTGTGGCACGTGGATCACCTGACAGATCCACGGTCCGTGGTGCCGGAATCGATCATGCCGAGCTATGCCTTCCTGAAGGACAAGCCGATCGCGGTGAAGGACTTCTCGACGCATCTGGTCGCCAACAGGCGCGTCGGCGTCCCCTACTCCGACGACATGATCGCTAACGCCAATGCCGATTTGATGGCGCAGGCTGATCCCAACGCCGACACATCCGGCCTCGAGGCCCGCTACCCCAAGGCTAAGATCGGCGACTTCGACGGCAACCCGCAACAGGTCACCGAGATGGACGCGCTGGTCGCCTATCTCCAGATGCTCGGCACGTTGGTCGATTTCAAGAACTACGACGAAGCAGCCGGCTACCGCTGAGGAGGTTTGTCCATGGATTACAATTTGATGCGGGAGTTCGCTGACAGCTGGGGTCTGGTCGCCATGGCGCTGTTTTTTGTCGGCGCAATCATCTTTGCCCTGCGCCCCGGCAGCCGCAAGCTGGCCGACGAAGCTGCCCGGATTCCCCTTGAGGACGAGTGATCATGAGCGAGGAGCACATCGATGAAATCTCTGGTGTTTCAACCACCGGTCATGAGTGGGACGGCATCCGGGAGCTCAACAACCCGCTTCCGCGCTGGTGGGTCTGGACGTTCTACATCACCATAGTCTGGGCGATCGGGTACACGATCGTCTATCCGGCATGGCCTCTGCTGCACACGGCGACCAAGGGTGTGCTCGGCTATTCCAGCCGCAGCGATGTCGGGAACGAGTTGTCCAAGGCTGAAGCAGCCAAGGGCAAATATGTCGCCGCGATAGAAGCGAAAAGTGTTTCGGAGATCGCGGCGGACGACACGCTGCGCGAATTCGCCGTCGCCGCCGGCGGTGCCGCGTTCAAGCTCAACTGCGTCCAGTGCCATGGCTCCGGCGCCCAGGGCTCCAAGGGCTTCCCCAACCTCAACGACGACGACTGGCTGTGGGGCGGCAAGGCGGACCAGATCCAGCAGACGGTTACACATGGCATTCGCTTCGCCTCCGATCCGGATACGCGCCTGTCCGAAATGCCGGCCTTTGGCGACATCATCACTGCCGATCAGATCAAACAGGTCAGCGCCTATATTGCCAGCCTGTCCCAAACCGTCAGCGATCAGGTGTTGGTGGCGCCCGGCGCCAAGGTCTTTGCCGAAAACTGCGTGGCCTGTCATGGCGACAATGCAAAGGGCAACAAGGAACTCGGCGCTCCTGATCTGACCGACGCCATCTGGCTCTACGGATCGGGCGAAGCCGCCATCGCCGCCCAGGTAACCGCACCGAAACAGGGCGTGATGCCGGCCTGGGGCGCGCGCCTGGGCGAAACCAGGGTCAAGGAACTTGCGGTTTACGTGCATTCGCTTGGCGGTGGGGAATAGGAACGGGGGCCTATTCCCTGCCCTTCACCGTCCAAGCGACGAGGCCCGGCTCTGCCGGGCCTCGATCTGTTTGCGTGTACCCGGCGATTGACCTGCATCAACGCGGCGCCATCCGGTCGGCGGCACAATCCGATCCACGCTGCATTTCGCTGACCTGACTGCACCAGCCAGGACATTTACCCCGGCGAAATCACGAGTTGCGCGACGGGAGAAACCAGTGCTGGACAATACGCAGGTAGAACGGCTCGAGGCTGAGGCGGTCAACTCCGCCAAGGTGCGCCAGCCAATGTATGCCGCGCGCAGGAAGATCTTCCCGAAGCGGGCCTCGGGCAGCTTTCGCCGATTTAAATGGATCGTGATGGCGATCACGCTGGGCATCTACTATCTGACGCCGTGGCTGCGCTGGGATCGGGGTCCGTTTGCCCCCGACCAGGCGGTGCTGCTTGATGTCGCCAACCGGCGCTTCTATTTCTTCTTCATCGAGATATGGCCCCAGGAATTCTACTATGTCGCCGGCCTTCTGGTCATGGCCGGCGTCGGTCTTTTCCTGATCACGTCAACCGTCGGCCGTGCATGGTGTGGCTACACATGCCCACAGACCGTATGGGTCGATCTGTTCCTGGTCGTCGAGCGCGCGATCGAGGGCGACCGCAACGCGCGCATGCGGCTCGATGCCGGTCCATGGACCACCCGCAAGCTCGTGCTGCGGGCATCGAAACACGTCATCTGGCTGGTCATAGCCGCAGCGACTGGTGGCGCATGGATCTTCTATTTCGCCGATGCGCCGACGCTGGTCGGCGAACTCTTCACCGGCACGGCAGCGCCTGTCGCCTACATCACCGTCGCGGTTCTGACGGCGACGACCTACACGTTTGGCGGGCTGATGCGCGAACAGGTCTGCACCTATATGTGCCCTTGGCCGCGCATCCAGGCAGCCATGCTCGACGAGAGCTCGCTCACCGTCACCTACAATGACTGGCGCGGCGAACCGCGCACCCGTCACGCCAAGAAGGTTCTTGCCGCAGGGCATCCCGTCGGCGATTGCGTCGACTGCAATGCCTGTGTCGCCGTCTGTCCGATGGGGATCGACATACGCGACGGTCAGCAACTCGAATGCATCACCTGCGCGCTCTGCATCGATGCCTGCGACGGCGTCATGGATAAACTCGGCAAGGAGCGAGGACTGATCTCCTACGCGACGCTCTCCGACTACAACGCCAACATGATGCTGGCCACCGCCGGCGGCGCCAGCTCGGTCGATCCGTCGCTGGTCAGGACGGATGACGGCGTGTTTTCGGACAGGGTGGCGCATTTCCATATCCACAAGATCTTTCGGCCACGAACCTATGTCTACATGGCCATGTGGTCGCTGATCGGGCTGGGCCTGCTCTTTTCGCTGCTGACGCGCGACCGGCTCGAAATCAATGTCCTGCACGACCGCAACCCGCAATTCGTGACGCTCTCGGACGGCTCGATCCGCAATGGCTATACCGTCAAGCTCTTGAACATGATCCCCGAACCGAGAACGATTATCGTCACCCTCGGGGGTTTGCCAGGCGCGGAGATGAGCATCGTTGGCGTCGACCTCCCCGCCGATCGCTCCTTTGCGGTCCAGGTCGAACCCGACCGGCTGAAGATGCTGAAGGTTTTCGTGCGCCTGCCCGCCGATCAGATTAATCGCCAGGCGCAGACCTTCACATTCCGCGTCGAAGACAAGGTCAGCTTCGAGTCCAACGAATACACCGCCACCTTCAATGCGCCGGAGATCGCCAGATGAACGCCACCACGCGAAAACCCCGCGAGTTCACCGGCAGGCACATGTTGGCCACCGTCCTTGCCTTTTTCGGCGTGGTCATCGCGGTCAATCTCACGATGGCGACGCTTGCCAACACAAGCTGGACCGGCCTTGTCGTCGAAAATACCTATGTGGCGAGCCAGCAATTCAACAAGAAGGCCGAGGAAGGCCGTGCGCAGGCAGCGCTTGGCTGGACCGGCCAGTTGACCATCGCATGGGGCGAAGTCCGCTATCGCATCATCGACGCCGCGGGCAAACCGGTTTCCCTGCATGGCGTGAAGGTGCTGTTTCGCCATCCGGCTTACGAGAAAGAGGATGAGTCCGTCACGCTCGCCCTGGTCTCTGGCCAGGAGTTTGCAGCACAACACGTGCCAAGGGATGGTGTCTGGATCATCGAAATAGACGCCGATGCCGGCCTGGCAAAACCTTATCGCGACGTGCGCAGGGTCATGATTTCCCAAGGGGTGCTGAAATGAGCTGCTGCGCGCCGGGCGCTGAAATGGCGCTGGATCTGGTCAGCCCCGCTTCGGTCCTGCCGTCAAGCCAGGAGGTCAGGCTGGCGAGCCGGTCGCTGGGCGATGACCTTCATCAGACCGACCTGTCGGTACCGACGGTTCACTGCGGCGCCTGCATCCAGATGATCGAGACCGCGTTGGGAAAGCTCAATCACGTCCAGGCCGCCCGCGTCAACCTTTCAACGAAGCGGGTCTCGGTCCAGTGGCGCGGCGATGAGGTTCCACCATTGGTCGCAGTGCTCGGGCGCCTGGGCTACCAGGCACATCTGTTCGAAGCCGACACCGATGCGAAGGACAGGACGTTATCGGAGCTCATCCGCGCCGTCGCCGTTGCCGGCTTTGCGGCGGGCAACATCATGCTGCTCTCGGTGTCGGTCTGGTCCGGCGCCGAGGGCGCCACCCGCGACCTGTTCCACTGGGTCTCCGCGCTGATCGCCATTCCCGCCCTTGCCTTCGCCGGCGGTATCTTCTTCAAGTCGGCGTGGACTGCGCTGCGCCACGGCCGCATGAATATGGACGTGCCGATCGCTGTCGGCGTGTCGCTGGCCTACGCCATGAGCCTCTATGAGACGATCACCCATGGCGACCACGCCTATTTCGACGCGTCGGTATCGCTGCTGTTCTTCCTGTTGATCGGCCGCACGCTCGATCACGTGATGCGCGAGCGCGCCCGCACCGCGGTGAAGAGTCTGTCGCAGTTGGCCGCGCGCGGCGCCATGGTGTTGCGCGGCGACGGCGCACGCGACTATTTGCCGGTTGGCGAGATCGAACCAGGGATGCAGTTGCTTATTGCAGCCGGCGAAAGAATCCCTGTCGACGGCAGGATTGCGCGCGGGACATCCGACGTCGACTGCTCCCTGGTCTCCGGCGAGAGCACGCCCAGAAGCGTGGCGCCAGAAGATACTGTGCAGGCCGGCGTGCTCAACCTTACCGGTCCGCTGACGATCGAGGCCACAGCCGCCGCGAAGGATTCGTTCCTGGCAGAAATGGTTCGGCTGATGGAAGCCGCGGAGGGCGGTCGCGCCCACTATCGCCGGATCGCCGATCGTGTTTCAGCGCTCTATGCCCCGGTGGTTCATCTCACCGCCTTCGCGACATTCCTAGGCTGGATGGCGGTGACTGGCGACTGGCACCGGGCGATCACCATCGCTATTGCCGTTCTGATCATCACATGCCCATGTGCGCTCGGCCTCGCCGTGCCGATCGTCCAGGTGGTCGCGGCGCGGCGCCTGTTCGACCACGGCATCATGGTCAAGGATGGGTCGGCCATGGAGCGCCTGGCTACGGTCGATACGGCTGTGTTCGACAAGACCGGCACGCTCACGCTCGGACAGCCCCGGCTCGTCAACGCGGCCTCGATCGATCCGGCAATGTTGATGATTGCGGCCACCATGGCCGCACATTCGCGTCATCCGTTTTCAAAGGCCATCTCCGGTTTTGCCACTTCTAGCGGGCAACTCACATTCGATACCGTCAGCGAGCATGCAGGGTTCGGAATCGAAGCCACCCACGCCGGGACCACCTGGCGACTGGGTCGGCGCGGATGGGCGGGATGGAAAGCCCGGACCGGTGGCGAAGGCAAGCATGGCTATGGCGGAACGGTTTTGACCAGGAATGGGCTGATTGTTGCTACCGTCGCCTTCGAGGATGCGCTGCGTGCCGACGCCAGGGCTGCCGTCCAGCAATTGAACGACGCTGGAATAGCGGTGGAAATGCTGTCAGGCGATACCGCCCATGCCTGCCAGGATGTTGCGAAAATGCTGGGTGTCGGCGACTTCGTTCCGTGTCTGCTGCCATCCGGCAAGGTTGAACGCATCGAGTCCCTTAGACGCGATGGACATAAGGTCTTGATGGTCGGCGATGGCCTCAATGACACGCCGGCGCTGAGCGCGGCCCATGTCTCGATCGCACCGGCCACCGCCGCCGACATTGGCCGCAATGCAGCCGACTTCGTTTTCCTGCGCGAAAGCCTCATGGCGGTTCCGCTGGCGCTGGACGTTTCGCGCAACGCGGGAAACCTGATCCGCCAGAACATCGCGATCGCCATCGTCTACAATGCTGTCGCCGTGCCGATCGCCATTCTCGGGCACGTCACGCCATTGATAGCGGCGATTGCCATGTCGGCGTCATCGCTGCTTGTCATTGGCAATGCAATGCGTTTGCGGCGTTCCATGCCAGGTTCGCCGGCGAAAGTGGTTCGGACCTCCAGAGGATCCGGCGTCAACGAATTCTCGCGATCCTCATGACGACCCTTGCCTACCTCATCCCGGTCGCCCTCTTCCTTGGCGCGCTAGGCCTGGGCGGGTTCCTGTGGGCGTTGAGAAGCGGCCAGTACGATGATCTCGATGGCGCTGCGGAGCGCATTCTAATCGACCGCGACGACGGCGCGGAGAATGCTCCTCGCTCCAAGTGACTCAGATCAAAGCGCTGCGGGTCGGGATGTCCCATCGTCGGCCGACGTAAGATCAGGAGGGTAAGGATGCTAGCCGAAGCCATCATGACGAAAGCAGTCATCACGACGGATGCGAACGCGACGATCGCCGAAGCGGCCGAGCTCATGCTTTCAAACAAAGTCAGCTGCCTCCCGGTAACCGACAGCGACGGTGCCCTCGTTGGAATTGTAAGCAAAAGCGACTTCTTGCGCCGAGAAGAACTTGGGACCCAGCGTGTGCGTCCGCGCTGGCTGGAGTTTGATCTTGGCCCGGGCACAGTCGCCGAAGACTATGCGCGCTCGAACGGACGGATCATCCATGAGGTGATGACCACAGCCGTCATTTCGGCGTCTCCAGGCGCCTCAATTGCACAGATTGTCAACTTGATGATGCAACACCGCATCAACAATGTGCCGATTGTCGATCGGGACAGGGTCGTCGGCATCATCACGCGAACTGATTTGCTGCCTGTCCTGATCCGCGCCATGCCGAAACAGGGCACCACGCCACCCGATGACGACCTGATCCGCAAGGCCGTACTTGCCGAGCTGCAGGGACAATCGTGGGGCGGCGGTGACTTGATTGATGTAAGGGTCAGCGACGGCGTCGTCGAACTGACCGGGGCGATTGTCGACGAGCGTCAACGGAAAGCCGCGATCGTTGCGGCGGAGAACGTTGCCGGCGTCGGACAAGTCAAGGACAGCCTCTTCCTCCGTACAGATCCGCTCTCGGTGATGGTTTCATAGCTGCGGAAAAAAGCGGGGACGCCAAGCAGCGTCCCTTGGGGTTCTGCTCCCTTCCCACATCACTTAGACATGAGGCTGTCGGCGAGTTCCTCCAGCGTATAGCGCCCGTCATGGTTGGCGAGCACGCTGTCGGCAGCGAAGACGCCCGTCCATCGCCAAGCTCGAAACCGAGCGGGACTTGCTCGACCATTCTTGACGCACAAGATTGCCGCAGTCGAGGCTGTTTGTTGCTCCAATTAACACTCACCAATTTGCGCCAGCGCAAAGAAACGCTGCGTCAGGTCAGTTAGCTTCTGCTCATCCGCAACGGTTGAGATAGGAGATTGATATGATCACGCGACGCGAAGCCCTCTTCGGAGCAGCGATTGGCGCTGCCGCCGTGGCGGCACTGCCCGCACTGTCGGCAACGGTGACGAAAGCAGACATTCGAGGACTTCCCCGCGACAAGGTCAAGCTCGTGGCACCGCCTTTTGTGCATCCGCACGACCAGATCGCCAAAGGCGGTCCGAAGATCGTCGAATTCACCATCACGATCGAGGAGAAACCGATGGTCATCGACGCCGACGGGACGCAGCTCAATGCAATGACTTATAACGGCTCGATCCCGGGCCCGCTGATGGTCGTCCACCAAGACGATTATGTCGAGCTGACGCTCATCAATCCCGACACCAACTCGCTAGCCCACAACATCGATTTTCACGCAGCGACGGGTGCGCTGGGCGGCGGCGCCCTCACCTTGATCAATCCCGGCGAACAGGTGACGCTGCGCTTCAAGGCAACCCGAACGGGAACTTTCGTCTATCACTGTGCTCCCGGCGGACCGATGATCCCGTGGCACGTCGTCTCCGGCATGAATGGCGCCATCATGGTGCTGCCGCGCGACGGGCTCAGGAACGACAAGGGCGAGCCGGTCAAATACGACAAGATCTTCTATATCGGCGAGAGCGACTTCTATATTCCGCGCGATGAGAAGGGCAATTACAAGAGCTATGAATCGGCAGGCGACGGCTACGACGACATCGTCAAGGTCATGCGCGGGCTGATCCCGACGCATGTGGTGTTCAACGGCAGGGCCGGTTCGCTGACCGGCGACAACGCCATGAAGGCGAAGGTCGGCGAGACCGTGTTGATCGTCCATTCGCAGGCCAACCGCGATACGCGGCCGCATCTCATCGGTGGACACGGTGACTATGTCTGGGAACAAGGAAAATTCGCCAATCCGCCGGCCAAGGATCTGGAAACCTGGTTCATCCGCGGCGGCTCGGCAGGCTCGGCGCTCTATACGTTCCTGCAGCCCGGTGTCTACGCTTACGTCAACCACAATCTGATCGAAGCTGTGGAACTCGGGGCGACCGCTCACTTCATGGTGGAGGGCGAATGGGATGACGACCTGATGACGCAGGTCGAGGCGCCTAAACCCATCGCCACCAACTGACGGCACTCCAATTTGCCCGGACAGCGTCGCTGTCCGGGCATGGACAAAAGCCATGTCACCTCTCATCGTCAAGGTTGTCTCGGTCGCCATGGCGGCTGCATCGGTTCCGATGGGCTTGTCTGCCATCGGCCGGAACGGACATCGACAGTCCTACCCTGCCGCCACGACAGTTACCCTGGTCCCCGGTTCGATCACATATCCCCTGCCGGGCGAGTTCCTGAGGAATGGGCGCCCGCAAGCAAATCCGCGGCTCAGCCGACAGTTCAATAAACCTATCGAAATCATGACCTATCAGGTCAGCGCGTCAGACTATGCGAGCTGTGTGGCGGCTGGCGGCTGTCAGCCGGCACAGGAGACGCACGCGATCGCGCCCGATGCTCCCGCTACCGGAGTGAGCTATCTCGACGCCAATGCCTACGCCCAATGGTATTCGAAGGCGATAGGCGACGACTGGCGGCTGCCATCCGATGAGGAGTGGGCGTTTGCCGCGGCCGAGCGGTTTGCAGGGGAATTTGAGGGTGTCGAAAACGATACCAACAATCCCGCCAGGCGTTGGCTCACCAGCTACAAGGCCGAGGTGGACCTCAATCGCAAACCGGACCCCTTGCCCAGGAGCCGTGGCTCCTTT
This sequence comes from Mesorhizobium sp. M0139, assembly GCF_040322455.1. NCBI lineage: Bacteria > Pseudomonadati > Pseudomonadota > Alphaproteobacteria > Hyphomicrobiales > Phyllobacteriaceae > Mesorhizobium > Mesorhizobium sp. M0139. The sequence continues at coordinate 117,663 of NZ_JAMYTN010000013.1, forward strand.
GGTGTGAATTCCTTAGGCCTCGCCGACTTTTCCGGCAACGTCTGGGAGTGGACTTCGACCTGCTATGTCCGCACCACGTTGGCTGCGGACGGGACCGATGTCGTGAGTTCGGTCGACAATTGCGGCGTCCACGTCCTTGAAGGGCTTCACAGGGCGTACATGTCGAACTTCGTCGGCGACGGGAAAAGCGGTGGCTGCGCCGTTGGCACACCTCCCGACAATCTTGGATTCAGGCTGGTCCGGGACCATCGAGGATGGGCGAACCGTTTCCTCGGCTACCTCGGCATTGCCTGAAAAAACAGCAGCGTCCGCTCCATCGTGTTTCGCCTGCACTCCCGTCGCCTCACTGTGCCTTTGGCGTCATCAACGCGGTTCCGTAGATCAGGATGAAGCTTGCGAATGCCGCCACCCATGCGGTGCCGGCCATGTCGATCACCACGCCATAGGGCACAAAGGCGGCCAGGATTCTCAATGATCCCGCCAAAAGGACGGTCACGAAGATGAACGAGGCGCCTTTCCCAGCCTTGAGCTTTTGCCCGGTATGCCCAAGCGTCGCGCGGGTCATCACGGCAAGCGTCATTGAGCCCACCGCGCCAGTCCCGAGCGCGTGAAGTCCTGCCGCCGCCGGCACGGCATCGGGAAAGAAGATCGACGCCGATACCAGGGCAAGACCGATCGGCACGAAGGCGTAGGCAAGATGCAGAACCAGCACCAGCGGATCCCGCAACGTGCGTTCGCCAGCCCAACGCGACAGACGCCATGCCTGGCAGACTGCCGCGACGGCCACGAGCGTTGCCGACACTTCGTGGTCGGGAGCGAGCGTCCAAGCAGCCAGCGCAATGGCTGAGATGGCTATCGAGGCGACGTCAAAACGATCGAACGGCGCAGGCAGCCGCCCAGGATTTTCGCGGACGAGCCAGTTGCGGGTGAAGCTTGGAATGATGCGCCCCCCGATCAGCGAGATGAACATGATCGCCGCAGCCATGCCGAGCCTGCGACTGATGTCAGATGTGCCTTGAAGGTGGGCCTCGATATGGAACGCACCGTTGGCGCACGCCAGGACGGCGAGCGGCAGCAGCACCTTGAGATTGCGCCAGTTCCGCCCTGCGATGATTTCGCGTGCCGCAGCGGCTGCGACAGCAAGCAGAAATGAACCGTCGATCACGGCTGCCGCTACCCAGCCGATATCCGCCGAGACGAAGACAGCGGCACGGCCGGCAAGCCACAGGACCACCAACGCCAGCAGGGGCAGGCCTTGCACGGGCAGCCGGCCGGTCCAGTTCGGGATGGCTGTCAGCAGGAACCCGGTAACGATCGCCGGCAGATAGCCGAACAGCATCTCGTGAATGTGCCAGTCGACGGGAACGAACGCACTGTGGGCATCGAGTTCGCCGGCATACATCGGCAGCCAAAGCAGAATGGAGAGCGCAGCATACAGCGACCCGAGGAGAAAGAAGGGCCTGAACCCGTAGGAAAGAAATGCAGGCCCGGCGTAGGCCTGCAGGCGTGGAATCCCCATGACTGTATCCTCAAATGAACAGGGCCGGATGAACCGCCGCCCTCGGTCCGTCCGGCCCGTGCCCGCCCTTTTTGCGGCAGGCATGCCTGTATCGATTGCTGTCAGTTCGCAGGAACCTGGGTGAACAGGTCGGCGAACACCGTTTTTGCCTTCCCAGGATGCTTGACCGCCTTGGCGGAATCGAGATTGACCGGCTTGCCGACAACGATCAGTGCGACCATCCCCATGCCGTAGTGGGGCGCGCATTTGACGCCGTAGACGCCCTCCTTTGTCACCGTGACGGTAATTTCCTCGCTGGGCTTGCCCTTGAAAGGCTCAGCGCCATCCGGAAGCATGCCCTTGATCGACTCGGCGTCGTGTGTCTTGTCGGTCGGCACGAACTTGACGGTGTCGCCGGGTGCCGCCTGGACGAAGGCCGGCTGGAAAACCATTGCGCCTTTTTCGCCCTTGTTGAGCATTTGCACCACATGCTCTTCAGCGCTTGCGCCGCTTGCGAGCGCCAAGAGGGAGATTGCGGCAGCGAGGATGGTGAGTTTCATCGATTTGTCCTTTGTTTCGTCTTCGCGGCGTTGCGCCGTTCCATGCCATTTAGCTTGATGCGGCCCGAGACAATTTGCGCTGGCGCAAACTCGGGATAAGAAAGGTCTGACCTGAACGCTGGGGCGTGGGGAAATCCGCTTGGTTCTGCTGGATCGATCGCTGATATCGAAGCTGCCGCTCTTCCAGGGACTGACCCCTGACGAGCAGAGCGAGCTTCTCCAAAGCGCGAGATCGTCACGCTATGCCAAGGACTCCGCGATCTTCGAGCAGGAAACCGAGGCCCATTCGTTCTTCGTGTTGATCTCTGGCCACATACGCGTCTTCCGCACCACGCCGGATGGACAGCAGGTCATCGCCAGGTACATCAGCGAAGGCGAGATCTTTGGCGTCGCCGCAGCCCTTGGCCGGACGACCTATCCCGCCAGCGCAATCGCGGCGGTGGACTGCGTGGTACTGGCTTGGCCCAACGCCCTATGGCCTGATCTGTCGAGACGCTTCCCCGTGTTTGGGGCAGCCACCTACAGGACGGTTGGAAGCAGGCTGCAGGAGACGCAGACGCGGGTGGTGGAGATGTCCACGGAACAGGTGGAGCAGCGGGTTGCGCATGCGCTGCTGCGACTGGCTAACCAGACCGGCCGAAAGACCGACAGTGGCATAGAGATCGACTTCCCGATTTCGAGGCAGGACATTGCGGAGATGACGGGAACGACGCTGCACACCGTCAGCCGGCTCCTCAGCAAATGGGAAGAGAACGGAATAATTGTCAGCGGGCGCCAGAGAGTCACGGTCAAAGATGCGCATCGCCTTGTGGTTCTGGCCGAGAACCGGGTAAAAGACTGATCGTCATCGTTCTCCTCGAATGGCCAATTCGAGTTCGACGAGAAAGTCGCCCTCATCGACTTGATGTTCACGGCATGCCTCAGTCACCGTATGGAAAGTGCCTATCGGACAGCCGACGCAGAGCATCTTGTGTCTCAGCACCACAGCGACCGTTGCCGGCCATTTCCTCATGATTTCGTCGACGACCGTATCGGGTTTGATCGAACTGCGCTGTTTCATGATGACGTCTCCGCGATTTGCGAAGCCCTCTTCATAAATCCGGCTCGGACTGCCTTCGTTGCGCTTACGCAACTTCACAGCAAATGCGCTGAACCGCTCTCTGAGCAGGACTGTTTTGCGCGAGGAACAAGTGTTCGGTCATCGACAGAGATCAACGCCGGACAAGCGGATCAGATGGCGGTACCAACCGCGGCGCCAATGCCGGCGGTCAGCGCCATGGCCAGCGCTCCCCAGAAGGTGACGCGAACAGTTGCCCTCAACACCTTGGCGCCGCCCGCCTTGGCTCCAATGGCCCCGAGAACCGCCAGGAACAGGAGCGAGGCAACAGACACGGTTGCGGCAAGCCACGCGGCTGGTGAAACGAACACCATTGACAACGGCATGGCCGCGCCAACCGAAAATGCCGCCGCCGAAGCCAGCGCCGCCTGGATTGGTCGCGCCGTCGTCACTTCCGAAATGCCGAGTTCGTCGCGCGCGTGGGCGCCAAGCGCATCCTTCGCCATCAACTGGGTGGCGACCTGCAATGCGAGCGTTTGCTCCACACCACGCTTGACATAGATGTCTGCAAGTTCCTGTCGCTCGAAGTCTGGCTGCGTTGCCAACTCGCCTCGCTCACGGTCGATGTCGGCTCGCTCGGTATCGGACTGCGAACTGACCGAGACATATTCGCCGGCCGCCATCGACATCGCACCGGCGACCAACCCGGCGACGCCGGCCACCAGAACGTTGGCGGCCGCTGCATTGGCCGCCGCGACGCCCACGATCAAGCTGGCCGTCGACACGATGCCGTCATTGGCGCCAAGCACGGCGGCGCGCAGCCAGCCGATGCGCGATACAAGATGGTTTTCACTGTGCAGGCGGCTCATGACATCACGGCGCGCGCCGTCCGGCGGGTCGCAGCATCCTCACCAGCACATCCGATTTCACATAGAAATGTTGCCACAGCGCCGCTACGGCATGGAGGCCGACGACAATGATGATCACCGGCTTGGCGAGTTCGTGTATCTCACCCATCGCTCGAAAGCTGAAGAACCATGCCAGCGCCCCAGTGATCGGCATCCCGAAAATGAAAAGATACAGCAGGAAATGGGCGGCCGCGGCAATCCGTTTCAGCCAGACGCTTTCTTCGGGCGGCGCCGCCGGTACACCATGCCGCAGACGGACCGCAAACCGCCAGATGGCCAGCACCAGAACGGCCAAACCGACATAGACATGAAGGTTCGCGTTGAAGATGTCGTCAGCTGCCGGCTCGGTGCCGCGCGAGAATGCCCGGTAAGCCGGCTTGATGTCCTCGCCAATTAAAAGCTGAAGGACGATCAGCACTGCGATAGTCCAATGCAGCACTATCTGGGTTCCGGAGTATCCGGTCGGCTCGTTGGCAACAGTCACAGGCAGTACCTCGCTTGAGAGAACCTTCCTACCACGCTGCTTATGCGACAACCTTGATCCAGGACAAGTCAATTTGCCGCCTCCCTTGAGCTTTCACGGGCCCCTCGCAGCTCGACTTCGGCTGACAGCCAGTTGTCAGCTTGGTCGTGGGATATTGCATCCGAAGCGGGCCAGACGGATCGCCGTGCGAGATTCAACGTGGAAACAAAATTCCGATGAAACAGATTGCCTTGTCACTTTTCGTGATCGCCGCCTCTGGCGCTTATGTCTGGGATCAGGCCGGCAAGGAACCGGCGAACGATATGCTTGGCGAAGCGCTGCCGGCCAACGCAGCCGAAGCGCCTTCCGTGCAGCCAACAGAGCCGGCATCCGCTGCTGCTTCGCCGGTGCTTCGGACCTTGCCGGCGCCCTCACCCCAGTTCAGAACAAGGTTCCCGGTCGCCAGGGAAACGACGGCTGGCATAGCAGCGCCCGCCGAACGGTCAAATGATCCAGTCAAGCAGACAGTGGTTCCAGTGGCACCACAACCGTTACCAATGCCGCCGGCGCAGCCAGTGACGCCGGCTGTCACAGATACTGCGTCGTCAGCGCCTTCATTCGCCGTAACGCCCGTCTACATACCAGTCGCGCAGCCGAGGCCGGCATATCCGGAAGCACCAGCACGTGTCGTCCGGGTGGGCATGAAGCTCGCCGCACAGGGCTATGCCGATGGCGTCTACACCGGCCCCACGGCCGATGCCTACTACGGCATCATCCAGATTCAGGCCCTCGTACAAGGCGGGCAGCTTACAGCGCTGAAAGTGCTGAAATATCCATCCGACCGCCGCACCTCCGTCAGCATCAACAGGCAGGCGCTGCCCATGCTGCGCGACGAAGCGATCAGCGCACAGAGCGCCAATGTCGACATTATTTCGGGAGCGACGCTGACCAGCAGGGCTTTCATCCAGTCGCTTCGCGGCGCGCTGAAGCAAGCGTCGTCGTAGGTCCATGCGCGAAACGCGGATTTTGATGGGCATGCCCATCACGGTCGATGTCGGCGGCGCGTCGAACGGGGAGCTGATCGACACGGCCTTCGGCTATTTCGAGCATATCGACCTGCGCTTCAGCACATACCGGGCCGACAGCGAGATCACAGCCATCAACCGCGGCGACATTCCCGTCGTCGAGTGGAGCGGCGAGATGACCGAAGTGTTTGCTCTCGCACGGCAGACGAAAGACGAGACGGACGGCTACTTCGACATTCGCAAGCCCGACGGTTCGCTCGATCCTTCCGGCATCGTCAAGGGCTGGGCCATCCGCAACGCGGCAGCCATCGTTCAGCGAGCCGGTATCAGCGATTTCTTCATCGAGGCGGGAGGCGACGTCCAGTCCGGCGGCAGGAATGGCTCGGGCCAGGACTGGAGCGTCGGCATCCGCAATCCCTTCAACGGCCACGAGATCGTAAAGATCGTCTATCCCCGTGGCCGCGGTGTCGCGACCTCCGGCACCTATGTCCGCGGTCAACACATCTACAACCCGCATGCAATTGGCAGTCCAATTCAAGACATCGTCAGCCTGACCGTGATCGGCGCCGATGTGCTCGAAGCCGATCGTTTCGCCACCGCTGCCTTCGCCATGGGGCGGGACGGCATTCTCTTCATCGAGCAGACGCCTGGCATGGAGGGCTATGTCATAGACACCAATGGCCGCGCTACGCCGACGACCGGGTTCGGAGCCCTTTGCCTGCCATGATCAAGACCATCGACCGTTTCCTCGATCACCTGACAATGTACAGGCTGGTCCTCTACTATCTGATGGCGCTGGTCGGGGCGGCGTTTGTGCTCGGCTTCGTCAAGCTGGTGCCACATGATCCGATTGCGCTTGCCTTCACGACAGCGCTTGCGCTGGCCGCCTGCTGGATCACCAACAAGGTCTTTGCGCAAGTCTTTGCAGTGCCGGCGAACAACGAGTCCGTCTATATCACCGCACTCATCCTGGCACTCATTCTCGATCCGGTAGCAGTCACTGACATAAAGGGGATTGCGGCGGTGGCATTCGCAGCCGTCTGGGCGATTTCGTCCAAATTCATTCTCACCATCGGCCGAAAGCACCTTTTCAATCCGGCTGCGCTGGGCGTGGCGCTGTCCGCGCTGCTGCTCGACCAACCGGCCACCTGGTGGGTTGGCGGCAACCTGCCGCTGCTTCCGCTTGTTCTCTTCGGCGGCATGCTCATTGTGCGGAAACTGCGCCGGCTTGATCTTGTGTCGACCTTTGTTGTCGTGGCGCTGGCGACCATTTTGGCAACAAGCGATCCGTCGCAGTACGGGACCGCGCTTACGGAGACCCTGGGTTCGTCGCCCATGCTGTTCTTTGCCTTTGTGATGCTGACCGAGCCGCTGACGGCGCCGACGATGCGTTGGCCGCGCATTGCCTTTGCCGCGATTGTCGGCTTTCTGTTTGCTCCCAACATCCATATCGGCTCGTTCTATTTCACACCGGAACTAGCCCTGCTGGCTGGCAACCTGTTTGCCTACGCGGCAGGCCCGAAGGGACGCTTCGTGCTGACTTTGGAACGCATCGAGCAATCGGCCGTCGACAGCTATGACTTTGTTTTCCGGTCACCGCGCAAGCTCGCCTTTGAGGCCGGCCAGTATCTCGAATGGACGCTTGGCCTCGATCGTGCCGACAATCGCGGCAACCGCCGTTATTTCACGGTCGCCTCGGCGCCGACGGAGGGAACGGTCCGCCTCGGCGTCAAGTTCTATCCGCAATCAAGCGCCTTCAAGCGCGAACTGATGAACATGAAGCCCGGCGGCACGATCCACGCCGCGCAACTGGCCGGCAGCTTCACGCTGCCCGCCCGGCGTGAAACCAAGATCGCGTTCCTGGCCGGAGGCATCGGCATCACCCCGTTCCGCTCAATGCTGCAATATCTGCTCGATCGCAAAGAGCGGCGACCGATCGTCATCCTCTACGGAACGCAGGGACAGCAGGACATCGCATATCGCGACGTGCTTGGCGCGGCCAGGCAGGAACTTGGTATCAAGACGGTCCACGCCGTGGCGCGCGGTGCCGAGCGCGGGCAGTATCCCGGCTACATTGACGAGCGCCTGATACGTCTGGCCGTACCCGACTATCTCGAGCGCACTTTCTACATTTCCGGCCCGCAGGCGATGGTCAAGGCGCTGCGTCAGAAGCTGCTGGCCATGGGCATTCGCCGCTCGAAGATAAAGGTCGACTACTTCCCGGGTTTTGCCTGAAGCAGGCTCAACTGTGTCGCGGCAAGGAAATGGTCACGACCAGTCCCGGATCGGCGTTGGCCATGGCAAGGCGTCCGCCATAAGCTTCGACGATGTCGGAAACGATGGCCAGGCCTAAGCCGCTGCTGCCGCCCTTGCTGTCGAGCTGGACGCCACGCGACAAGGCGGATTCGCGATCGGCATCCGGTATACCTGGGCCATCATCGGCGACAGCGACGATCACCTCGCCCGAGGTGGTGGATGCGTCGACACGGATCGACGACTTTGCGTAGCGTGCGGCGTTCTCGACCAGATTGCCGAGGATCTCGGACAGATCACCCTCGTCGATCGGTGCTGTCAGGTCCTCTGCGATGTCCATCCTGAAGGTAAGCAGCTTGCCACTCGGCGTACGTCTGACGACTGCGATGACGCCAGCCGCGACCTCCGATACGCGGCATGAGGCCTTGCCTGAGACCCCGGGCGCGAGGCGGGCACGCGCGAGCTCCCGCTCGACATGGCGCCGGATCGCTGCAGCGCTCTTCTCGATCTCGTCGGCCAGATCCGTCTCGCCTTTCTTGCGCAAGGCACGGATGTCTGCCGACAGAACTTGCAACGGCGTCTTGAGGCCATGCGCAAGATCGGTGGCGCGCGAGCGGGCTCGCGCCAGAGCCTTCTCCTGCGCATCGAGAAGACGATTGATTTCTTCAGCGAGCGGCTGCACCTCGCTTGGTGCCACCACATCGAGCCGCGCTGATCGCTGCGCAATCACGCTCCCGACGGCGGCCCGCAAGGTCTCCAGCGGTGCAAGGCCAATGGTGATCTGGATGAAAAACGCGGCCATGAGAACTGCAGCGAGCATCAGGAGAGCCGGAGCGAGATCACGAACATATTCGCTTACAGACGCCTCAACGGTTCGATGATCCTCCGCCACGATGGCACGAAAGGATCGACCTCCGGCATCGATGACCGTACGCTCGACCGCGATACTGAGTTCTCCGCCCGGGCCCATGAACTCCTCCACCGTTCGCAGCCCACCACTTGCGCTCCGGGCAGGCAGGAGCAGCTTGGCGTCCCACAAAGATCGCGAACGCTCGAGGCTGCCGGTGGCGATGTCCTCCACCTGCCAGTAGTAACCGGACAGTGGATTGGCAAACCGGGGATCGGTCAGCACCGGCGTCACGACAAGGCGGCCATCGCTTGTGAAGGTGGTCGCGCCGATCAACTCGTTGAGGTCGACTGTCAGTTCGCCCACCACGCGCCGCTCGACGTGCAATTCGAACAGATAGCGCAAGCCGGCGCCGGCGATGCCCAGTGCGACAAGAATCGAGATGGTTGCCGCCAACCACAGCCGGAAGCGGATCGAGTTACCCATCAGGCGGCATCGTCGGGCATCAGATACCCGAACCCTCGCCTTGTCTCGATGACATCGCTGCCGAGCTTCCGTCGCAATCGCGCTACAATGACCTCAATCGCGTTCGGATCGCGGTCGTTGCCTGAATCGTAAAGATGCTCAGCCAGTTCGGTCGGCGCCACCACCCGTCCTGCATGATGCATCAGAAACGCCACGAGCCGGTACTCCAGCGGCGACAGGGAAACGGGAATACCGCGCAGCGATATCCGCATCTGGCGCGTATCCAAGAGCAACGGCCCGGACCTCAACACGGGTGCCGCCTGCCCCGCCGAGCGACGCAGGATCGCCCGCAACCGAGCAAGCAGTTCTTCCATTTCAAAGGGCTTGGGAAGATAATCGTCAGCACCGGAATTGATGCCGTCGACGCGTTCGGTCCACATGCCTCTGGCGGTCAGGATGAGAACCGGAAACCTGCGCTCATTGGCCCGCCAGCGCTTCAAGACCGTAAGACCATCGAGCTTGGGCAATCCGAGATCCAGAATCGCGGCGTCATAATTCTCGACATCGCCTGCGAACCAGGCAGCTTCACCATCCTTTACGATATCGACGGCCATTCCGGATGCCTTGAGGGCGGTCGCGATATCGGCAGCGATACGGGGCTCATCCTCGGCCAGGAGGATCTTCATCAGTCACCCTCACCATCGCGCATGATGACACCGGCACCGGCGTCGACGTCGACGGTCCTTCGCCGGCCATCGGCACCGACGACCTGGAACCGGTAGACCCATTTGTTGGCCTTGCGGATGAGATCGACCGCCACGACATCGCCGGGAGCTTTGGCGCGGACAATGTCCAGTATATCGGCAAGGCCTTTGATTTCGCCGTGCTCGTACAAATCGCGCGCCCGGTCATGGTCGCCGTCATCGTCCTCATCGGCGCGAGCAGCGAGAGGCATGGCCAGGACAAATCCAGCGAGACCCAGCACCGCCAAACGCTTCAACCGGCTTTTCATCGGCAAGGCATGTCGCACGTTCAAGCTTTCAATTTGCTGTCAATCATCCTCAGCCCGCAGCAAGCGAAGGGTCCATATCAAGGCATTATCGCGTCCAATCATGGCCGCGCCGAGAAGGATACCAGACCATGCGCAATTCCATGCTTGTCCTTGCAGCACTTGCAGGCCTCACAATCTTTGCCCTGCCGGCGGTCGCTGAATCGGACGAAGGATCGTGTGGGGCGCCATCGTCCGTCGACCAGTCCGGCCCGATCGACCTGCAGGCCATCCCGATGCAGGACGCCACCACTCCGAAAGCCATCAAGGGTGATGACGATGCGTGTGATGACCGGCAGGGCGATGAGGCCGACGAAAACGACTAGATCTCTCGCTCGCAGTGCGTGACCCGTCACAGCACATAACGCGCACAAATGTCATCGACCAAGGCTCGCTGCAAGGCTGGCCATTATCCCAAGTCCCTACCAACTTCTGGAGAGTTTTCGTGGTTCCCATTCAGCACATCCACCCCATTCTTGTTCATTTTCCTATCGTTCTGATCTACACGCTTGCGGCTATCGACCTTGTGGCGCTGGCCGGCGGTAGCGCCGTCACCAGGAAATCGGGCGCCGGCACGATCTCAACCTTCGTGGCCCTGGCTGCCGGAGTGTTCGCCATTGGGACCTGGTTCTTCGGCGGTCTTGCCCTCGATCACGCCGAAGCAGCCGGCTTCAGCAGCGATATCGCGGAAATCCACGAGAGCCTGGGGGGTATCACTGCCTTTGCCTTCCTGATCTGGGGACTGGTGCGGCTCGCGCTTTGGATGCGGAATCGCGAGTTTCGGGCTGTGACGATCGCCATACCTTTAATCGAAATTTGCGGAGCAATTCTGGTCACTGCGACGGCCTACTATGGTGGACTGCTTGTCTACGAGCTTGGCGTGAACGTCGCCAAGGCCGCGATCGCTGGCTAACGGGAACGCGCCCGTTACTTGCGAGCCAACCTTTGGACCATTTGCCTCGATGGCAAAATGATTCAGATCAAGGCGCCTCGTTCAGCAAACTTCTAAGAAGTCGGAGAATTGGAAACTCCGGAGAGCGACATGCAAGCCGAAGCCATTATGAGCAAGCCGGTCATCGCAATAGATCCGTCCGCATCGATCGCGGAGGCGGCCGGATTGATGCTCACCAACAAGATCAGCGGCCTTCCCGTCATTCGCAGCGACGGTGCCCTTGTGGGGATCGTCAGTGAAGGTGATTTTCTTCGCCGCAGAGAATTGGGCACGCAGCGCCAGCGCCCACGCTGGCTGGAATTTCTGGTCGGCCCGGGAAGCCTTGCGCAGGAGTATGTCCTCGCCAATGGACGGTTGGTCGAGGAGGTTATGACCGACAGCGTCCTGACCGCTCCTCCCATCGCGTCGATCGAGCAGATCGTCGAACTGATGACCAAGCACCGCGTCAAACGCATCCCGATCGTCGAGCACGGAATGGTCGTTGGCATGATTGCCCGCTCCGATCTGCTCCGCGCGCTGTTGCGTGTTTCGACAAGCGCGGCGTCAAACACCGTCAGCGACAACGAGATCCGGCAGAATATTGTCGCGGAGTTCTCGGCACAGAAATGGGCCAATGCCGATTTGATCCGCGTCGTCGTGGAAAATGGCGCGGTCGAACTGAGTGGCGCCATATTCGACGAACGCCAGCGCCAGGCGGCCATTGTCGCCGCGGAAAACGTCGCCGGCGTCAAGATGGTGAAGGACAATCTCTTCTGCGCCGGGCCGATGTCCGTGCTGCTGGTTTCCTGAACTGGGGAACCGTGCGTCGCGGACGCACCGCGAGATCGGTGTAAACCAGGCTGGCGGCCGAGCCACTGGCTGCGACCGATTAGTGTCGCGCTGAGCGGCGACTTTTACAATCACCAGGCTACTCACCGTTGCTTTCTTGCCAGACGCCCTTGGCCTTGAGTCCGTCGGCCACATCCTTGGGCATATAGCGCTCGTCATGCTTCGCCAGAACGCTGTCTGCGACGAATACGCCATCCGGATTGAAGGAGCCCTCGGTGATGACGCCCTGCTCCTCACGGAACAGATCAGGAAGGATACCGATATAGGTGACCTTGACCGATTTTTGCGTGTCGGTGACCGAGAACGCGACGGTTGCGCCCTGCCCGCGGGTGATACTGCCTTTCTCGACCAAACCGCCCAGCCTGATGCGCTGGCCGGGTTGCACACTGGCAGTGGTCAGCTCGGCTGGCATGTAGAAATAGGAGGCTTTCTGGCCGAGCGCATAAAAGGTCAACCCGGTGGCCGCGCCGAGGAAGGCCAGCCCTCCGATGATCACAGACAGTCGCTTCTGCTTGCGGGTCACGCCAGGTTACTCCGGCGCCGCCACGCCAAACGCAGCGGGGTCGGCGTTAAATCCATCAGTTTTGTCATCATTCACAGCAGTGCTGCAATTGAGCGATGACGTCCGTCGAGCGGCCGTGTCCTGTGTAGGAGCCGCTATCGCTCGCCAGATACGTGTTGCAACCGGGCAATCAGGTCACGGTTGTGGCAATAGTCCGGTGGCTCGCTCGCATGCTCGTGTTCATCGAGCCAGGTCATACATTCGTCCTGATGGCCGCAGGCACGGCAGCGGTTCACCGCCCGATTGGTGACTGCGGCATGGTCTGCCACGACCTTCAGGTGTCTGTCGACGCCGAGCGTCCGCATCATGCGACCCATCAGAGCCGTTCTGGCGTCGACCGAAATCAGGTAATCGAGAAAGCTCATATTGATCACTCCTGCCTACTCGCCATTATTGCCATGTTGGCGGCAGGTGGCGTTGATCTCGATCAACAGGCTGTGTGGCGCAAAACCGAAGCGGCAAGGCGGTCGAGAAAGGGTCGCTGACCGGCAAGCAGTTTTGTCCGGCCCAGATCTAGATCCAGCCATTCACCGCGATCCACCTCGGGAAACGACTGCACGCGGCCGCTGCGTCGTGGCCATTCCATCTCAAACATGTTGCTGCGCAACGTCGCGGTGTCGAAATCGCCTTCCAGCGCGAAAGCAGTAATGAGTTTGCTCTTTCGCTGGCGCAACTCTCCCAGATTGAGCAGGATCCCTTTGGGCTCCCAGCCTGTCTCTTCCTGGAATTCGCGCCGCGCTGCCGCTTCCGGCAGTTCGCCTTCACCGTACTCGCCCTTGGCGATGGACCAGGCGCCAAGATCTCGGCTTTGCCAGAAGGGGCCGCCTGGATGGACAAGCAGCACCTGCAGCCCATGGATCGATCTGCGAAAGGGCAGAATGCCCGCGCTTCTTTTCATCATCGCTTGAAGCCTTCCCTCATGGCCTATGATCTCGGATAGGCCACGTGAGGCTTGAGCTCTCCGTCGATCAGCTGCCCCGCCCTCCTCCGGTGCGACTGGCGGCTCTCTTGCCCGAAGAACCAGCGCTTGGTCGCCTCCGAGGCCAGGACATAGAGCGCAGTGATTGCGACAAGCCCGGCAAGCACGGGCAGCGGCAAAGGCACGAAGCCGAACCAGGCAGCAAACGGCAGATAGGGGATGATGATCGCGACAACCCCGACAGCCAACGTAAGCCAGGCGAGCAATGGGCTCGGACGGCTGGTCCAGAAAGCTCTGTGCGTGCGCACAATGAGCACGATCGCAAGCTCTGTCAGCAACGATTCGACAAACCAGCCCGTCTGGAAGGCAGCCGCCGTGGCGTGCGCGACGAACAGCAGGAACGCGAACGTGGCGAAATCGAACAGCGAACTGACCAGGCCAAAGCTGATCATGAACCGCCGCACGAAACGGATGTCCCAGTGGCGCGGCCGGTGCAGCTGGTCTGGATCCACGTTGTCGCCTGCGATGGCGAGAGAAGGAACGTCGGAAAGGAAATTGTTGAGCAGGATCTGTGTTGCCAGAAGCGGCAGGAAAGGCAGGAAAAGCGAGGCGATAGCCATGCTGATCATATTGCCGAAATTGGCACTGGTGGTGATTGAAATATACTTCATCGTGTTGGCGAATGTCTTGCGGCCATCGTCGACGCCGCGCACCAGCACGCCCAAATCCTGCTTGAGGAGGATGATATCGGCGGCCTCGCGCGCGACATCGACAGCGGTGTCGACCGAGATGCCGATGTCAGCCTCATGGAGGGCGGGCGCATCATTGATGCCGTCGCCAAGGTAACCAACGACATGGCCCCTGCTCCGCAAGCCCTGAACGATGCGCTCCTTCTGGTTGGGATCGATCTCGACGAAAAGATCGGTGTGCTGCACGCCTGCAAAAAGCGCGCTCTTGGTCAATTTCGACAGCTCCTCGCCGGTCATGATCCTGTCGGCTCGCAGGCCGACCGCCTGGGCAAGATGCGCGGCAACGTAGCGGTTGTCGCCCGAAATGACCTTTACCGCGATGCCGCGACGGGCGAGCTCTGCAAGTGTCTCCTTGACGCCTTTCTTCGGCGGGTCGAGGAAAAGCAGGAAGCCCGCGAAGGCGAGATCGATTTCGTCTTTCCTGCTGAACGTTTTCCGGTTCTCAAATCGTCGGATCGCAACACCCAGCACGCGGTAGCCGTCCGCGCTCCAGCGCCGGAATTTGTCGTCGATCGCCGCTCGGTGCGTTGCATCAAGGGGTTCCAACCCCTTGGCTGTGTGGACGAACGCGCAGATTTCGAGGACATTTTGTACGGCGCCTTTGGTGATCAGAAGGTCATCGGTGCTCCGCACAATGACGGATAGACGCTTGCGGATGAAATCGTAGGGGATCTCATCGACCTTCGTGAAGGCAGCCAATGATGCGCCCTCGCCCGGCGCACCGGCGATCGCCTCGTCCAGCGGGTTCTTCAATCCGGTCTGCAAGGTCGCGTTGAGACGTGCCCACAGCAGGATGTCGGCTGACGCATTGCCGTCGACATCGAGCCAACCGTCGAGATGGATGACGCCTTCCGTCAGTGTGCCGGTCTTGTCGGTGCATAGAAGGTCCATGCTGCCCAGATTTTCGATAGCATCGAGACGGCGCACGATGACGCCATTGGCAGCCATCGCGCGAGCCCCTCGAGCCAGCGTCACACTGATGATGGCCGGAAGGAGTTCCGGCGTGAGGCCAACCGCGAGCGCCAGCGAAAACAGCAGCGATTCAATCAGCGGTCGATGCAGCATCAGGTTGGCCAAGAACACCAGGATGACAATCGCCAGCATGATCTCGGTCATCAGATAGCCGAACTGTCTTATCCCCCGGGCAAACCCCGTTTCGGGGATCTTTCGCTCCAGGGCCGCGGCGATCGATGCGAATTCGGTGCGGGCGCCTGTCGCCGCGGCAAGCACAGTCGCGGTACCGCTGCGAACCGATGTGCCCGTGAAGACTGCATTGGTGCGCTGGGAAAGCGAAGCCTCTGGCCCCGACCGCCCCGGTGTCTTCACCGCGGGAAAGGTTTCACCGGTCAGCAGGGCCTCGCTGACATTGAAATCGCGCGCGTCCAGAATGATACCGTCCGCGGGGATGAGGTTTCCTGCTGAAAGCCGGATGACGTCGCCCGGCACGATGTCTTCGGCAGCAATCGAACACTCGACGCCGTCACGCAACACAATGGCCTTGCGCGAAATACGCTGTTTCAGGGCCTCGGTCGCCCGCGACGCGCCATATTCCTGGGTGAAGCTCAGGATGCAGCTTGCCAGCACTATCGCACCGATGATCGCAGCCTCCTGGCCCTCACCGACGAAAGCCGACACGCTGGCTGCGAAAATGAGGATCAGGACAAGCGGGCTGCGGAACTGGCGGGCAAACATGACCATGGCCGACGCGCTCGACTTCGACGCCGGTGTGTTTCGACCGAATTTTGCCAGCCGCGATGCGGCCTCGGAGGCGGCAAGCCCCGATGGCGACGTCTCGAGGCTCCGCAGGAGGTCATCAGTCTCGATCGACCAATAAGCGGCGCCGTCCGGCGGCACGGATTGCTGGTCAGCTTCGCCTGTCATCAATACGACAGGAAGCGGCTGATGCGGCTCTCTTCGATCAGCGTGCGGGTGACGCCGCCAAACGCCCATTCCCGCAAGCGGCTGTGGCCGTAGGCGCCCGAAACGATCAGGTCCGCGTGAATCGAGCGTGCGAAAGTCACCAGCCGGGCGCCATCAGCCTCGCCGGAGATCAACTCGGTTCGCGCCTTGATGCCATGGTGCCCAAGAAAGGCGGCGACATCGTCGAGGCTGTTACGAATGCTCTCGTCACGACTGTTGTCAATTGTGGCGACGACAACCTCGTTCGCCTTGGCCAGAAACGGCAGTGCATCGGCTATCGCCCGCCGTGCCTCCCTGGTATCCTTCCAGGCAACCAGCACGGTTTTCGCGCGGATATGCTCCATATTGCCGGCAGTGACCAGAACTGGCCGCCCGGTCCCGAGTGCTAGGCTGCCAATGTCGACTGCGCGAAAGACATTGTCTCCATCGCCACCACCGGTGACGATGAGATCGGTCGCGGCCGCTTTTGCACTGAGCAGGCGGGTTGGACTGCAGACCGCTTGCCCCCATTCGCTTGTGATCGAAGCTGGGACAAGCGTCTCGAACACGTCACGTAATTCGGCGAGCCGCTTTTCGATTTCCGTTCGTTGGATCTGCATGACCTCGCCCTCGTAGACCATGCCGTCGCCTGTTGCGACCAGAGGCGGGACGTCAGCGGCCGCCAGGCCGATCAGATGCGCTCCAAATCGTTCGGCAAGTTCGATCCCAACCTGAACAATGGGCGCAGGAGCCCCATCGATGGCGAGGTTTACGATAATTGACTTGTAGGACATTGCGGATGCCTTTCGATGAAACGGTGCAATTGCGTGATGGATCGCATTCGTCAGCGTCCGGTGCCTTGATGCGCGTCAAAGACCCGCCAATTGCGCCTACCAACGGAATCTCTTGCGGAACCGCCGTCGCGATCTGTTTTGCCTGTGCGATGAGAAGTGATAGGTAGCCCCGGTAGCACCGTCTCGAACCCAGGAATTTCAGGTGATCAAAGACGAAGCGCTCAGTTTGTCGCCCGGTGGGACGACACTGAAAGCCCTCTTGTCGCGGATGTTCGATCAGGCTCCGGGCTTCATCGCGCTCATGCGCGAGCCGGGTCACGTTTTCGAACTGACCAATGCCGCCTACCAGCGGTTGATCGGCAACAGGCAGGTGATTGGAAAGACAGTCCGGGAAGCCTTTGCCGAGTTCGAAGGAGATGAGTTTTTCGGACATCTGGACCAGGTCTACACGACCGGCGAGCCATACAGAGGCCAGGGCGTAAAGGTCGGCCTTCGCAACAAGGCCGACGGGCCGCTCGAAGAGCGCATCCTTGATTTCGTCTATCAGCCCATCAAGTCCGACGATGGCCGTATCACCGCGATCTTCATCGAAGGCACGGATGTCAGCGAACTCTCCTTTGCAAACGCAGCTCTTCGGCTGCGTGAGGACCATTTACGATCGATCCTGGCAACAGTGCCGGATGCAATGGTCGTCATCGATGAGCAAGGCGGGATCCAATCGTTCAGCACAGCCGCCGAAACATTGTTTGGCTATCAGTCAGGTGAGGTCATTGGCCAAAACGTGAAAATGCTGATGCCCCCGCCCTACCGCGACGAGCATGATGCCTATCTGCTTCGCTACCTGACCACCGGAGAGCGCCGGATTATCGGGCTCGGGCGCACCGTCACCGGGATGCGCAAGGATGGTTCGACCTTCCCGATGGAGCTTTCCGTCGGCGAAATGAATCCTGGAACCGGACGCTTCTTTACCGGCTTTTGCCGCGACCTGACTGAACGCCACCGGGCGGAAGCGAGAATCCAGGAGCAGCAGCAGGAGTTGCTTCACATGGCGAGGTTTACCGCACTCGGCGAAATGGCCTCGACGCTTGCTCATGAGATCAACCAGCCGCTTACCGCCATCACCAACTACCTCAAAGGCAGTCGTCGGCTGCTCGAGAAGAGTACGGAAGAAAACGCGCCTATGCTGCGGGATGCCGTGGAAAAGGCAGCTGAGCAGGCCCTACGGGCAGGAGACGTCATCCGTCATCTCAGGGATTTTGTTGCAAGGGGCGAAAGCGAGCGTCAGGTCGAACGATTGCCAGCGCTGATTGAGGAAGCCTCATCGCTGGCCCTGGTCGGGGCGAGGGAGACAAATGTCCTCGTCAGCTACAAGCTTGACCCTGCCGCCGAACTGGTCTTGACCGACCGCATCCAGATTCAGCAGGTTCTGCTCAACCTGATGCGCAACGCGGTGGAGGCCATGCAGGATGCACCGCGCCGCGAATTGAAAGTCACAACCGTTGCTCGGGATGATGGGATGGCAGAGGTAAGCGTGATCGATACCGGCCCAGGTCTCGCGCCGGAGGTCTCGGCTCAACTGTTCCAGCCATTTGTCACCACAAAGAAGCAAGGCATGGGTGTCGGCCTTTCCATTTGCCGCACCATCGTGGAATCGCACGGTGGTCATATATGGGCCGAGGCAATGCCGGCCGGCGGGACCGCTTTCCGCTTCACCTTGCGCATCGTAGATAAGGAAGAGGTCACAAATGGCCGAGAGTGATCTGGTGGTACACGTGGTCGACGACGACGTCGACGTTCGCAAGTCGCTCGGTTTTCTGCTGGCCACGGCAGACTTCGCTGTACGCCTGCACGAATCGGCCACAGCTTTCCTCTCGACGGCGACGGGCAGTCTCGACGGCTGCATTGTTACCGATGTGCGCATGCCGGGCATAGACGGCATCGAGTTCCTGCGCCAGCTCAGAGCAGGCGGGCATAGAATCCCGGTCATCGTCATGACTGGCCACGCCGATGTGGCGCTAGCCGTGCAAGCGATGAAGGAAGGCGCTTCCGATTTCATCGAGAAGCCATTCGACGATGAAATGCTGATCGAAGCGATTCACTCCGCTCTGGCCAACCGCAATCAGCTCAATGCGGCGCATCCGCAGTCAGCCGATATCCGCGGGCGTCTGTCGACCTTGTCGGAACGCGAGCGGCAGGTCCTCGACGGGCTCGTGTCGGGTCTGCCGAACAAGACGATCGCCTATGACCTAGGAATCAGCCCGCGTACAGTCGAAATCCATCGTGCCAATGTCATGAGCAAGATGGGCGCCGGCAGTCTATCACATCTTGTGCGCATGGCGTTGATCGTGGAATCCAGACCCTAGGGAGAACCTTCTAAAGGATTGCCAGTTCTGGCCTGAACCTTCTCAGACTCCCACTCGCGCCAGTGCGTCGGCCGGATGTCAACACGGGCGCCGGTGGTGGTGTTCTTCCAGCCTTCTCGACTCCTTACGCACGGAAATACCAGTGCATGCGTCCCCTCTTCGTCGAAGACGGCGAGTTCGAGGTCGCGACCATACGGTGCGCTTAGGATTGGGTTCCACATCGTCTTAGCTTTGAGGAAAACAGCGCAGCGCGCTTTGACATGGATC
Source organism: Mesorhizobium sp. M0139 (assembly GCF_040322455.1). NCBI lineage: Bacteria > Pseudomonadati > Pseudomonadota > Alphaproteobacteria > Hyphomicrobiales > Phyllobacteriaceae > Mesorhizobium > Mesorhizobium sp. M0139. Next base: position 137,120 of record NZ_JAMYTN010000013.1, read on the forward strand.
ATTTTCGAGGATTGCTGAACTTTTGTCCGCAAGACGGCACCCTGCCTTGATCTTGATCAAAGACGCTTCCGTCGAGCAGTCTATCGTTCCATTTCAAAGGAGAATTGCGATGCAGAACATCAAGGTCGACGGGGCGCTGTGGGCGTCCAGTATGTTGCCCGAGGGCATATACCGGAGCGTTGGTTCATTGCCAGCGGCGACACAATCAAGGCCAGCGAGCGAATAGCCGAGTTCGCGTCGAAGACGCGCTTCACGAGATTGTCGCGCCGGCAGGTGGCCGCGCGACGATTGTCGCCGCAGCAAATGCCGTTATCAAACCCGGCTCGATCCTGGCAACGCTGGAGTTCCAATCCGCGTGAAGCATTCGAGCGCGACAATTGCGCTCATCAACAATAACTCAAGGACGTTAAGACATGCAGACCCAACATGCCGTCGCTTGGCTCGACCATCGCGAAGCCAAGGTGTTTTTCTTCAATCGTGAGTCAGCCGAAAGCGTGAGGCTTGCCACTACGCTGGCGCATCATCAGACTCATAACAAGGCAGGCAGCATCGACGGCAAGCGTGCGCCGGAAAACGAAGCCTTCTACCACGATGTGGTCAACGCCCTGCAGCCGGCCAAGGAATGGCTGATCGTGGGACCAGGATCGGCAAAGGATGAGCTGGCCAGGCATATCCGCGACCACCATGCGCACTTGAAGGACCGCATTCTCGGTGTTGAACCCGCGGATCATCCTACGGAGGCCCAGATCGTGGCGCACGCGCGGTCGTTCTTCCGTGCCGCTGACCGGATGTTGCGCTAGCTCCATCTGGAGTTGCTCTGATGGAGACTGCAAGGTCGATTACATGGTACAGAGCGACCTGGATAAACTCCGATCGCGCTGCGATCTGTCAGGCTCGGTCGGTCGCTGCGCCTATGACCTCGATCACGGTTGCTGCAAGCTGCCGATGTAAGCGATTATCGCCTCGATCTGGTCAGGGCTCGCAACCCATTCGGGCATGTCTGGATGGCCCGTCGAAATTCCCTCGGCGAGGGCTTCCTCGAGATCCGCGATCGGATAGCGCTTCGACAAGGTGCGAAACGCCGGTGCGTCGGGATGGGTGCTTTTATCGGTTTTTCCAATGGAGTGGCAGCGGGCACAATTGAACTCGACCAAGGTATGACCGCGTTCCGTCAGGCTGTTGGCCTGTGCGGGCAGCACGGAACCAACCAACACCACCGCAGGGGCGCAAACCGATCGAAACCACCGCCGCCAGCAACGCCCTTTGCCCATATTGCTGCTCATGGTTGCGCCCTTCGATTTACGCGACTGTCTTCGCCGCAGCGTCCTCGATTGCTGCATGCCGAATTGCGACGGTCGGGGATGGGTCAGCATGATCGGCACTCCATTGTGATTGGTGCAAACAAAAGTATTCGTCATGCGACGCTAACACTGTTCGTCGCCAAGTCGTTGATCCGGATCAACAGATGCTATCGGGCCTGCCGATATCGTTCCCGCGTTTGACACGCATCAAGGTCGCTGCCCGTTCTTCGTGGCTAGCTCGGTTGAACACAAAGGGGCTACCGCGATGACTTTCAAAACGATCATGGTTCAACTGGACGTGGACACCATCGCTGCGCCACGCATCTCCATGGCTTGGGATCTTGCTCAACGACATAATGCCGATCTGATCGGATTCTGTGCAGCGGAGCCGCATTTTGTCATGCCAACCGGCACCGATGACCAGGCCGCGACCAAGGCGTTGTGGTGTCAGGCGGAGAAGATAGAGGGCCGCCTCAACTGTTTGAGAGAGGAATTCCTGAGCACGGTCAACGGCAGCAATCGCGCCTCGTGGCGCGGAGAAATAGGACATCCCACTCGCCAGCTCGCACTCAATGCGCGTGCCGCCGACCTGATCCTAACTGGCTCGCCGGCGGTTGACCTGATCGTCGACCATCATCGTATGCTGGATCCGGCAAGTCTCATTCTTGCAGCCGGCCGCCCGATACTTGTGGCGTCGGAAACCTCTGCCCCGATCAGAGCTGAAAGCATCCTGATAGCATGGAACGATACGCGGGAAGCACGCCGCGCTGTCGTGGACGCAATGCCCTTTCTGGTCGAGGCCAGAAATGTTGTGGTCGTATCCGTAAACAGGGGAAACGCCGCGCCTCCGGACGATGTTGCGGACGTCGAGCGCTTCCTGGCACGCCACGGGGTGAAGGCGAGATCGGAAGTTTTGGATGCGCACTTCTCCGAGCCGGCGGACCTGCTCCTCCAGATTGGTAGGGAGAATGCCGCTGATCTGATTGTCCTGGGTGGCTATGGCCACAGCCGTGTCCGTGAAATGACCTTTGGCGGCGTCACGCGTTCAGTGCTGCGCAGCGGATCGTTGCACCGCTTCATCTCGAACTAAGCAATAAGGCGTCTTGGCTCCCTGACGTTGACATGGATCAAGGTTGGCCTTTCCGGCGAACAGCTACATTAACCCTCCCAAGTTGAGCGTAGCCGCTGATTGAGGGCGCAAGACACCGCGGGCAAACGCGGGCGCGCAGAGCGATCATCATGCAGACGACAAGACTTGGTAAGGGGCCGCCGCACTGTCCTTGGGCCACGGATGAAAATCCAGGCGGCGGGCATGGTGTGGCGGCACCAACGGATTGCTCGACAGCAATAGGGATTGGCGACATGAACTATCAGCGGTTCTTCGAGGAAGCGATCGACCAGCTCCACGCCGAGCGGCGCTACCGGGTTTTCGCCGATCTCGAGCGCATTGTCGGCAAGTTTCCGCGCGCCATCTGGCGTTCAAACGGCCGCGCCGAGGAAATCACCGTCTGGTGCTCCAACGACTATCTCGGCATGGGCCAGAACCCCGATGTCATTGCCGCTTTCCAGAACGCGGCCGGCAAGATGGGTTCGGGCGCCGGCGGCACCCGCAACATTTCCGGCACCTCGAACCCGTTGGTCGAACTCGAGCTGGAACTGGCCGACCTGCACGACAAGGAAGCCGCGCTCGTCTTCACCTCCGGCTTCGTCTCCAACGAGGCCTCGATCTCGACCATTGCGCGGCTTTTGCCCAATTGCCTGATCATTTCGGACGAGTTGAACCATGCCTCGATGATCGAAGGCGTACGGCGCTCGGGCGCCGAAAAGAAGATTTTCCGCCACAACGACGTCGCGCATCTCGAAAGCCTGCTGCAGGTGGCGGGCCGCGAACGCGCCAAGCTGATCGTGTTCGAGAGCGTCTATTCGATGGATGGCGACATCGCGCCGATCAAGCAGATCGTCGAACTGGCCGAACGCTACAACGCCATGACCTATATTGACGAGGTCCATGCCGTCGGCATGTACGGACCGCGCGGCGGCGGCATCACCGAGCGCGAGGGGCTGGCCGACCGCATCGACATCATCGAAGGCACGCTGGCCAAGGCGTTCGGCACGCTGGGCGGCTATATCGCCGGCAACAGCGCAGTCATCGACGCGGTACGCTCCTATGCGCCGGGCTTCATCTTCACCACGGCGCTGCCGCCGGCCATCGCCGCCGCCGCCACCACGTCCATCCGCCACCTCAAGCGGTCGCAAGCCGAGCGCGATGCGCAACAGCGCCAGGCGTCGCGGACCAAGGAGGTTCTGTCTGCAGCCGGCCTGCCGGTGATGGAATCGCCGACACACATCGTGCCGGTGCTGGTCGGTGACCCCGAACTCTGCAAGATGGCCAGCGACCGTCTGCTCGGCGTGCACGGCATCTACATCCAGCCGATCAACTATCCGACCGTGCCGCGCGGCACCGAGCGGCTGCGCATCACGCCGACGCCGTTCCATACCGATGCGCTGATTGCGGGACTGCAGGACGCGCTGGTCGAGACATGGGATGCGCTGGGCATTCCCTACGGCTCCGCCGGACGGCCCACTGTCGCCAAGAGCGACCGGATTGTGCCGCTGCTTGTGCCGAAGTCGGGCGGCTGAAGCCGCCGGCCGGGAAACCGATGCCTAGCCAGTCCAGCTTTCAGCTATTTGATCCCGCTCAATGCTGAGAGCGTCTCGATGCCTCACAATGAGCTTCAAATTGCTGAGGAGCTTCATCATGGGCCATAATTCTCACACATCCTTCGCTGACTTCACGCACGCTGCCCAGCAGGCCCAGCAATGGGTCAGGGAGCTTGCCGGCGATCTCTCCTGGAGCGAACCGAGCTCCTGCCGCCTCCTGCGATGCGTTCTGCACTCGGTGCGCGACTGGTTGTCTCAAGCGGAGATGGCTGATCTGTCAGCGCAGCTGCCTGTTCTGGTTCGTGGCATCTACTTCGAAGGCTGGAAGCCATCTGCGCCTGCGTGTGAACGCACGAAGCGCGACTTTATTCTCAGCGTCAGGAACAGTTTTGGCTACGATGACGAGATCGACTTCGACGTCGCCATCAACGCGGTATTCAAGCTCCTCGATCGTCACATTTCGCATGGTGAGATCGTCCAGGTCAGGAACTCGATGAAGAAGTCACTGCGCAACCTGTGGCCGGTGAATTGACCGATGTTTCGCGACCGCGAAGACGCTGGAGCGAAGCTCGGCCTGGAGCTCGGCAGGCTTCAATTGCATCACCCCATCATACTGGCCTTGCCGCGTGGCGGCGTGCCTGTCGCTGTGGAAGTGGCAAAGATCCTCAACGCTCCTCTTGATCTGCTTATCGTCTGCAAGGTCGGCGCCCCAGGTAATCCCGAGCTGGCTGTTGCAGCAATCGTCGATGGCGACCCCGGGGAGGTCGTGTTGAACCGGGAGATCGTCGAGGCCTATGCGCTCGATCGAGGCGAGCTACGCGTGTTGATTGCAAATGAGCGTCCAGAACTCGAACGCCGGCGCGCTGCCTATCGAGGGAAGACCAAACCGATCTCGATCGCGGGAAAGACCGCGATCATCGTCGATGACGGGGCCGCGACGGGTACAACCATGAAAATCGCGATCCGCGCCATCAAGCGCCGGTCACCGAGGGAAATCATCGTGGCAGTTCCTGTTTCGCCGCAAGAGACGGTCGCTGAACTGGCACGCGAAGCGGACCGTGTGGTTTGCCTAAGTCAACCAGGACAGTTCCGTGCCCTGAGCTACCATTACATCCGGTTTCCTCAGCTCTCGGACGGTGATGTCGTCGCTGCCATGGGCGAGGCTGTCCGGTCGCAAACCGACAGGCAACAAGTCAGTGCGCAACACGCAGCCGGTTCGAAAGTCGCCACGAAATCAATGCCACGGAACAACCCAGAGACGTAGGAGATCACCTCATGCTGGTCCGAACACTTTCTGCCTTGGAATGCACCAAGATTCTGACGGCCAATCGCGTTGGCCGCCTGGCATGCGCGAAGGACAGGCAGCCTTATGTCGTGCCCCTCTACTACGCCCATTCGGATGCTCATCTTTATGCGTTTTCCATGCCGGGCAAGAAGATCGAATGGATGCGAGTCAATCCGCTGGTGTCCCTCCAGGTCGACGAACATGGCCAGGGCCGAGGATGGAGAAGCGTGGTTGCCGATGGCCGGTACGAAGAACTGCCTGACCACATCGGCCACAAGCTTGAGCGGGACCATGCCTGGTCGTTGTTGAGCAAGCATACCGACTGGTGGGAACCTGGTGCACTCAAGCCCGTCACTCCTCCCACAGCCGACAGTGCACCGCACGTCTTCTTTCGGATCCTAGTCGAACAGGTATCCGGCCGGGAAGCGAGCGAGTAGTCGTCCCATCGGATCTTGCGAGAATGCAAAGGGCCGGCGCAATCTGCGCCGGCTTTTCTCCTGTTGAACTGCTATCGCGCCATCAACACAGGCACTGACGAGCTCTCAAGCATCGACTTAGTCACCCCGCCAAAAATCCGCTCGCGCAGCCGGGAGTGTCCATAGGCGCCCATGACCAGGAGCTCGGCAGCCATGTCGCCGGCACGCTGGCGAAGCACGTCGGCGACCGAATGGTTCGCGCTCGGCAGTCGTTCGACAGTAACCTTCACGCCATGCCGGGCGAGATAGGCAGCGGCATCTGCCCCCGGCTCCGCACCGTGATGGAACTCGTCCTCGATCGGGTCGACCATAGCGAGGTGAACCTCTTCGGCGCCCTTCAACATATCGAGCGACTCGCGGACGGCGCGCGATGACTCAAGGCGGGCGTCCCAAGCGACCAGGATGCGTTTTGGTTTAAGGGTCGGGCGCGAGCCATCGGGAAAGAGCAGAATGGGCTTCCCCGACGAGAACAGCGTGCCCTCGATGACTTTGTCCTTCAGCGCATGGCTTGCCAGCAGATCTGGTCCCAGAATGGTCAGATCGGCGTAGCGGGCACGTCTGCCAACAACATCGTCCGCCCATCCCGTGTCGGGATAGTCGTCGCTCAGATCAGCCGATACCCCGGTTTTGGAGAGAAAGCCAGCGACGTCGGAAATTCTCTTCTTGAGCCTCTTGATCTCGGCCTGACGCTCCTCCAGCCAGGCCGGTGAGACGACAGCACCATATTCAACACCCGAGGGCGGTGCGGCCAGCTCGAGAACGAGCACGGAGAGATGGGCACCGATTTGTTCGCACAAGTCAGCGGCGAGCTTCAGATCGCCCTCCCCCTGGTTCGGTCCGGTAACCGTAAGCAGCGTCTTGAAAGTCACAGCAGCAACTCCTCAGTTCGAGTGAAGGTTCAGTTGATGCTGAAGCGTAAGCGAGAGGGGTTGGGGCGTTCATTGCGCTGAATCAAAGCGTTCTCCAGTTCTCGCGATTAGCTGTTGCCCGAGTTCGACGCGCCGGTCGGCGGTGGCTAAAATTGGCGAGCATCGACCAGATCGGAAGACATCGGATGAACGAGTCTACTCTACGACGCACATTGCTGGTCATCGCCACCCTGGGCCTCGCCATTGGTTTAGGGGTCTGGCGAACCAGGCTCGGCCCCTTTGAAGCCGACATGATCTGGACGGTGGCCACCTTGCCCGTGGTGGCAGCTCTCGCGATTTCCATTTTGCGTGATTTCTGGATCGGCCGCTTCGGCGTCGATGCGATTGCCTTGGTATCGATGTCCGCCGCGCTTCTGCTCGGACAACCCCTGGCGGCCGTGGTGGTGGCAATCATGTATGCCGGCGGCACGGTGCTTGAGGATTTTGCCCGCGGCCGCGCGGAACGCAACCTCAAGGCCTTGACCGACCGGTCACCGCGTGTCGCCCATCGAACGTCAAAGCTGGAGACCGAGACCATCTCCGTTGAAGACGTTGCCGTGGGCGACGAGCTATTGGTTCGGGCCGGCGAACTGCTTCCCGTCGATGGCATCCTGCTTGATGATTCGGCCTCTCTCGACGAGTCCGCCGTGAGCGGAGAACCGCTGCCGGAAAGGCGGACAGCGGGCGATATGCTCCGCAGCGGCACCATCAATGCGGGCGAGACCTTCAGGATGCGGGCCTCTGCTCAGTCCGAGCAGAGCACCTACGCAGCGATCGTTCGCATGGTTGCTGCAGCGCAGACCGTGAAAGCGCCTTTCATCCGCATGGCCGACCGCTTCGCGCTGCTCCTATTGCCAGCGACTCTGCTTGTCTCCGGTGGCGCCTGGTACATGTCTGGCGATCCGATTAGAGCATTGGCCGTGCTGGTCGTCGCGACGCCCTGTCCGCTTATCCTTGCTGCGCCCGTTGCCTTCATCGGCGGCGTGTCACGGGCGGCCCGCAGCTGCGTTCTGATGAAAGGCAGCGCGGCTCTGGAGGCGCTTGCACAAGTCCGGACCGCAATCTTCGACAAGACGGGGACCTTGACCATCGGCGGAGCTGAGCTCATCGAAATCGAAGTGGCGACCGGTCGCGACCCCGACAATCTGCTGCGGCTACTCGCGTCTTTGGAACAGGCCTCGCACCATGTGCTCGCCGACTCAATTATCCGGGCGGCGCGTGGCAAGCAGTTGACGCTTTCGCATCCGCGTGATGTCCACGAGCGTCGCGGTGCGGGCCTGAAGGGCCGGGTCGACAACATCTCGGTCACCGCGGGGTCGCGGGATCTCGTGCTCGCCGACAAGCCGCTGCCCGGCTGGGCGAAAAGCGGCGAGGAGAAATACCGGGAAGAGCCGGTGCTCAGGGTTTTTGTAGCACTAGGCGGACGGCTTGCCGGTGTTTTCACGTTGGGCGACGCCCTGCGTGTTGATGCGCGTGATGCACTCGGCAAGCTGCGCTCCGCTGGCATTGGGCGCATGATCATGCTCACAGGCGACGACGCCGTGGCTGCCAAGCGCATTTCCGCGTTGCTCAACCTCGACGCCATAGTCGCCGATGCGACCCCTGCCGATAAGGTCGCGACGGTCGAAGCCGAGAAGTCCGTGGCACCGACGATGATGGTCGGCGACGGCATCAACGATGCCCCTGCCCTTGCGGCCGCAACGGTCGGTATTGCCATGGGCGCACGTGGTGCGACCGCCTCCTCCGAGGCGGCTGACGTCATCGTACTGACCGACAGGCTGCAGCCGGTCGCCGATGCAGTTCGGATTGCACGGCGAACGCGATCGATCGCCTTGCAAAGCATCATTGCCGGGCTGGCGCTGTCGGGGCTGGCAATGATCGCGGCGGCCATGGGGCAGATTACCCCGGTTGCCGGAGCGCTGCTGCAGGAAGGGATTGACGTGGCGGTCATCCTGAACGCGCTGCGCAGCCTTGGCGATGGCCATCGGTGGCGCGCATAGTGGACGAACAGTTGATCGGTGAATTGCCATGGCACAGCAGAATCTGGTGGTTTGCAGCAAATGCGGTGGGGTCAACCGCCTGCCACTAGGCCGCAATGCCATGGAGGCGAAATGCGGAAAGTGCGGGAACAGGCTTTTTTCGGGACATCCCGAAGATGTCGATGCCGCGATCTTCGATAATCAGATCGGGCGCAGCAGCCTTCCAGTTGTCGTCGACGTCTGGGCACCATGGTGCGGCCCCTGCAAGATGATGGCTCCGGCTTATGAGGCGGCAGCAAATGAACTTGAGCCGCATGTCCGCCTGATCAAACTCAATTCCGACAATGAGCAGGCCGTTGCGGCGAAGTTTGGCATTCGAGCCATCCCGACCATGATCCTCTTTCATGGCGGACGCGAGATTGCGCGCACATCCGGCGCAATGACGGCAGGCCAGATCGTCAGGTGGGTTCGCGACCGCCTGCCGACGGTTGCCGCCTGAACGTCGCCGGCCAATGGATCCGCTCATCGCCCGGCTCGGACTTGCCCTCGCAATAGGTCTGCTTGTCGGCTTGGAGCGTGGCTGGCAGGAGCGGGATGCACCCGCTCGCACTCGCACAGCCGGCATCCGGACATTCGGCATATCCGGCCTGCTTGGCGGCGTGCTCGCCGCACTCGCCAACGCACTCGGCGCAGTATCCGTACTGGTCGGCGGTTTCATCGCCTTTGCGGCAATCTTCGCTTGGTACAAGGCGCGTGAGGCTGCCCATGACGAGGATTTCAGCGTCACCAGCGTGATCGCTGGCCTTGGCGTTTTTGCGCTTGGTGCGCTTTCGGTCGCCGGCGATTATCGGGCTGCCGCTGCCGGTGGGGCGGCACTGGCGGCAATCCTGGCCAGCCGAGAAGTCCTGCACGGCCTTCTGAAGCGCCTGACATGGGTCGAACTGCGCTCGGCGCTGATCCTGGCGGTGATGACGGCAATCATCTTGCCCCTGCTGCCAAACCGGACAATGGACCCATGGGGCGGTTTCAATCCCTGGGAGGTCTGGTTCCTGACGGTGCTGATGGCCTCGATTTCGTTCGCCGGCTACGTGGCTGTTCGCATACTGGGCAACACGCGTGGTCTGCTGGTCAGTTCGCTCACCGGTGCAATCGTCTCTTCCACAGCGGTGACCTTGGCGCTTGCCCGCAATGCCGCATCGGCAAGCAATCCGCTACCGCTCGCCGGGGCGGCATCCCTGGCTGCAATGGTTTCAGTGCTCCGCGTATGCGCCGTGGTTCTGATCGTCGAGCCAAGCGTGCTCGCATCGGTCGCCATTCCGGCGATTGCCGCGGCGCTCGCCTTCGCTGTCTGCGGCGCGTTGCTGCTGTCTCGCGACAGCGGGAACGGTGAAGGCAGCGCGATCGCGCGCAATCCATTCGAACTGGGCCCGTTGCTGCTCTTCGCCTTGCTCTTCGCCATCGTCGCGACCGCGAGTGCGGGGCTGGCCGCTCAATTCGGTGGGCGCGGTTTGCTGGCGAGCTCGGCGCTGGCCGGCGCATTCGATGTCGATGTTTCGGTGCTTGGCGCGCTGCGCCTGGTCAAGCATTCCGTCTCCGTCGAGACCGTGGGCCAGGCCGTGCTCGCGGCACTGGCGGCAAACGCCATTGGTCGCCTGTCGCTTGCGGTATTTGCCGGGCCGGTCAGGTTCTGGTTGCCAATGGCCGTCGCAACTCTCATCGCCGTCACCCTTGGTATCTGCGCCCTTTTGTTGCTTGCTCCTGGATAGAAGCGTTGTTCTCGATCCATCTTTGATGCGGATCAATGGCCAGGCCCTGACACCGTTCTATGGGACTCCATGAAAAGGAGTTCGCAATGACCAATCAAAAAGATCTCACCCCGAAATTCCGCCATGTCCGGCTGTTGCTCGCGCGCGAGAAAGGCCATCCGGAAGGGAACCGCGAGGAGGGCTATGACGTGCTGGCTCCATTGACCGGCGAAGGGCGGATCGATGCGGAAGAGTGGAAATCGCACAGCGCCTCCTGCCGTGTTCGCCGGTTTCGCACTGGCGAGCAGGATCTGATCGGCCGGCTGAGGCGCAAGCCCGGCGGACAGTGGTATTTCGACTACGCGGAAGGCGACCGCGATGACGAAATCGGCTTCCATCTCGGCGACGAACGGTTCGTGACCGGTGAATATGTGTCGATCGAGCGCAACGGCGCCATGCACACCTACCAGGTAGCAAGGGTCGAGCGGCCCTGACAGCAACGCCAAGCTCCCTGGGAGAAGACCATGTCACGACGCATCCTGATTGTGGTCGGCCATCCCGACCCATCCCCCGACCGGCTCTGCCGCGGTCTTGCCAACGCCTATGCCGAGGGCGCGGAAAGGGCGGGGCACGCCGTCCGACGGGTCGATCTGGCAGCACTCGACTTTCCGATGCTACGCACGATGCAGGAGTTTGAGCACGGTGCTGTGCCCGACAGCCTCAAGGACGCCGCCCAATCGATCGTTTGGGCCGAGCACATTGTCTTTGTCTTCCCGCTATGGCTCGGAACCATGCCGGCCATGCTCAAGGCATTCCTGGAACAGGTGATGCGGCCGGGAACGGCTTTTGCCTACCCGGACAAGGGCGATGGATTCACCAAGACGCTGCTTCGCGGCCGTTCTGCGCGCGTCGTGGTTACGATGGGCATGCCTTCCGTTGTTTACCGGCTATGGTTCCTCGGACACGGCATCGCGGGCATGAAACGAAGCATTCTGCGTTTTGTCGGCATCAGTCCTGTGCACGAGACCTTGTTCGGCATGGTCGCTGGCGGCAACGATGCGACCCGTGCGAAATGGATCGGACAAATGCGCACGCTTGGTGAGCGTGGGCTTTAGCTGGTAACCCAGAAGCCGGGACAGCGGTTCAAAGGCATCTTTTGCCGGAGCCACAAACAAGCCAGAGCTTATGCGGCCGCCAACCGGAAATCGCGCGAGTTTTGGATGACGCGGGGATACGCATGCGAAATGAGAAACCCGCCACACCTTGGCGCGACGGGCGTCTCATCAAGGCGCGCCTTACTTGACCAGGATTGTCGCCCACATTCCGTTCATAAAGTGGCCCGGAATATTGCAAAAGACGGCATAGCTGCCGGGCTTGAGGTCGAGCGTCAGAGATCCGGTCTTGCCCGGATCAAGTTCGGAAACCTCGCCAAGATGGCCCGCCGCATCCTCGTTGACACGATTTTCATTCGGCACATATGGCAGGGTTGTCTTCTTGGCATCGGCGATCGGCACGACGATCATCTCGTGGACTGTATCCTTGGAGGTATTCTGGACTTGAAAGGTCACCTTGCCTGCGGGTACGAAGGTCTTGTCCAGCTTGACCCTCATGGTTGCCATGCTCATGTTGGCCGGCATGCCCATGCCCATTTTTGCATCGGCGTTCACCACCCTTCCTTGTCCCATAGCTTGACGTTCACGGTCGTGTTGGCGAAGGCGGGTGCCGAGGCTGTTAATAGAACGAGGACCAGTCCGGTCTTGAAAGGCTTCATGTCTAAATGCTCCTGATCGCTCGCGGCGACCCCGTGAGCGCTGTTTTTGGAATCATTCCCGGTCGCCGCACCCGGCTAGAACAGCCAAGCTGACAACACGCTGACAGCGGATACAAACGGCGACCAAGATGCGATGGACCTTCACCCGAAGCGCTGCGTGTTTCACGGACTTATGGATCGACCGTGAACTCCGTCCACATGCCCGCGCGTAGTGACCTGTCACGTTAGAGACAAGGAGGTATTTTCCAGCCTAGATCGACGGTCGGCGTGCCTGACTTGCCGGGCCGAGTTCTGATACATCGCCATGTCGCCAGCTTATCTTCATCCACCCGATTTTCGGACTAAACATATACGGAAGCGGCTTGCCGGGATCGGCAAGGTACATCACGATCTTTCATGGACGGTGGGAGAACCGGCCAGATAATCCTCGTAGATTGTCAATCACGGTACCAGGACAGCCGCGCCGCTCAATCTCCCTTGCCTCAGATCGTCCAACGCCCGATTTGCCTGTTCCAGCGGATAGGCTTTGGTATGAGTGCGAGCCCGCGCACTCTTCGCAACGGGAAAGAACTCTTCCGCGTCGTGGCGCGTCAGGTTTCTACCGATATTAGTTCCCGCTCTTCCCAGAGCAATTCGTAGGACATCGCTGGGATGTCACTCATGCGTGGACCCTCAACTTCACCTTTGGAAATCAAACTTTCATTTGACCCGCATCAAAGCTGCCGGCTCGTTCTTCCTATTCATTGCCTCCCATCAGAGCCTCAATCTGGGAGAGCATCATGACTACGGCTGATTTCAACATCCCTGTTCCGAAAGTCGCGACAGCGGCGCCAACGAAACTTCGACTGGGTTCCCTGACCGCATTGGTCATCGGTTCCATGGTCGGCTCCGGCGTGTTCAGCCTGCCGCAGAACATGGCAGCCGGTGCCGGTCCTCTCGCCATCCTGATTGGCTGGGCCATCACTGCGGTTGGCATGCTGGCGCTGGTCTTCGTCTATCAGTCGCTTGCCACCCGCAAGCCGGAGCTCGACGCCGGGCCCTACGCCTACGCCAAGGCCGGCTTCGGCCCCTTCATCGGCTTCAACAGCGCCTGGGGTTACTGGATCAGCGCCTGGGTCGGCAACGTTTCCTACGCTGTGATCGTGTTCAGCGCCCTGTCCTATTTCTTTCCCGCCTTCGGCGATGGAAACACCTGGCAGGCGGTGCTCGGCGCGTCGATCCTGCTGTGGCTGATCCACATGCTGGTTCTCGCCGGCATCCGGCAAGCGGCGATCATCAACCTCATTGTGACGGTGGCGAAGATCGCTCCGATCGTGCTGTTCGTCGGGGTTGTTGCCGTCGCCTTCAAACTTCAGGTCTGGTCTCTCGACTTCACCGGTCTCGGCAACGCCAGTCTCGGCTCGATCACCGCGCAGGTGAAAAGCACGATGCTGGTGACCCTGTGGGTCTTCATCGGCATCGAAGGAGCCAGCGTCTTTTCCGGTCGCGCCGAGCGCCGCAAGGACATCGCCACGGCGACCGTTCTCGGCTTCTTCACTTGTCTCGCGCTCTACGCCCTGGTGTCGCTGCTGTCGCTTGGCATCCTGAACCAACCCGAACTCGCTGCGTTGAAGAACCCATCGATGGCCGGTGTCCTGGAGGCGATTGTCGGCCCTTGGGGCGCCATCCTGATCAACATCGCGCTGGTCGTGTCCGTGATCGGCGCCTTCCTGAGCTGGACACTGCTCGCCGCCGAAATACCGCATGTCGCCGCCAAGGACGGGACGATGCCAAAATTCTTCGGCCGCGAAAGCGACCGCGGCGTGCCGTCGATCTCGCTTCTGATCACCAACCTGCTCGTGCAAGCCTTCCTGGTGATCACCCTTTTCGCGCAGAGCACGTACCAGGCGCTGTTCTACATCGCGTCGGCCGCAATCCTGGTTCCTTACATCTTTTCCGGCGCTTACGCGGCCAAGCTCGCGCTGATGGGAGAGAGCTACGCGAGTGGCGAGCAGCGCGTCGGTCCGCTATTTGCTGGGTTGCTGGCAACGGTCTACGGGCTGTGGCTCGTCTACGCTGCGGGCCCTGCATACCTGTTCATGTGTGCGATCCTCTATGCGCCCGGCATCATTTTCTACATTTGGGCTCGCCGGGAAACCAATCAACGCGTGTTCCATCCTGTTGAAGCAGCTCTCGCCGCAGCCCTGGTCGCAGTCGCCCTCCTCGCCGTCTACGAGATGTGGACCGGCGCTGTCAGCGCGCTGTGAAGGGGTCGGCACGATGACAAGCCTGGGTGTTCACTCCGAAGTTGGCCGTCTGCGTGAAGTGATGGTTCATCGTCCCGATCTCAGCCTGCGCAGGCTGACACCGGAAAATTGCAAGGCGCTGCTCTTCGACGACGTGTTGTGGGTCAAGCGGGCCCGCCAGGAACACGATGTCTTCGTCGATGCGTTGCGCGAACGCGGTGTGTTGGTGCATTCCTTCGGGGAACTCCTGGCTCAGACGATGAGCCTGACCAAAGCCCGCGACTGGCTTCTCGACCGCCGGGTTCATCCCGGCGTCGTCGGGCTTGACATGGTCGACGAGCTGCGCGGATGGCTCAACGAGATGCCGTCAGAGCAATTGTCATCTTACCTTGTCGGGGGCATTGCCCGCGCCGAGCTTTCTTTCGGACCCAAAGGCCTGACGGGAAGGACGCTCGCCCCCCAGGATTTCGTGCTGCCGCCGCTACCGAACCAGCTTTTCACCCGCGACAGTTCCTGCTGGATCTACGGGTCGGTGTCGGTCAATTCCATGTACTGGCCGGCCAGACGTCCGGAAGCTGCCAATGTCGAAGCCGTCTATCGTTTCCATCCCCACTTTCGCGACAGTGGCATTCCATTCGTGTCGCCAGACTTGGGAACCGGCACCAGCCTGGAAGGCGGCGACGTCATGCCGATCGGGGGTGGAACGGTTCTCGTCGGTATGGGGGAGCGCACCACCCCGCAAGCCGTCGGCGGCCTTGCGCGCAGCCTGTTCGCGGCGGGTGAAGCGACGCGTGTGATTGCCGCGCTAATGCCGCGGGACCGCAGCTTTATGCATCTCGATACCGTATTCACCTTCTGCGATCGCGACCTTGTCACATTGTATCCGCCGGTGGTTGACCGGCTGCGTACCTTCTCGCTGCGGCCGGGCGATGGAGCGGCGGCAGTCGAGGTCACCGATGAGACGAAACCGTTCACGACGGTGGTTGCCGAAGCCCTTGGCCTGAATTCGCTGCGGATCATCGCCACCGGCGGCGACAGCTACGAGACCGAGCGCGAGCAATGGGATGACGGCAACAATGTCGTGGCAATCGAGCCCGGCGTAGTCATCGGCTACGACCGCAACGTCTACACCAACACGCTTCTGCGCCGTGCCGGAATTGAAGTGATCACGGTCGAAGGCGCCGAGCTTAGTCGCGGCCGCGGCGGCGGTCACTGCATGACCTGCCCGATTGCCCGCGACCCGATTTGACCCGAAAGGAAATACGATGTCGATCAATCTTCACGGCCGCTCCGTCCTGACCCTCGATGACCTCACCGCCGAAGAAATCCGCTTTCTTCTCAAGCTGGCCGCAGACCTCAAGGCGGCCAAGCTGGCCGGACACGAGATCCCGCGTCTTGTCAGAAAGAACATCGCTCTGATCTTCGAGAAGGATTCGACACGCACACGGACGGGGTTCGAAGTGGCGGCCTATGACCAGGGCGCTCACGTAACCTACTTTGGCCCTACCGGCAGCCATATCGGCCACAAGGAATCCATGAAGGACACCGCTCGCGTCCTCGGCCGCATGTATGACGCGATCGAGTTTCGCGGCTTTGGCCAGCACCAGGCCGAAGTGCTGGCTACATATGCCGGCGTGCCGGTCTACAACGGCCTCACCGACGAGGCGCATCCGACGCAGATCCTCGCCGACCTCATGACCATGCGTGAATTCACGCACAAGCATCTTTCGGACATGACCGTCACCTTTGTTGGCGAGGGCCGGGACAATGTCGCACGGTCGCTGGCGTTGGGGGCAGCGAAGGTCGGCATCGACATGCGCATCGCCTCGCCAAAGGAACTCTGGCCGGATGAGGAATTCTGCGCTCATGTCCGCGACCTGGCGGAGCGCAGCGGTGGCCGCTTCCGACTCGACGAGGACGTGACGGGGTGCGTCCAGGAGGCTGATTTCATCTACACTGATGTCTGGATGTCGATGGGCGAGGACAAATCCGGCTGGACCGAACGTATCCGCCTTTTGACGCCCTACCGGGTTACGAGCGAAGTGATGGCCGCCGCCCGCAACCCCCACGTCAAATTCATGCATTGCCTGCCGGCATTTCACGACACCGAGACCGAGATCGGCGCCTTCGTAGCGAAGGAATACGGCATGGACTGCATGGAGGTCACCGACGAGGTGTTCGAGTCGGCCGCGTCGGTCGTCTTCGATCAGGCCGAAAATCGGATGCACACGATCAAGGCTCTGCTCGTGGCAACGATCGGCAACTGAGATGCTTATTGTCGTTGCACTCGGCGGAAACGCACTGCTGCGTCGTGGAGAACCGATGACGGCCGGCAACCAGCGCGCCAACATCGTACGCGCTGCGTCCGTGCTGGCCAAACTCGTCAGCGAAGGGCATTCGATTGTCGTCACGCACGGCAACGGTCCGCAGGTGGGACTTCTGGCCCTGCAGGCAGCTGCAACCTCGGATGGCCGCACATTTCCACTCGACGTGATTGGCGCCGAAAGCGCAGGGATGATCGGCTACGTCATTGAGCAGGAACTCGGCAACCTCCTCAAAGAGAGGCTGTTTGCGACCCTGCTGACACAGGTGAAGGTCGATCCACACGATCCCGCTTTCGCTCACCCGACGAAGCCTATCGGCCCGGTCTACGATGAGGCAACCGCAACCAGGCTTGCCAGCGAGCGCGACTGGCAGATAGCACCCGATGGCGACAAATGGCGCCGCGTCGTGCCGTCGCCCAGGCCGCTGGAGATCCTGGAAGCTGCAGTGATCTCGTTCCTGGTCGAGCGCGGCGTGATCGTCATCTGCACCGGTGGCGGTGGTGTTCCAGTGATAGCCCGCGACGACGGCAGTCTTTTCGGCGTGGAAGCAGTTATCGACAAGGATCTGGCAAGCTCACTGCTCGCCCGCCAATTGAAAGCCGACATGCTGCTCCTGTTGACCGATGTCGACGCCGTCTATGTCGATTACGGAACGGCGACTGCTCGGGCGCTCCGGCGCGTGGATCCGAAGGAGGTGTCGGGGTGGAATTTTCCCGCCGGCTCCATGGGACCGAAAGTCAGCGCTGCGGCGGAGTTCGCTGAAGCAATGGGCAAACCTGCCGCTATCGGCAAGCTCGATGACGCCGTCGAAATTGTCAGGGGCGAACGCGGTACCTGGTTCAAAGCCAGTTGGAGCGTGGATTGATGCGTTTCAAGGCCGCTTGAACGCCTAGTGCCATGAGCGGTGCCGGCATCAGGCTTCGCTTCGGACCATCCCGGCGGTGCGACGGGTCCATGACGATGTAGCCTGAGGGACTGGCAAGATGTGCAGGCTTTGATGCGCATCAAGGCGGAAGGTCGCACCTCGGGCGATCCTGCAATAAAGCTCATCGGAGGAACGACAATGACCTTCAACACCATCATGGTCCAACTCGATGTCGATTCCCCGGCAGTGCCGCGAACGACCTACGCGCTGGAGTTGGCGCGACGCTTCGAGGCTACGCTGATCGGTTTTGCGGCGGCTGATGCATATGTGTTTGTTCCTGGTGACGATGGCGACACGGCGGCGGCTGAAATTATGCGGCAGCGCCGGAACGGGATCGAGGATCGCCTGAAGATCCTGAAGGAAGAATTCCTGAGTGTCGTTGTCGGACACGATGCCTCCTGGCGCGAGGAGGTCGGCGATCCAACATGTATGCTGGCGATGCATGCGCGCGCAGCCGACCTCATCGTGACCGGGGCTCCCGCACGAGGAGTTCCGAGCGACCGTCACCGGATGGTCGATGTCGGAACGTTGGTACTGTCGGCCGGGCGGCCCGTGTTGCTTGCGGCTGACAAGGTTGCGCCGCCTAAGTCCGAAAATGTTCTGGTGGCTTGGAAGGATACCCGCGAGGCGAGGCGCGCGGTCACCGATGCGATGCCCTTTTTGACCGGTGCACAACATGTCCTTGTGGCGACGATCGAGGAACAGAACCTGAGAAACGCACGCGAAAGCGTCGGGGACGTCATCCGGTTCCTGATGAGACATGGCGTCGAGGCAAGATCGGAGGTTTTGGACGTCGGCCAAGCGGACGCTTGCGAAGCCGTGTCCGAAGTCGCCCGGGCGATGGGTGCAGATATTGTGGTCGCGGGCGGCTATGGCCACAGTCGTATCCGCGAATGGGCTTTTGGCGGCATGACCCGCTCCTTGCTGAAGCAAGGGGCGATTAACCGGCTGCTCTCGAACTGACCCACTGGGAGCAGGGATACGCAGAGTCGAGGCGAATGCGAGCGGGAGACCAATGATGGCAAAGAGAACGGACAAGGTCGAGGTTGGCATGGATCTGGCCGCGAGGTGCCGCGTTACCGAAACTTGGCAAGACGATCTGGGGGACCGGTGGGCCACGGTTCTGATCGAGGGCCACGACATCCCGGTCACACTCAAGGTAGTCCACTTTTACCCGTTCGATGACGGCAACTAGCGCGTGACCAGGGCATATGGCGGCGCGACTGTGGGACCTGATCTCTTGAAGCCGCGGCTGGATTTGGGAAGGCCGTTGGCGGATGAGTCACACGGTCTGGCGGCTCTAAGAGTGCATGCCGTCGCGGCGGAAATGGCTTAACGTGGCTTGGCGGTGCCGAATTTGCTGCAGCGTCTGCAGTCGTGCGTTTGTAAACAAGGCGTATGACAAAGGCGAAGTATGCGACCTGCAGAACTACAAAGTCGATAATCGCCCAGCCTACCGCGGTCCAGATTGACCCGGTTGCCGCGTAAGCCCACAGACACACAATACCCGAGGTCAAAAACATTCCGAGCAGGAATTGCGCAAGATACATCGCGGTCCACCCAGCCGTTCGACGAAGGATTTCGAAACGACTCTATTGCTGTCGCCCAAAGCGAACGAGGTCTTAAGCGACCGGCGCGCCTGGCCACTTGATGTGGATCAACAATCCGCGCGACTAGGTAGTTTCCCGTAGGGATATAACCGAATTTCGCGACCCGCGGATTCGCGCGATTGCTGTGTCACGGAACAACCGGGAAAACAGCCATGCACGCTTACACCGCTTCCAGAATTTCATTGCCGACGCATTCTGCTCAGCCGAGCCTGCCAGCGGTCTTTGGCTCGGAACCGCAACTGCCCGTCAACTTCTTTCCCGCCGGTTCGGAGATTTATGCTCAAGGTGAGAAGGCCGGCGCTCTCTACCAGGTCGAATTCGGCGCCGTGCGCATCTACCGCCTGCTCGCGGATGGCCGCCGGCAGATCAGCGCCTTCCACCTCGCCGGAGAGACTTTCGGCTTCGAAGCCGACACGAAGCATCATTTCTTCGCCGAGGCTATCAACGCCACCGGGGTACGCGCCTTCCGCATCGGCACTGGAGCGGACATGTCCCATCAGCTGTTGCCCCTGGCGCTCAAGGGCCTGACGAGGGCGCAGGAGCACCTCCTGGTGCTTGGCCGCCAGAACGCTATCGAACGCGTAGCCGCTTTCCTCGTGGATATGGCGGAGCGGCAGGGCGGCTTGCGGCAGGTTGAGTTGCCAATGTCGCGTATGGACATCGGCGACTATCTCGGCCTCACCATCGAGACCGTATCGCGGGTGTTCACCCGGCTGAAAGACAAGGGCGTCATCCGGCTGCTCAACCTGCGCAGCATTGAAATTGTCAAACACGACGCGCTCCATTGCATGAGCGAATGAAGCGCCTGCCTGCGCAAGAGACGACAATGACGCCGCAAACCGGCCTCAGTTCAAGGACCAGATGACGATGGACAACACACTGACCACCCATACCGGCTTTCGCTTTGAAGTGCGCCGCGCGCGCCCGGATGATGAGCCAACGCTGGTCGAGTTCTTCACCCATGTGACCGCAGACGACCTGCGCTTCCGCTTTCTCGGCGCTGTGAAGGAAGTCTCGCATGAACGGCTGGTCGCCATGACGCGTTCAGACGACGCCCATATCCATAATTTTCTAGCATTCTCAATTGACGGGATGCTCATCGCGGTTGCGACGTTGGCAAGCGATCGAGCCGATCGAAGCGGCGAGGTCGCGATCTGCATTCGCCAGGATCGCAAGCATCTGGGCGTTGGCTGGGAGCTCCTCGCCTATGTTGCGAAATATGCCGAACAACTCGGCCTCAAAGCGATCGAGTCGATCGAGAGTCGTGAAAATCGTGCTGCGATCGAGGTCGAGCGCGACATGGGTTTCACCGTCACGACCGATCCCGACGATGCGACGCTTGTCCTGGTTCGGCGGGAGCTGGGGGCGCGATCAGCCGCTTAGCTGCCCCTTCCGGGCCGTTGTGGGCGTGGCAGATCGAAAGACGAGCATCTCCGCGGCCACAGCGCTTTCTTCATCCGCTGGAATGACAAGGACATCGACGGGGGAATTTGCAGCGCTGACTACCTCCTCGCCTCTTCGGTTGCGCTCGTCGTCGAGACCTACTCCAAACCAGGCCGCGGCGGCGCTGATCCCACGCGTCCGCAGGCCCAACGCAAGGCGTTCGCCGATGCCCTGTCCCGGAAGCGGCTTTTCTACGCGTCCTATCATCTATCCGTCTGGCCCGCATGAGACGCGTCAACCTCCATGACCGAAACACCGGCACTTCTTGATTGAAGCACCATGTTGGCCGTGCCTCTTCCACCGGGAAACGCGACGACTAGATCGGGAGTGCCTTCGTCTAGCATTTGCTTGTTTCGGATCGGCCCGGCTGCGCGACGATGAGTTTCCCAATCGGCTGGGAAAGCCCGTACGGGGATTTGCCGGCTTTCGGCCAACGTACCCGACAGACGATCGGCACCGTCAGCATCGCCATGAATGACTATCGAAATAGCGCGCTCCTGATGTAGCCGATCGAGAGCTTGGAACAAGAATTTCCGGTCTTGGTCTGCTCTGATCAAATCGACATCGCTTGGTAAACTTGGCCCGTGATCGAGAGGCACTCCGAATTGGCGCCCTCCACACACAAGAACGATCATGCACACCTCCTTTCCTGGAACCACGAGGATCCAATTTCTGCCCCCTCACCGCCTGTGCGTAGCCTAGGAATGCAGAGATGCGAGTTCAGTCGATCATCCGAGCTCGCTTTCAATTGATCTTCGGTCGTATCGAATTGCCCATTATCTCCGCAAAGAATTGGTCAATGGCGTCACCCGTCGGGTGTTCGCCTTTGACACCAAAGGCATTCACCTTGGTGTGCTTTCCGATGAGCTCAAGGATCCGAGCTCGATCACCGAACTTGATCTTAGTAATGCGCCCTACCGGCACTTTCGTGCCACCTTCACCGCGCTCGTAACGCTCCTCTGACTCAATACCCCGGACAAGACCCTTGGCGCCAGACGGTAGGCCATTCATGAATTGGCTTGATTGTCCCATCCCGATTGAAGAGATCGCCAAGGTCGGCATTCACCTGGTCCCTCAGTTTCTCAAGGAGGTCGTCCGAGCTAAACTGGACTCGCTGGGAGCGTTGGCGTTTTAATTCTTCAATGAACGCGCTTACGCCAGCATGCTTGAGCAGATCACAGCCTTCGACATCGGCTCGCTTTGCGGAATAGCCGGCCCGGATAGCGGCCTGCGTCGCGTTCAGATCGACGAGGTACTCGTAGGCAAACTGCCGCTGCTTCTCGGTGAGTTTTTTCACAACCTAACTTTTCCCAACCGTTTTACCAAACTCGAGCTCCATCCGTGGATGGCACTCCCCAACATTCCAAGGGGATGCCAGCCCGTCGGCTGCTATCTCACTTCAAGCGAAAGATGTGCGTTTCCAGATCGCCTTATCCGCCAGCCCAACGAGCTGAATGTTCGTGTTTCCCTTTCACGGCTTCCTCGAAAGCCTTCAATCTGACAGGCCCGCCTGCTGGAAAATAGGCCACTGGCTGATCGCCTTGGGACGATAACCAAGGCCAGCCTCGCCTCTGGTGTTCAGCCTCCCAGGCAGCCCAGAGCGGCGTTCCGGGGCGAACTTGTTCTAGAGATGAACCAACGACTTCCAGCATTGGCATGTCTGCGGGAACGGGTGTTCCGTTGCCGTTGTCAGCCTGAACATCCATGCGGTTGACCATCGGCCATCCATGCCGCGCCTGGTATGCCAAACGCTCACGATGTCCGGCTGCACCGTCGTCAGCCATCAACTTCCCAAGGAAAGATCTTGGCTTGGGCAACTGCTGCGGCGGAAGGAGTAGCCAACAAAGCCTGATCGCGCACCAAATGCTCCCGAATGGCTGGGCCATTAGTACAGATGACCCCTTGGCCACTGATAATGCTGAAGTGCGAAGATGCTTCCATTTCCGATCTTTGAAATACGTTCCAAGCGCCAGCGCTTTGCGCCCACAATGGGCAAGATAGGCAGATGCTTTCGCCTCTGCTTCGGCTCTTTCCGTATCTGACAATTCCGCGAAGCACGCTACTGTCCAATCCAGGGGCGATTTCGCCCAATGCGGCCAATTCAAGCTTTCGGCGAGATGCGTAACCCGTGCTTTGAACCCCGCCGGATCGTCCGCCTGGGGCTCACATTCTCCCTTGTCGTCGCGGCTTTGCTCTCTCTTTTGATAATCCGTAATTGCTTTAGGATCAGTCTTTACTAGTGCCGCATTTTCCGTCGACGGATTTGCCGTCGACCGTTTTTCGGGCTGCGGTAAGAATGCAACACTTTCCGACGTCTCGTCGCCTCGCTTAGACCTAGGTTCATCGAAAATGACCAAGCTAAGGGGAGCAAATCGTCCGTCGGCACGAGGTTGCTCTCTAACCGCATAACCAAGCTCGACAAGCTCACTGACCATCCGCTGTGCCTTGCCACGGCCACATCCCCCTTTGTTGCGAATGTCACCTATGACAACCTTCCAGTTGTCGGGTTTTGAAAGGAGATACCCCAGTAGCCAGCGCGCCTCCATCGATAGGCGTTGGTCTTCAAAGACATGGTTCGGAACGGTTGTGTAATTCGTAGTGCGTGGCCCACGCCTGATGGTAGGTTCCGAACTCACGCAACCCTCGTACGGTTTGCCGAGTTCCAGTCAGAGGCTGCGTGGCTTTTGACGGGAACAGAACGGAAGCTGTCAACGGAGGTCTGGTCGAGCCCTGCCTGCCGAAGATTTGAGGCCGTGTAGGCCAAACCTGCTGCTGTCGAAGCGTTCCAACTTGGCATCTTCATTTGGCAATCTTGTCCGACGCGCGAGCCGAAGCCGCCGGGCAAGCGCCTGAACTGTTCTCAAAAGCTTCAAGTTCGGTCAGACGCCAACGCGTGCAGCCTGGTCCGATCTTGACAGGGTTAGGGAAATCTTTGCGATGTGAGGCCCATCGCCAAACGCTATTCACGGAGATGCGATAGCGCGCCGCAACGTCGTGAACTGAATAGAATACCTCTTTGGGCAATATCGACATGGATTGCAGGACCCTGCCGAGGTCTCGCCTCGACATTTGCCCGCACGTCATGCGCAGAAGTTGCTCCTCGATCTCAATCAACGCATGCGTTTGACCTACAAGAGGCACTTTAGGAGAAGCGATTCCATTGCGTCAGTCAACATGCCATATCGACCCACACTACGGCGCACAAAAATCCGCCCAGTCCTGCATAAGCTGCCGGCGTTTTTCAAACAGATCACCGCGCCGATAGGCTGCCTCAACCTTGTTGCGAATGCTGTGTGCCAGTGCCATCTCAGCTACATCACTTTGATATGCAGTGCGTTCGGCCACCCAGTCGCGAAACGTAGACCGGAACCCGTGCGGGACAGCTGCAACAGCCATCCGCCTCATCACTGCCGACAGCGTCATGTCCGAAAGTGCCCCCCCGCGCGGCGCCGTGAAAACGAGCTCCGAATGCAAGAACCTTGGAATGCCATTGAGAACAAGCATAGCTTGCCGCGAAAGGGGCACACTGTGTTCCCTCCCCGCCTTCATTCGATCGGCCGGGACTGTCCAGACAGATTTCTGCAGATCAAATTCGCTCCACTTCGCTTCGCGCACCTCGCCCGACCGGCCAGCTGTCAAAATAGCAAATTCGAGTGCTTTGGACCCCATCCCCTCGATCCGCTTCAAAGCAACAAGAAACGCTGCAACTCGATCAAATGGCAGGGCTGAAGGGTGCGATACCGACCTCAGCATTTTCGGCTTTGGAAGTACTGAATCAAGGTTCCCTTTCCACCTTGCAGGATTCTCTCCGGATCGAAAACCCGACACTGTGGCCCAGGATAAAACGTTCTCAATTCGACCCCGAAGCCTGGTGGCCGTCTCAGTCTTCTCAGCCCAGATGGGTTCGAGAACTTGAACAATGTGCGCAAGTGAGATCAACCCCACCGGTACAGTACCCAATGCCGGAGACGCGTAAGTCAGAATCGTCGTCAGGACCTGTGCGGCGTGCTTTTCGTTCCTGTATTCACGGCGCTTCGACTTATGCCATCGCCGCGCCGCTTCATCGAAGGTAATTTCACTTGCGGCTGCGGACATCAGGGCACGCTTGGCTGCCCGCCTTTGTTCGGCGGGGTCCCCCCCGCGATCAACCGCTGCACGCATCTCCCGCGCTTTTTCGCGAGCCTGGGCGAGTGTGACATCCGGATATCCACCAAGACCAATCTCTCGCCGGCGTTGCCCTATGGAGATTCGAAGCAACCAAGAGCGTGCACCGGTATCCTTGACCTGTAATCCCAGACCCGCCACGCCGCCAACGGCATGTAGCCCCGGTTTCGAAAGGCGCTTGACCTCCAACGGCCCAAGCTCTCTAGCTTTGCGCGGCAATCCTACCTCCACGACCCATCATTAGACCCACCAAAAAATATGCAACACGGTGAGGGCGCATGCAATGGCATAAAACGCTGCATAAGCCTATGGGACTGAATTTAAATGATATTCTATATTGATTGAACCGATATGCCACTGGGGCAAGGCGGAAACTCCCTCCGCCAGATATTTGGCTACCGTGCTGAATTGCCTCTGTATTTTCAGAGAGGGCCAAATCTTTCCTAAGTTATTCCTAACTTCCTAAAACGAAGAAGCCTGCCACCGCGAGGCAGCGGGCCAGCGTGAGCGCAAACGTTGCGCCAGCCTCAGGATCAACGTTCGTCCTGGCGATAGAGCCGTTTGGTCGCGCGGTCGCTTTCCATGCGTTCTGCAGGACCACGGTGGCGTCGGGTCATAAGAACGTATCCCATCAATAGGGCCAGCAACAGTGGCCCACCAGCAACGACGATCAACCACATCACACTTTCAAACATGAGGCATCTCCTTCACGTCACAACCGTCAAGGAGAAGAACCGTTCCGTTCAAAGTTACAGCAACACCAGCACCTCCTGCGACTGAGGGTCGTTTTCCCATGTGACCGTTTCGGAAATCCGGGCTCCGCTGCAACAAAAGGCTGCGGCTGCACGTTGCGGTTGATCATTCAACCAGGAGCAAAGCAAATGGCCGACGACAAAACGAAGACGGACTTCCGCGATCGGGACCGCGTCTCTGCCGATGAGGATTATGAAGTCGAGTATTTCGCCACCAAGGCCGGCATCACCCCGCAGCAGGTCAAGGAATTGATCGCGAAGTACGGCAACCGACGCGAGACGCTGGAGCGGGAAGCGAAGGCTCTGGGGAGCGGTAGGTAGGCCGGCATGCCAGAGTACCAGGTGGAAGAGTGGCATGGAGAGGAGTGTGTCTCATCTCAGGCCACGAACGCCGATGATCCGTTATCTGCGGTAGAGAAGGTCACGGGCCAAAGGGTGTCGCCTAGAGCGCTTCAGGAGCATTGGTTTCGTGTGGTCGATGAAGATGCGCGAAGCACGCATGAATTCAGCGTTGAGGACGGCGGCGCGGCTGCAGATTTCGCAAAATAGCCATCACCAGAATCTCGGACCTGCATTAGGACCAACGCTGCAGATAGGCGAGAAAGGTACAGCCGCCGGGCAAACCCGACGGCTTTATCGTCGACTGGATCGCTGCCGCCGCATGAGGCCTTAAGGCGTGGCCGGAGCCAACTTGGCGGCCACTTGGTCGATCTTGTCGGCAAGTACGCCATTGGCCCAATCTGTGACCTCAGGGTCAACGGGCTTGTTGGCCATTTGGGCAAGAGCTGCATCGAGCGATGGGACGTTGGCAGCGGCGTCAGCGGCGGCGGCCTTAGCATCGGCGGCGGCCTGGGTGGCGTCATCGAATGCTGTCTGTGCTGCATCGAGGTCGGCCTGCGTCGGGACATCTTCGGGCAGGGTATTCGGGTCAGCCGCTTTCGCATTCAGCGCGTCGAGCGCCGCTTTGGCGTCGGTAACCGCCTGATTAGCGGCGTCGAGCGCCGATTGAGCGTTCTTGGCTATTGCCGACTGTGTCACAAAAGCCTGCACGCCAGCGAAGTTCTTGCTCTTGGAGTGCATAAAGGCGTTGGCGTTGCGCTGCAGCGAGTTCAACCGGCCGAGCTTGGCATGGATATTCTTTTCCTTGGACACAGAAGGGGTAGCGGCCTTGGCGACCTGGCCCTTAGGGGCCTGGCCCTTGGCGGATGCCGACTTGCCGACCGAACCGCCGCCTCCGCCATTGCCGCCAGCATTACCGTTTCCTCCGCTATTGCCATTGCCATTGCCATTGCCGTTACCATTGCCATGGCCGTTACCATGGCCGTTGCCACCAGCAGCAGCCAGGGCCGGCGACACCAGAAGCGAGAACACCGCAAATGCAGCAAAAAGGGTCTTTCGGGATGTCATAACTACCTCCGAGATTGCCACCGCCACTAACCGCTATAGCGGGCAACATGAGGAATCGCTAACACAAAGGGTAAACTTAGATATAGATGTGCTTTCATTGCGAGAACGAAGCGGCCGGCCGGCGAAACGCCAACCAGCATAACTCTTTGAAATTGCTGAAGTAGATCACCCTCCTTGGAACCGGCCGGCCTTCCGAACTCAAAGGTCCTAGACCGCTCAGACCAAGGTCTTAAGCCGTGGTTTCGGCCGCGACTCAGAAGTCGTGACGGCGCGGCGACCTTCGGTAGTCGGCACCTATCGGCCTGAGGCCGAGCTCGACACCGATCCGCTGCAGTGTTCCCAAACACCGCCTAAGTGGTTGTATTCCCTGTCTTTTGATATAAGCGCTAGTCTGAGGTAAAATTTCGACCGGCATCTGGCGGGCTTACGTTATGCAGCATCGAACGTTCTTTGGCGGCAAGGTCACCGAGATCCCCACTTCGTTACATTGCGATCCCAGGGGAATGCTGACCGCTATCGAGTTCAGCGGTTACAATTTCCAAGCCGTGCGGGCGTTCGTCGTCACCGCGCCGCGCGGCACGTCGCGGGGCGGACATGCACACGGGTCGGGCCGACAATTGATGATGCAGCTGTCGGGCGAGATCGGCATCGAATTTCGCTACCAGGAACAGGTCGAACGGCTGACGCTCACCGCATCGAACCGCGCGGTGCTGGTCGACGCCCCGGTGTGGGCGCTGCAGACCTATGAAGGCGAGAACCCGTCTTTGCTGGTTTTCTGCGATACCGAATACGACCCTAAAGACTACGTCTCGTATCCCTGATGACAATCGTCGGGAAAGGAGAGGCCGCGATGCGCGCCAGGACATGACAGCGCCTCGCGGCAGAATGGCTATTCTCGGCGCCGGCATCATGGGCGCGAGCCTCGCTCTCATGATGGCGCGCAGAGGCTACGCGGTGTCCCTCTTCGACAAGGAGAGCGAGCCGATGGCCTGCGCCAGCCGTTGGAACGAGGGGAAGATTCATCTCGGCTATCTCTACGGGAACGATGCCTCGCTGCTGACCGCCCGGCATCTGCTTTCGGGAGGACTGTGTTTCGGCAGGCTTGTTTCCGAGCTGATCGGAAGCAATCTGGAAGCGCACACGACCTTTTCGGAAGACCTTTATCTGGTCCATCGCAACTCGATCGTCGCTGCCGAGGCGCTGGGGGCGATCTTTGAACGTGTGGATGTATTGGTGCGCAGCCACGCTGACGCCACCAGCTACCTTGCCGACGTATCGGCGGCGCGGTCGAAACGGCTTTCCAAAACTGAATTGGCCGATGTCACCAACTCGGACCAGATCGTCGGCGGCTTCCAGGTGCCGGAGCGATCCATCAACACGCGATGGGTTGCCGACCGGCTTTGCGCCGTGCTTCGGAGTGAACCCAACACCAGCTTGCGAATGGCGGCCAAAGTCCTGTCGGCACAGCCGGTGGACGGAATTGACGGGAAATGGCGCGTGGCGGTCGCAGGCGAGAAAAGCGAGGCGTTCGACATCGTCGTCAATTGCCTATGGGAGGGGCGGCTGGCTGTCGACCGCACGGCCGGCATCGAACCGGTTCCCGGATGGTCGCACCGCTACCGGCTTTGCCTGTTCGGCCGCACCAGCCAGCCTGTCGATGTGCCGTGCGCGGTCGTCGCCCTTGGCCCGTTCGGCGACATAAAAAACTATGACGGGCGCAACTTCTATCTCTCCTGGTACCCGAGCGGGTTGCTTGCGGAGAGTGGCGAATTGTCGATCGAAACGCCGCAAGCGCTCGATGCCGACGCACGACAGCGGTTCATCGGCAACGTTCGCGCCACGCTCGCCCGGTTGTTGCCCAGTGTTTCCAGCATGTTCGACGATGCCGAGGAGCTTGAGGTACGCGGCGGCTTCGTGTTTGCGCAAGGGCGTGGTTCGCTCGGCGACCCGAAAGCCACGATCCATCGCCGCGACCAATTCGGGGTCAACCGCCTGGGCAACTACATCTCGGTCGACACAGGTAAATATTCGACGGCGCCGTGGCTTGCCGACAGGCTGGCGCGGCAAATCTGCGGGATCGAGTGAATGGGTGAGACAGAACAGGGCGGCGCGAAGCAGGTAGCGCGGAAACAAGTCCAGCTTCGATCCGGCTGGCGGCCGAAGGTCACGGCGCTGGTGCCATGCTACAATTCGGCGGCATTCATTTCGCGTACGCTGGACAGCCTCGCCGCGCAGACCTGGGACAATATCGAGATCCTGGTCGGCGAGGACAATTCGACCGACGCGACATTCGAGATCGTTTCAGCCTTCGCCGGCGGCCGCGACGATGTCCGTATCCTGCGCCGGGACAAAAACCTGGGATGGCTGAAGAACTCCAACGATCTGATGGCCAATGCCAGCGGCGAATTGATGTTCTTTGCCTTCCATGACGACGTCATCGATCCAACCTATATCGAGGCGCTGGTGCGGGCGCTCGATGCCAATCCCGAGGCCGTACTGTCGTTCAGCGATGTCGAAGTGATCGAAGTCAGCGGCGAAAGTGCCACGTGGAAGTTCGACCTGCTGGAGGGCTTGCAGGACGGTTTTGCGCGTGGCCGGGCGATGGCGCGCCAGCCGCATGGATGGTGGGTTCCCAATCGTGGGATATTCAGGGCCTGGGCGTTCCACCGTAGCGGCGGGATCAAGCCCAACAGCCAAGGCGAATTCAGCGCCGACTGGACCTGGCTTCTGCATCTGTCGCTGCTCGGCGGCTTTGTCCGCGTGCCGCAAGTGCTCTGCCACAAATACTACCGGGCGGGCAGCATCAGCCGGCGCTGGGACCGCAACAGCACCCAACGAAGGGCCTTGCGGGCGGCGGGGATAAGGGAGGTCTGGCACAGCGAGGCCGGCCTTGCACAAAGAGCCTTCCTCGCTTTCTATATCGCCTTGCGGCCGTGGCGGTGGGTGCCGCGATCGCGAGAAGCGCAAAGACGGCGAAACAGGCAATCGGTGCATGGCAGCCCGGACAAATAAGAATGGCGCCGGGGGCGCGCCAAAACGGCTGCGCCTGCCCGGCCAACGGCGATTTCCGGGCACATCCGGCTGCCCCAAAATGGCACTCCGGTTGATTTTTCACGTGAGATATGGTCGTTCTCCCGCCCATGAAAAAACTATTCCTTGCGGCGCTGGCTTGGGTGACGCTGGCTTTACCCGCCCACGCGATGGACGCCGCCCTGCGCGCCGGCCTGCTGAAACTCGACCCGGAGACCCGGCTGGAGCAGAGATGCGACGCCGAAGTGCTCGACCGCATCAGCCATGACGACCACAAGTACAAGGCAGACCGCGTCGTCGCCTACGCCTTCGCTACGCCGGAAATGAAGGCCGATGCAATCCGCAGCCCGGGCGCTGCCTTCCGCAGCAAGGGGCAGTGGTACCGGCTGAAGTTCAAATGCGAGACGGCGCCGGACCATATGGAGGTCCTGCAGTTCCGTTACCGCATTGGCGACGAGATTCCGGAAGCCGACTGGGCGAAGTACAATCTCTACGACTGAATTCTCTGCGACCAGAATTCTCTCTGGCAGAACGACCTTCCCTATTCCCGTGGCTTTCAGCGTCGGCGGTTAGAGCGGCTCAGCTTTTTATAGAGCAGCTGACTCACTCTAACTCTTTGTTTTTGCTTGATTCGGGGCGGGAAACCGCTAGGGACTTTTCCTGGAATCGCGCCGGCATTCTCTTGACGCGCGGGAACCATACACGTTAGGGCGTCGGCATATCCGACGGCGAACACGCCGATACAGCAAGGGCTCCGGTCGATGGACATTTTCAGCGCTGCAAGCATGACGGCCCTCCTCCAGGTCATCGCCATCGATCTGGTGCTTGCCGGCGACAATGCCATCGTCATCGGCCTTGCCGCCGCCGGCCTGCCGGTCGAGCAGCGCAAGAAAGCCATCCTGATCGGCGTGTTGGCGGCGACTGTGCTGCGCATCCTGTTTGCCGCCGTCACCGTCAAGCTTCTTGCCGTTGTCGGCCTGCTGCTGGCCGGCGGCATCCTTTTGTTGTGGGTGTGCTGGAAGATGTGGCGCGAGCTGCGGACGTCGCATGCCGACGAGTTCGAGGCGACCGAGGCGCTGTCCGATTCCGACCTCAACAGCGACAGAACGGTGGGTGGCAAGGCGCCGCGCAAGACGCTCGGCCAGGCGGCCCTGCAGATCGTCGTCGCCGATGTTTCGATGTCGCTGGACAATGTGCTGGCGGTCGCCGGTGCGGCGCGCGATCATTTTCCGGTGCTTGTCATAGGCCTGGTGCTGTCGATCGCCTTGATGGGCTTGGCCGCGAGCTTCATTGCCAAGCTGCTGCACCGCCACCGCTGGATCGCTTATGTCGGCTTGCTGATCATTCTCTATGTCGCGATCGATATGGTCTATCGGGGCGTTGTCGAGGTCTGGCCGCATGTCAGTCCTGTGGTGAGCTGACGCTGCCGGTCCACAGCTTCTGTAGCAGCATGGTCGCGTTCGCCGCAGCCGCTGCCCATACCAATGCCGCAATAAGTGTGGTACTGGCCGCCGATCCCGAAAAAACCCGGAATGTTTTCTCATGTCTGCGCCTCGCGTCAGTTTCGTCAGCCTTGGATGCCCGAAGGCGCTTGTGGATTCCGAGCGCATCATCACGCGCCTGCGCGCCGAAGGCTATGAGATCGCGCGCAAGCATGACGGCGCCGACCTTGTCGTCGTCAACACCTGCGGCTTTCTCGATTCGGCCCGCGACGAATCGCTCAACGCCATTGGTTCGGCGCTTTCGGAAAACGGCCGGGTGATCGTCACCGGCTGCCTCGGCGCCGAGCCGGACGTCATACGAGAGAAGCACCCCAACGTCCTCGCCATCACCGGCCCGCAGGCCTATGAGAGCGTGATGGCCGCGGTGCATGAGGCGGCGCCGCCCAGCCACGATCCGTATATCGACCTTCTGCCGCCGCAAGGCGTCAAGCTGACGCCGCGCCACTACGCCTATCTCAAGATTTCCGAAGGCTGCAACAACCGCTGCACCTTCTGCATCATTCCGGCACTGCGCGGCGACCTCGTCTCGCGCCCGGCGGCCGATGTGCTGCGCGAAGCCGAGAAGCTGGCCAAGGCCGGCGTCAAGGAATTGCTGGTCATCTCGCAGGACACCAGCGCCTACGGCATCGACATCAAGTACCAGACGTCGATGTTCGGCGACCGCGAAGTGCGGGCGAAATTCCTCGACCTGTCGGAGGAGCTGGGCAAGCTCGGCATCTGGGTACGCATGCACTATGTCTACCCCTACCCGCATGTCGCCGATGTCATCCCGCTGATGGCGGATGGAAAAATCCTTCCCTATCTGGACATCCCCTTCCAGCACGCTTCGCCGCAGGTGCTGAAGAACATGCGCCGTCCCGCCCATGGCGAAAAGACGCTGGAGCGCATTCGCGGCTGGCGCGAGGTGTGCCCGGATCTGGCGATACGCTCGACCTTCATCGTCGGTTTCCCCGGCGAGACCGACGAGGATTTCGAGATGCTGCTCGACTGGCTGGACGAGGCCAGGATCGATCGCGCCGGCTGCTTTAAATACGAGCCGGTCCGCGGCGCCCGCTCCAACGATCTCGGCCTCGAACAGGTGCCGCAGGAGATCAAGGAAGCGCGCTGGCATCGCTTCATGCAGCGCCAGCAGAAGATCTCGGCGACGCAGCTGGCTAAGAAGGTCGGCAAGCGCCTGCCGGTGCTGATCGACGAGGCGCATGGCACGTCTGCCAAGGGCCGGACAAAATACGACGCGCCCGAGATCGACGGTTCGGTGCATATCCAGTCGCGCCGTCCGCTGCGCCAAGGCGACATCGTCACGGTCAAGATCCACCGCGCCGACGCCTACGACCTTTACGGCTCGGCGGTTTAGAAAATTACCAAAAAGGGCGCCTCCCGGCGCCTTCGGATTTTTGGCACAGCCCTCGGCGCGGTTTCGCGGTCGAAGCGTGCAGTCCGCGAAATGAAAAGGGGCGCCGCGCGGCGCCCCTTCTCTTTTGCGTTCCGATACTTACTGCGGCAACTTGTCGTCGACGCCCTTCACATAGAAGTTCATGCCGAGCAGCGTGCCGTCGTCGGCGACTTCGCCGTCCTTGAGCCACGGCGTGCCGTCCTGCTTGGCGACCGGTCCGGTGAAGGGGTTCCAGCCATCTGCGATTTTCTTGGCGGTTGCCTCGGCCATCGCCTTCACATCGTCCGGCATGTTGGTGAAGGGCGCCAGCTTGACGGCGCCGTCCTTGATGCCGAGCCAGACATTGTCCGGCTTCCAGGTGCCGTCGAGCGCTGCCTGAACGCGGCTGATGTAGTACGGCCCCCATTCGTCCGTCAGCGAGGTTAGCTGCGCGTTCGGCGCGAACTTGATCATGTCGGAGGACTGGCCGAAGCCGTGCAGCTTGCGCTCTTCCGCCACCTGCAAGGCAGCGGTGGAATCGGTGTGCTGAACGATGATGTCGGCGCCCTGATCGAACAGTGCCTTGGCCGCGTCAGCTTCCTTGCCCGGATCGAACCAGGAGTTCACCCAGACGATCTTGGCCTTGAAGTTCGGGTTGACCGACTGCGCGCCGAGCATGAAGGAGTTGATACCCATCACCACTTCGGGGATCGGGAAGGAAACGATATAGCCGGCGACCCCTGCCTTCGATTCCTTGGCGGCGATCTGGCCGAGCACGTAGCGGCCTTCATAGAAGCGCGCATTGTAGATGCCGAGATTGTCAGCGGTCTTGTAGCCGGTGGCGTGCTCGAACATCACTTTGGGGAACTTCTTGGCGACCTTCACTTCCGGGTCCATGAAGCCGAAAGAGGTGCCGAAGATGATCTTGCAGCCTTCGCGCGCCAGACGCTCGAAAGCGCGATCGGCATCGGGACCTTCCGAGACGTTCTCGAGATAGGCGGTTTCGACCTTGTCGCCGAGCGCCTTCTCCACCTCGAGGCGGCCTTGGTCGTGCTGGTAGGAATAGCCGAAATCGCCGATCGGGCCGGTGTAGACCCAGCATGCCTTCAACTTGTCGGCGGCCTGCGCCGACGCCGCCAGTGACATGGCGGCGGTCGTGGTCATCAACGCGATAAACAGTTTTTTCATTGTGTTACCTCTCTGAGTTTAGCCTTGGAGCTTCCCGTTTGTTTTTGTTGTCAACGATCCGGAACGAATGGCTGCCCCAAGGAAGCCGGCGTGTTCATCATCGTCAGACGCTTGTTGCGCGAGATTAGAACGAGAACCACGACGGTTGCCAGATAGGGCAGAGAAGAAAGCAGCTGCGAAGGAACCGGAATGCCAAATGCCTGTGCATGAAGCTGGCCGATCCACACCGCGCCGAAGATGTAGGCGCCGGCGAGCACGCGCCACGGCCGCCAGGAGGCGAAGACGACCAGCGCCAGCGCGATCCAGCCGCGGCCCGCGCTCATGTTCTCCACCCATTGCGGCGTGTAGACCAGCGACAGATGGCCGCCGGCAAGGCCGGCGCAGGCGCCGCCGAAGATGACCGCGAGATAGCGGTAGCGGATGACCTTGATGCCGAGCGCATGCGCCGATGTGTGGCTGTCTCCGATCGAGCGCAGAGTGAGGCCGGTGCGGGTCTTGAACAGGAACCACATGACGGCCGCCGTCAGCGCGATCGAGATGTAGAAGATCGGGTCCTGGCCGAACAACAGCCTGCCGACCACGGGAATGTCGGTGAGCACCGGAACGTAGAGGTTTGGCAGCCGCTCGCCGGGCTGGCCGACGAAGCTGGTCCCCATCATGCCGGAAAGGCCGAGGCCAAGCAGCGTCAACGACAGGCCGGTCGCCACCTGGTTGGTGGCGAGCGACAGCGTCATCACCGCAAACAGCAGCGAGAACACCGCGCCCATGGCGATTGCCGCCAACAGGCCGATCCAGGGCGATCCCGTGAGATAGCCGGCTCCGAAGCCGCCGACGGCGCCCATGATCATCATGCCTTCGACGCCGAGGTTGAGCACGCCGGAGCGCTCGACCACCAGTTCGCCGATTGCCGCGATCAGCAGCGGCGTCGCCGCGGTCGCGATGGTCAAAAGGATGTTGATGGCGATGTCCATCAGCGGGCTTCCTTCAACTTCGGCGCGGCTTCAAGCTTCGCCGCGCTTTTCGTCAGCGCCATGCCGACCAGGCGAATGCGGTAATGGATGAGCGTGTCGCAACCGAGCACGAAGAACAAAAGCATGCCCTGGAACACACGCGCCACCTTGTCGGAGATGCCGAGCGCGCTTTGCACCGCCTCGCCGCCGAGATAGGTCAGCGCCAGCACCAGGCCGGCGGCGACGATGCCGAGCGGATTGAGCCGGCCGAGGAACGCCACAATGATCGCTGTGAAGCCGTAGCCGGGCGAAATCACCGGCTGCAGCTGGCCGATGGCGCCGGAGACTTCCGAAATGCCGGCAAGCCCGGCCAGCGCGCCTGACAGCAGGAAGGCGAAGAAGACCATGCGGTTGAGGCCGAAGCCGGCGAAGCGCCCTGCCCTCGGGCTGGAGCCGAGCACGCGGACCTCAAAACCCTTGAGCAGGCGGCTCATTAGCACCCAGATCAGCACGGCTGCAACAAGCGCGAAGACAAAACCCCAATTGGCACGGCCGGCGTCCGGCATCAGTTCCGGCAGGACCGCCGAGTCGTTGAACTGGATCGTCTGCGGAAAACCATGGCCCTGCGGATCGCGCCAGGGGCCGCGCACCAGCCAGTCGAGGAAAAGCTGGGCGACGTAGACCAGCATCAGGCTGGTCAGGATTTCGTTGGTGCCGAAGCGCGTCTTTAGGAGAGCAGGGATTGCCGCATAGGCGGCGCCGCCGACCATGCCGAACAACAGCATCAGCGGCAGCACAAGCGGGCCTTCGAACCCGGGAAACAGCACCGGAATGGCCGAGCCGAAAATGCCGCCGAGGATGAACTGTCCCTCAGCGCCGATGTTCCAGATGTTGGCCTTGTAACAGACCGACAGGCCGACCGCGATCAGGATCAAAGGTGCGGCCTTGATCGCCAGTTCATGCAACTGCCAGACCTGGCTGATCGGCTCGATGAAATAGATCTCGAATGCGCTCAGCGGGTTGACGCCGAGCAACGCGAACAGAACCGCGCCGGCGATGATCGTCAGGGCGAAGGCGATGAAGGGCGACAGCGCGGAAAACAGCATCGAGCGCTGCGGGCGTTTGACGAGTTCGAGGCGCATCATGCCGTCTCCAGACCATGTTCGGCGTGGCCGGGCTCGGCGCCGCCCATCAACAGGCCGATCTTTTCGAAAGTTGCCTCGGCGATCGGCAGCGGTTTCGACAATTCGCCATTGTGCATGACCGCGATCGCGTCCGAAATCTCGAACAGCTCATCGAGGTCCTGGCTGATGACCAGAACCGCCGAGCCGCTGCGCGCCAGTTCGATCAGCGCCTGGCGGATGTGGGCGGCGGCACCGGCGTCGACGCCCCAGGTCGGCTGGTTGACGACCATGACGGCAGGGCTGCGGTCGAGTTCGCGGCCGACGATGAATTTCTGCAGATTGCCGCCCGACAGGGCCGCGGCTTCCGGATCGGGCGCGCTCTTGCGCACGTCCATCGCCACGATGATGCGCTGGGCGGCGGCATAGACCGCACCGCTTTTGACCGTGCCGCCGGCGCCGACAAAAACCTTGCCGTCGGTGGCGTGCCGCGACAGAAGCAGATTTTCCGAAAGCTTCATGCGTGGCGCCGCGCCATGGCCGAGGCGTTCTTCCGGCACGAAGGCAGCGCCCATCAGCCGCCGGCCTGTGATCGAGAGCGAGCCGGCATCCTTGCCGCGGATGCGCACGGATGCGGCGTCCTGCTGCAGCACCTCGCCGGAGACGGATTCGAAGAACTCGCCCTGGCCGTTGCCGGCGACACCGGCAATGCCGATCACCTCGCCGGCGCGCACAGTGAGGTTGATATTCTTCAGCGGGATCGAAAACGGGGTTGCCGGCTTGCGGCTGAGGGCGCGGATTTCGAGCAGCGGCTGCGCGGCCTCGATGCCTTCGGCCGGTGCGCGCACCACGGCCTTCACCTCGTTGCCGACCATCATGCGGGCCAGCGACGAAGCCGTTTCCTCGCGCGGTTTGCAATGGCCGACGACCTTGCCGTGACGCAGCACGGTGGCGCGGTCGCAGATGCGTTTGACCTCTTCCAGCCGGTGCGAAATGTAGAGGATGGATTTGCCCTCCGAGCGCAGGCGCTCAAGGGTTTCGAACAGCTTGTCGGCTTCCTGCGGCGTCAGCACCGAGGTCGGCTCGTCGAGGATGATGAGCTGCGGCGTCTGCAACAGGCAGCGGATGATCTCGATGCGCTGGCGTTCGCCGACCGAGAGATCGCCGACCAGCGAGTCCGGATCGAGCGGCAGGCCATAGCTGAAGGAAAGCGCCCTCGCCTTGGCCGCGATCGAGCTGATCGGTGAGCCGTCATCCAGAGACAGAGCGATATTCTCGGCCGCGGTCAGCGCCTCGAACAGCGAAAAGTGCTGAAACACCATGCCGATGCCGAGCTTCTTCGCCATGCCCGGACTGGTGATCCGCACCGCTTCGCCGTTCCAGAATATCTCGCCGGAATTGGGCTCCAGCGAACCGAACAGCATCTTGACCAGCGTCGACTTGCCGGCGCCGTTTTCGCCAAGCAGCGCGTGGATCTCGCCCTTGGCGATGTTGAGGTCGATATGATCGCACGCCGTCAACGTGCCGAATATCTTGGTCAGGCCACGAACCTCAAGCAGGTTCGCTCCATCATGATCTGCACTCACAGTGCCTCCCATCCGGTTCCCGGACATGTTCTGTGTTCCCGCCAGCATGGTATGCGCTGGCCGCTCTCGTGCGAAAGCAGCACCCACCTTGAAAGAGCTTCAAGAATTTCAGCGGAAACTCAAGGGGTAAAGATTGACCTGCTTCGCACAACGAACCGATCGTCCGGTTTTTCGGGTAAACAGTGCCTGGCGTCGCGGCAAAACGCTGAAAAGCAAGGCAGATCAGGGGATCAGTATGGTCGTGCCAGTGGTCTTGCGCCCTTCGAGATCGGCTTGCGCCTTGCCCGCGTCCTTCAGCGCATAACGCTGGTTGATCTTGATCTCGACCGCACCGCTCAACACCACGTCGAACAATGCCGCGGCGGAGACTTCGAGGTCTTCACGCTTGGCGTTGTAGACGAACAAAGTCGGCCTGGTAGCGAACAGCGAGCCCTTCTGCGCCAGCAGCGACATTGAAAATGGCGGGATCGGTCCAGAGGACTGACCGAAAGAGACGAACATGCCGAGCGGCTTCAGACAGTCGAGCGAGGCCGGGAATGTGTCGTTGCCGACCGAATCGTAGACGACGTCACATTTCTTGCCGCCGGTGATGGCGGCGACCCCGGCGACGAAATCCTGCTCCTTGTAGTTGATGACATGGCCGAAGCCATGCGCCTTGGCGAGCTCGATCTTGTCGGTTGAGCTTGCCGTGCCGATCACGGTGGCGCCGAGATGTTTTGCCCATTGTCCCAGGATCAGCCCGACGCCGCCGGCGGCGGCATGGAACAGGATGGTGTCGCCTGCCTTCACCTTGAAGGTCCGGCGCAACAGATACTCCGCCGTCATGCCTTTAAGCATCATGCCGGCGGCCTGTTCGTCGCTGATGCGGTCCGGCACCTTGACGACGCGGTCGGCGGCGACGACGCGCTGTTCGGCATAGGCGCCGACGTTGACGGCATAGGCGATGCGGTCGCCCGGCTTCAGCCAGTCGATGCCTGCACCGACCTCGAGAACCACACCTGCCGCCTCGCCGCCGGGGATCAGCGGGAAGCCGCCGGGCGGCGGATAGAGGCCGATGCGGTGATAGACATCGATGAAATTGAGGCCGATCGCGGTGTGCCTGACCAGGATCTGCCCGGCGCCGGGTTGTCCCGGATCGGCGTCTTCATAGGTCAGGACTTCCGGACCGCCATGGGCGTGGATACGGACTGCTTTGGACATTGTGGGCTTTCCTGCGGTCAGGCTTTCTTAGTGTCCGGCTTGGCGCCGAGTTTGGGGAAGAACTGCATGATACCGCCGATGCAGGCGAGGTAAAGTCCGGTGATGGTGATGCCGACCTTGGTAAAGACGCTGACCTGTTCGCCCAAAACGCCGATCTGGTCGTAGAAGGCGGCAAGGGCCGCCTGCGCCAGCGCCAGCGCACCGAAAGCACACCAGAGCAGCGTCATGCCAAGATTGATTGGCCGCAGCCGCACCACCCGCACGGGGTGAATGAAGTTGATCGGCACGAAGGTGAGGATGCCGGCCGCCACGACGACGCCGAAGGACACCCACTGTCCCGGTTCGATGACGAACAGCGTGAACACGACCATGTTCCAGACCACCGGAAAGCCTTTGAAGAAGTTCTCCTTCGTCTTCATTCCGGTGTCGGCATAATAGATGGCGCTGGACACCACGATGATGGCCGCCGACAGGAAAGACAGCCCTTCGCCCATGAAGCCGCGCTGGTAGAGTGCGAAGGCCGGGATCAGCACGTAGGTGACATAGTCGATGATGTTGTCGAGGAGTTCGCCCGACCAGGTCGGCAGGATCTCCTTGACCTCAAGCTTGCGCGCGATCGGCCCGTCTATGCCGTCGACGAACAGCGCCAGCCCCAGCCACCAGAACATCGCCGTCCAGCGTTGCTCGCTTGCCGCCACCAGAGACAGGAAGGCCAGGAACGAGCCAGACGCGGTCAACAGATGCACCGAGAATGCCCGCGCCTGCGGCCAGGTGACCTTTTTCTTCGGCCTGGGTATCCGGTCGGTGATCTTTTTGGCGGCATTCCTGGCGGTTGTGTTCTTGCTCACGGGCCCCGCCAATCCAGTTTGCAGATTTCGGCCGAGCGGCCGGCAAAGTTCCAGTTGTGGCCGAACGCCCGCATCTTGCTTTTGTCGGACCTGGCCACGATGATCTCCGGCGCGATCCAGTATTCCGAGTTGCCGATCACGGTATCCTTCTCGCGATCCTTGCCGGGAATCGGTGTGACCGCCCCGTCGATGATCTTCGGTATCTGGAAAATACGGGTCTTGTCACGCGTCTCGTAGGTGATCGGCACCTGCTCGACACCGAGGAACTTGCCGACAAGGATCGACAACAGCGAGGTTGTTCCGCCGGCCTTCCCGGTGAAGATCCTGGTCAGCGCTTTCACCGCATAGACGGAGGCGCGCTTGTCGATGAACAGGCCTGCGGTCCAGTTGCCGCGGCTCATATAGCCGGGGATTTCCATGACCAGACCGAGATTGAGGCCGGACAGGTCGACCTCGCCGAAATGGCCTGCGTCGATGCGGAAGCCCGCCCAGGTCTGACAATAACCCTCCGTCGGCGGATGGCTGCCAAGCGACAGCACGCAAGGACAAAAAACCGTGCAATTGCAGGAGAGTACGAGCTCTCCTTTCATTGCCCAGCCTTGCTCTGCCATGGAATTATCCCCCGTCATGCCGAGACTACTAGCAGGGCGACTACCCAGACAAGCAGTATCGCACCGGCCACTGGGGTTGGAAGGCTGCCGGTGGTCTGTTTTTCGATCAAGGTGAACAGGCCGATCAGCGCCATCCAGAACACGTTCATCGCGCCGACGGCAAACATCACCAGCATCAGCGCCCAGCAGCAGCCGAGGCACCACAGGCCCTGCTTCAGCCCTAGCCGGAAGATGCCACCCGGCTCCGCGCTCCAGTTGGAAAACAGTGTCGAGAACGGGTTCCGGCATTTTGTCAGGCAGGCCTGCTTGAGGCTGCTGAACTGGTAGAGGCCGGCAACCAGCAGCGCGGCCGCCGCGGCAAGGCCGCTCACCGGATCGAGCAATCGAGCGGAGGACGTAAATGCGTGGACGAGCAACGTCAGCACCGCGAAGCCGATAGAGGCGACAAGCCATGTCGAGAGGTAGCCGGCAGCCAAGACCAGCGGGTGGACCACCGGTTCGCCCTTGATGCGGGCGGTGTCGGCGATTTCACAATAGGTACGGATCATCGGCGCCGCCGACGGCAGCATCGTCGCCACAGCCATCGAAAACCACATCACGATCAACGCCAGAAGCTGTGCGCCGCCGGCATCAAGTGGTGCGGGCGTCAGGCACATGCCGAAGAAGCGGTCGAGGACATCCGGCAGCGGCAGTTGCGGCAGATATCGCAGGACCACATCGCCTGGTACGCCGGGGAGCCGGCCTTCGGCGTCGCGGATCGCCATGGCGCCGAGAATGAACCAGGCGAGCAGAATGCCGCCGGCGATGGCGATGTTGACCGTCAGGCGGGGGCTGCGGGCCAGGCTTGCCGTGGCGCGGCCGGCGCGGTCGAGATGGCTGAAATCGTCCTGCTGGCCGGTCATGACAACCGAATGAGCCTAATCGCCGCGTTGATCAAGCCGCATGGTCTGACCTATATCCATGGGTAGACACCTGCATCGCAAACTGGAAGTCCAATTTGGATCATCGCGAGACAGCACGGATACTGGTAGCCGGCAGCGGCCCTGCCGGACTGATCGCGGCGCTCGGTTTCGCCGAGGCGGGCTTTCCGGTAACCCTGGTCGGACCCGAAGCAGGCGGGCCCGATGGCCGGACCACGGCGCTGATGAACCCTGCTCTCAAGGTTCTCGATCGGCTGGGCGTGCTGGCCGAACTTGCGCCGAAGGCCGCGCCGCTGAAGGTCATGCGCATCGTTGATGCGACCAGCCGGCTGATCCGCAGCCCGGTGGTGACTTTTCGCGCCATAGAGATCGGCGAGGAGCAGTTCGGGCTCAACCTGCCCAACAGTGCGCTGAACCCGACGCTGGCCAAGTCCGTCGCGGCGCATCCCGGCATCGAATGGCTGACGTCGATGGTCGAGAGTTGGCGTCTGGACGCCGATCAGGCGCATGCCGTCTTGACTGATGGTCGCGAAGTCTCGGCCGCGCTTGCGGTCGCTGCCGATGGGCGCCTGTCGCCGGCGCGCGAGGCGGCAGGCATCGTGGCCTCGGTGCGATCCTACCGCCAAGCGGCGCTGGTGTTGAATTTCGGCCATCGCAGCGAACACGGCTTCACCTCGACCGAGTTCCACACAGAGACCGGGCCGTTCACCCAGGTGCCGCTGCCCGGCAACCGCTCCAGCCTCGTCTGGGTGGTGAAACCGGAGGCGGCGAAGGACCTCGCCGCACTCGATGACGCGACGCTTTCCGAGCGTGTCGAGCAGCAGATGCAGTCGATGCTGGGCCGGGTGTCGGTCGAGCCCGGCCGACAAATTTACCCGCTTTCAGCGGCATCACCGGGGCGCTTCGCGCAAAACCGTGTGGCGCTGGTCGGCGAGGCTGCACATGTGTTCCCGCCGATTGGGGCCCAAGGTCTAAACCTCGGCATCAGGGACGTCGAGGATCTGATTGGAATCGCACGCGAAAATCGCGGCGACCCTGGCGCCGCAAGGGCTTTGGCCGCCTATGATTCCAGGCGCCGTCCCGACGTTCTGGCGCGTTCGGGCGCGGTCAACCTGCTTAACATGTCGTTGCTGTCGGACATGTTGCCGGCGCAGATGGCACGCAGCGCCGGCCTCAATGTGCTCGGCAGTTTCGCGCCGCTGCGCGCCTTTTTCATGCGCGAAGGCTTGAGGCCGGGCAGCGGCTTTGCGGCGCTTACCGGCGGTTCAGGGAAACAGGTCCGGCGGTAAGATGCCGTGGCGGATCATGTAGAGCAGCCCGGTCACCGTCAGCACCGAGAGGCAGGTGGTGATCAGCACGCTGGCCGACGCGCGTTGCACCCAGACGCCATCTTGCTGGGCGATGACGAAGACATTGGTTGCGGTCGGTAATGCCGCCAAAAGCACGGCCGAAAAAACCCAGATTTCGGAAAAGTTCCCGATCCAGCTCAGCACGACGTAGCAGAGCGATGGATGCAGGATCAGCTTCAGCGCCGCGATCGACGCCAACTCATGCGGCACGCGGTTGAGGGGCCGGAGCGCAAGCGTCACGCCCATGGCAAACAGGGCGCAAGGGGCGGCCGCCCGAGACAGATATTCGAGCAGGCGATCGACCGGCTGCGGTGGGTGAAAGCCGAGATAGGCGGCGCCGACGCCAAGCGCGGTCGCGATGATGAACGGGTGCAGGACGATTTTCCTGACTACGCCGAGGATGAGCCGCCACGGCGATGTCTTGTCGTCGCCCGACAGCGCCATCATCATCGGCGCGATGGCGAAATGCATGATATTTTCGAAGCAGAAGATCAGCGCGACGGGAACCGCCGCCTGTTCGCCGAAGGCGAGCAGCGCCAGCCCCGGCCCCATATAGCCGATATTGCCGTAGGCCGCGGCCAGCGCCTTGATCGTCGACTGGGCGATCTCGCCGCGCGACGCCGTCACCGACCATACGAACATGATCGAGAAGATCGTGTAGGTGGAAAATACCGAGCCGAAGATGAAGCGCCATTCGGTCAACTGTTCGAACGGCGTGCGGGCCAGCAATTGGAAGAACAGGGCAGGAAGCGCGACATAGACGATGAAGGTGTTCATCCAGCCAAGCGCTTCCAGCGGCTGCCTGGTCATGCGCGCGACCAGAAAGCCGATGAAAATCAGCCCGAAGAACGGAAGAACAAGACCGACAATGTCAGACATTTTTGCCCTGGCCCGAAACCCCGGGACCGGGCTAGCCCGTAGCTTCATCAGGCGTCAAGCGCTTCGGCATTGAACTGACACGCTATCTGCGCCAAATAAAGCCTGATCCCAGACCTAAGTCGGGCTCGATTTTTGGCCACGGTGTGTGTAAATTCAAAGTCTTAGAGCGCTCTTCGCACATTCGAGGGGACGCCGGGCGCTCTAGAGGCTTAGTGGTGAGTACGATGAAAACAGCCAAATTCTCGATCGGACAAGTGGTTCGCCACCGGCTGTTTCCATTCCGCGGCATCATTTTCGATGTCGATCCGCAATTCGCCAACACCGATGAATGGTACGAGGCGATCCCGGCCGACGTGCGGCCGCGCAAGGACCAGCCGTTCTACCATCTGCTCGCTGAAAACTCGGAAACCGAATACATTGCCTATGTCTCCGAGCAGAACCTGCTCGAGGACCAGTCAGGTGAGCCGGTCCGGCATCCACAGATCGGCGAGATGTTCGACAAGCGGCCGGACGGACGCTATGAGCCAAAACGCCAGTCGAGACACTGACATCACCTTGCATCGACGTGACGACAACAAAAAAGCGGGGCATGACCCCGCTTTTTGTCGCTCCGGTATCTGTCCCGGCGATTAGTTGGCGGCTTTGGCCTTGGCCTGCTCGTCCTTGAGCTTCTTGGCGAAGTCCTGGTTGTTCTTGACGACGAAATCCTGAAGTTTTTTCTGCCGATCCTCGATGTCCGACTGCTGCAGCGGCGCGCCGTCAAAGGCGCCGCTGAAGCCGGTCAAGGCAACCTTGATGGGATTTGGTTGACTTTGGAAGTTGATCGAGGTCAGCGTGATCGCCTGTCCCTTCTTGAAGGACGCGACGAGCGCGTCGGTCAGCGGCACTTCGGCAACGCAACGGTCGGCGAAGCAAATGACAT
Organism: Mesorhizobium sp. M0139; assembly: GCF_040322455.1. NCBI lineage: Bacteria > Pseudomonadati > Pseudomonadota > Alphaproteobacteria > Hyphomicrobiales > Phyllobacteriaceae > Mesorhizobium > Mesorhizobium sp. M0139. Next base: position 181,574 of record NZ_JAMYTN010000013.1, read on the forward strand.
AATCCAGCTTCGTCGCCTTGCCGGCGTCTATTTGCAGGGCGATGCCGGGGGGCACCAGGCGACCTGGGGGAACCGTGACCTGGAAGACCTTGCGGTTTACCTTGCCCTTCAACTCGATCAGGCTGACGCCGGTGACGAACTGGCCGTTGCCGGCAGTGATGATGTTCTGGACATTGCAGATGTCGACATCTTCCTGCTTGGTGCAGGCCTTGAACCAACCCTGCGGAATCTGTTGCTGTGCCGAAGCGGTGGGAAGTCCGGCGCCCAGAAAGCCGACCACGCCCGCGGCCAGGACCGAAAGGCGGTATGCGTTGCTGTTCAGGCTCGTCATGTCGTGCATTTCCTCTCAAATGATCCCGGGACCGGCTTCTTCGCGCCGTGTGGTCCTGCTACCTGTTGCCGAATTGAGGCAACAGAATGACTTCGGAGCGCGTGTTACACTGCATGAGCAGCCGAATCCAGCCCGCCGCCTGCAATTCTTGGCCTCGCAATTTGGGTCGTGCGATTTGGGTTGATGTATCTGGCCGGAGCGCCGCGGCGCCATGTTAGGGTGCACTCCGAATCATCAAGCCGCCCAGTAAGGAGACGGTCATGGGCCGCATTCTTGTTTGGCTGATCGCCGCAATTTCGTTCTTCGCCTTTGCACCCGGCGTGGCGATGTCGGAACCGAGACATGCCATCGCAATGCAGGGCGAGCCGGCGCTGCCAGCCGACTACCAGCATTTCGACTACGTCAATCCCGATGCGCCGAAGGGCGGCAACATCACTTACTGCGTCGTCGGCAGCTTCGACAATCTGAACCCGTTCATCCTGAAGAGCCTGCGCACCACGGCGCGCGGCATGCAGGACCTCATTTTCGGCAATCTCGTCTTCGAGCCGTTGATGATGCGCAACTACGACGAGGCCTTCAGCCTCTATGGCCTGCTCGCAGACACAGCCGATATGGATCCCGAGCGCAAGTGGATCGAGTTCCATCTCAACCCAAATGCAAAGTGGTCTGATGGCGACCCGGTGACGCCGGATGACGTGCTGTTCACCTACGATGTCTTCACCGACAAGGGCCGCCCGCCCTACAGGGATCGCATGAGCCTGATCGCCAAGCTCGAAAAGACCGGCGATCACAGCGTGCGCTTCACCTTCAACGACAAGGCCAATCGCGAGACCCCCTTGATCATCGCGCTGACGCCGATCATCCCAAAGCACGCCTTCAACAAGGATACCTTCGACAAGACGACGTTGAAGCCGGTGATCGGCAGCGGTCCCTACATCATCGACAAGGTGCAGCCGGGACAGCGCATTGTCTTCAAGCGCAACCCGAATTACTGGGGCAAGGACATCCCTTCCAAGCGCGGCTTCGACAATTACGACCAGATCACCATCGAGTACTTCCTCAACGCCAATGCCAAGACGGAAGCGTTCAAGAAAGGCATCTGCGCCATTTACGATGAGGGCGATCCGGTCAAGCGCGAGCGCGATATCGATTTTCCCGCCTTTCATCGCGGCGAGGTGATCGCCGAGACCTTCGACACCGGCATACCGCCCGTGGTGACCGGCTTCCTGTTCAACACGCGGCTGGAGAAGTTTTCCAATCCGGAGGTGCGGCGCGCGCTCGGCATGCTCTACGACTTCGAATGGGCCAACAAGAACCTGTTCGGCGGTAAGTACACGCGCACGATGAGCTACTGGCAGAATTCCGAACTTTCCGCGCTCGGCCATCCCGCCAGCGACAGGGAAAAGGCGCTGCTGGCGCCCTACCCCGGCCGCGTGCCGGCCGATGTCATGGACGGCAGCTGGCGCCCGCCGGTGAATGACGGCACCGGCCAGGACCGCAAGGTGATGAAGGTGGCGTTCGACCTGCTGAAGAGCCAGGGCTACGCCGTTAGGGATGGTGTCCTGCTGGACCCAAAGGGAACTCCCTTCGGTTTCGAGATCCTGACGGCCTCGCAGGACGAGGAACGCTTTGCCGCCATTTATCAGCGCTCGCTGGAAAAGATCGGCATCGCGGTGACCATCCGCAGCCTCGAAGCCGACCAGATCCAGTCGCGCAAGCAGCGTTTCGACTTTGAGGTTCTTGTCGGGTCGAGCGGGTTCAGCAACTCGCTGTCTCCCGGTATGGAGCAGAACCTTCGCTGGGGTTCTTCAGAGGCCAAAAGAGAAGGTTCATTCAATCTGGCCGGCGTCGCCGATCCGGCGGTCGACGCGGCGATCGACGCGATGCTGAGAGCACGGACCAAGGAAGACTATGTCGCCGCCGTGCGCGTGCTCGACCGATTGCTGATCTCCGGCAATTACATGGTGCCGATGCAGTACAACGCGCAGCAATGGCTCGCTTACTGGAATTACCTGGATCATCCCAAAAAGACTCCCATATTCGGTTATCAATGGCCGACATGGTGGCGCAAGCCTAACTGAGCGTAGCCGAGATCATGCTCGGTAAAACGCTCGGCTGCAGGAGATCAAGATGAGCGATGACAATTCCATTACCATCGACGTGGTCTCCGACGTCGTCTGCCCCTGGTGCTTCGTCGGCCAGAAGCGGCTGGACAAGGCGATTGCCGCTGCCGGCGACGTCGAGGTTCATGTGCGCTGGCGGCCGTTCCAGCTCGACCCGACCATCCCGCCCGGGGGCAAGGACCGGCGCGAATACATGCTGGCCAAATTCGGCAGCGACGAGCGCATCCGCCAGATGCATGCCCGCATAGAGCCGCTCGGCGAGGCCGAAGGCATCGATTTCGCTTTCGACGCCATCAAGGTCGCCGCCAACACGCTGGACGCGCATCGTGTCATCCGCTGGGCCGGTGCCGCCGGTGAAGCCGTGCAGAACCGGCTCGTGCGCCGGCTGTTCCAACTGTATTTCGAGAAAGGCGGCAATATTGGCGACCACGCCGTGCTGATCGATGCCGCCCGCGAGGCCGGCATGGACGCTGCCGTGGTCGAAACGCTCCTGCCGACCGATGCCGACGTCGAGGAGGTGCGCACAGAAATCGCCACGGCATCGCGGATGGGGATCACTGGCGTGCCGTGCTTCCTGCTCGAAGGCAAATACGCCGTCATGGGCGCGCAGGACGCCGACACGCTGACTGATGCCATCCGCCAAGTCGCGGCCGCAAAGGCCAAGGGCGAACTGGAAAAGGCCGGCTAGAGCCTGTTCCATCCCGATGGAAATCGGGATGGACTCTATCTCCTTGTTTGAGCATGATCTCTGGACAAAACGGTTTCCCGTTTGTCCGAGAAAACCGGCAACCACTTTTCGGGATCATGCTCGGGTTATTTCACCGTCACCTTGGCTTTGCTGAGGAAGAAGCCATGCCCGTTGCTGCCCGTGCAGGTCAGTCCCTTGGTTGACGACTGGCAGGTAAGCGGCCCTTTGCTCCAGCTGTTGCCATAGGCCAGCTTCGCGACATCGCTGCAGCAGCCCTGCTCTCCCGGATTCTTGATCAATGTCGCCGGGCCGTTCGGCCCAAGGATCACGGTGACGTAGCTGGGCTCGACGCGCGAACAGCTCAGTTCCGGACCGCCATCCTGTGGTTCGTAGGTGCTGGTGCCGCCCTTCGGCGTGTAGATGCAGCCGATGTTGCCGGACGGAGCATTGAACTCGATTTGCCCTTCGGCGCTTGCCGGAATGGTCTGGCTGACGGCATGCGCAAGAGGCAGCCAGGCAAAGAGCGTCACCATTGCGGGAACGGCTGCGCGTGCAAGCATTGGGGAGCTTCCTTGTTGGGGACCGGACATGCATCGGTGCCGACAGTGCCCGGCAAGGTTCATTCCAGTGCGCTTGATTGTCAAACGGTGTTGAGCTGCAGCTAAAAAGCGTGGGCCAACTCATGAGCAGTCGCCGTGCAGGAGCGACGATCTTGCGTGCCCAACCATGATGGCCGGTGAAATGATTCGGGCGGCCTGGGGCGATCACGGACGGCAATTTTTCGGGCGATCCGGTTAGCGCGCGGTGGGAAAACCGGCCGACGGGCAGGCCTTTTGGTCACAAAGCCGTGTATGAGCCTTCCCTCAGGGAATATATTCGCACATCTGAGCGTTCTCGCAACACATTGAAACAAAGGACAAATTTGACCCAAAGACGGCGATCTCGCAGTACCAACTGTTGCCTCATGGCAACGGCGGGTGGGCTGCTTCACATTCGCCGGGATAAAATTCATAGAAAATGATCAATTGGTGTTACTATCCGTAACAAAACTAAAAAAGGTTTGGGCGGGATTGTGATTCGGGTCGACAGACCGCGACGTTCAATATCGGCACTTTGGAAACGCGACGCCCCCGCCGGGCCGTCGCCCCTGACGCCAGTATCGTCGATGCGGACCTTCTGGGGACTGATGCGGGCCTACTGGTTCTCGGACCGGTGGAGAGAGGCCTGGGCTCTCACCGTCGTCCTCGCACTCATCATAGCCCTGTCGAGCAAGGCCGACGTCTGGTTTACCGTGTTGGCGGGCGAACTGGCAGCCTCAATCGCTTTTTTCCACGACGCCGCGAATACCACGCCCCTTGAATCAGTGCTTACCAATGCCGGCCTGCTTGTGCTGCTGGTCGTGTTCAAGGACATGGGAATCATAGGCGCCTGCAAATTTGTATCGGCGACATTGCATCGCAAATGGCGCGCCTGGTTGAACGCGCGTTTCAATGCGGCGCTGCTTGATACCAACCATACTCACTACCACGCTCAGAATGGCTCGCCAGATGCGCCAGCGCCCGACAACATCGATCAGCGCGTGCAGGAATCCATCAAAGACATGGCGGGCGGCGCCATCGGGCTTGCCCAAGGTGTCTTCGGCGTCTTCACCTCACTTTATTTTGTCGGCGGCGCTTTGCTGGCGAATTCCGTGGAGGTAAAAGGCCTGGATGCCCTCGGCAGCTATGGCAGCGCCGTCCTCGCTCTCCTGGCGGTTGCCATCTACGTGCCGGTCAATACCTGGATCGCGATCAAACTCGGCGGAATGCTGGAGTGGCTCAATGTCAGGATGCAGAAGGCCGAAGGCACCTATCGCAGCGAGCTGATCACCTTGTTGCGCCGCAGTTTCCATGTGTCGGCGTCGCAAGGCGAAGACGTGCAAAAGACGATACATGGACGGCTCTATCTCGATATCGATACCACCTGGTCGAAGCTCAACATCGTCAACACCCTCTATGCGGGATTCGAATCGGTCTATAATTTCGTCGGGGCCAAAGTTGTCGCCTACGGACCTGGTCTGGTGCCGTTCATCCACAACGGCGTCGACCTCAAGGGCTACATAACCGGTTCCGAGCAGGTCAACGCGCTGATCAGCAAATGTTCCTGGTTCATCCATGTCATGCCGAGTCTCGCCACCTTGCGGGCCAACAGCCAGCGCGTCATTGAATTGGCGCACGCTATTGAAAACGTCCAACAGCCGCAGGAATTCTACAGCCAGACCGGCCGTTCCGATTTCCACTATGCCAGCCAGAACCCGGTCTTCGGCCTGACCATCCAGAAGCTTGAACTGGCGCATCAGGGTGAAGACGCCACGCCGTTCCTGAGCGCAGCCAATCTGCGCTTTCGGCGCGGCGAGTGGGCATTCCTCAAGGGCGAATCCGGCTGCGGCAAGACTTCGCTGATCAAGGCGATCAACGGCTTGTGGCCTTATGGCCGCGGCACCATCGTCTTCCCTGACGGTGTGAGGAGCTTCTATGCCGCCCAGGAGGTCAAGCTGCAGCAGGTGTCGCTGAAGCAGCTGGTGTGCCTGCCCGGTTCCGAGGACGACTATGGCGATACGCAGGTCGCGGCAGCCCTGCACAAGGCCGGCCTCGGCGATTTCATCGAACACATGGCCGATGAAAGCCGCGAGGGAAAGATCTGGGACCAGCTGCTGTCCGGCGGCCAGAAGCAGAAGCTGGTTGTGGCCCGCATCGTGCTGCAGCAACCGGGACTGTTGTTCCTCGACGAAGCGACCGGCGCGCTCGATCCGGATGGCAAGATCGCCTTCCACCAGGCCATCAAGGACAACTGTCCCGATGTCACGGTGATCAGCATCATGCATGAGGCGGTGCCGCCACGTTCGGCCTCGGGCGAGGAATTCTACCATAGCGTGGTCGCGATCGCCGACGGCGTCGCCACCAAGAGGCCGCTTGTTCCGAACCTTCCGCGCGAGCTCACCACCATCCTTACGCAGCCGCGGCCGGTCGAGGACAAATGGATGCGTTTTTCACGCCGGCTGAAGCAGAAATAGCAGCCACCTGAAGCAGAAATAGCAGCCACGCCGAAGCGCGTTCCGCCACTGGCGGCGGGGCACTCGCTCCCTCCCCCTTCAATAATCATCACAGTCTCGCGATTGGGCCGGCTCCCGGCTGTTTTCCGCCACCCCCGCGATTGACTCGCCAAGATGCGCTCCTATGTTGCGCCCGCTCGCTGAATTCCAACTCGAACCCGCGAGCAGAAAGGTCACCGCGCCATGCCTGGCGACAGTAGTCGAACGCAACCGCCGTCCGCCTCGATGTGACCTCTAACGGCTCACGTCCCGCCGGACGGCAAGGAGTGAGCCATGAACGAATTTACCCCCGTCGTAGCGGGCGACGATGCCGTCGCTATCGCGCGTATCCTTGCCAATGATCACGTCGCCGATGTCGTCGAGGCCCTGAACCGCGAATCTCGCGATACCGCGATAGAACTGCTTTGCGAAATGCCGTTCGAGCGGCTGGTCGAGATCTTCGACCAGCCTGAACTCGACGGCGCCTCCGATCTGGCCGAGGCGCTGCCGCGCGCCAAGGCGTGCAAGCTCCTGACCGCCATGTCGGTCGACCGCGCCGCCGATATCCTGCGCGAACTGGACGAACCGGCGCGCTCCGAGCTGCTCGGCGGGTTGGTCCCGCCGCTGCGGGCAACGCTGCTTTCCATTCTCGGCTATCCCGAAGGCAGCGCCGCCTCGATCATGACGACCGAATTCGTCAGCGTGCCTTCGGATTGGACCGTTGGCCGCACGCTCGACTACATCCGCAAGGTGGAGCGGACGCGCGAGACCGTCTACGCCATCTACATCGTCGACCCCGAGACGCATGTGCTGGTGCGATCGACCGGCCTGCGCCGGCTGATCACGGGCGAGCCGGACGATCCGATCCTGTCGGTGGCGCCGGATCGCGCCCCGGTGACGGTGACGCCGCTTACCGATCGCGAAACACTGGCGCAGACGATCTCCAAATACGATCTGCTAGCGGTTCCCGTCGTCGACCACGGCAAGATCCTCGGCATCGTTACCATCGACGACATCATCGACACCATGATCGAGGAGACGACCGAGGACGCGCATCGCTTTGGCGGCATGGAGGCGCTCGACGAGCCCTACATGAAGATGAGCTTTCTCGCCATGATCAGGAAGCGCGGCGGCTGGCTGTGCGCGCTGTTCATCTCGGAGATGCTGACCGCCAATGCCATGCAAAGCTATGAAGGCGAACTGGAAAAGGCGATCGTGCTCACCCTGTTCATCCCGCTGATCATGAGCTCGGGCGGCAATTCCGGCTCGCAGGCGACCTCGCTCGTCATTCGCGCGCTGGCGCTGCGCGAGATCGGCCTTCGCGACTGGTGGCGGGTGGCGTTGCGCGAATTGCCCACCGGCCTGGTGCTCGGCGCCATGCTTGGCGTGGTCGGCATCTGCCGCATCGCGCTCTGGCAATATATGGGCTTCTACGATTATGGGCCGCATTGGCCGCTGATCGCGGCGACCGTGGGGGCAGCACTCGTCGGCATCGTCACCTTCGGCTCGCTGTCGGGGTCGATGCTGCCGTTCGCACTGAAACGGATCGGCTTCGATCCGGCGAGCGCCTCGGCGCCGTTCGTCGCCACGCTGGTCGATGTCACCGGCCTGGTGATCTATTTCTCGGTGGCGCTGGTCATCCTGCGCGGCACTTTGTTGTAATAAGCTTCAGGGTCCCATCTCGGTGGCAACAGCGGCTGCCATGGGGGGTTCTTCAAGATCGAGCGCGCGGGCGTCAATCGACCCGCACGCCGTTCTTCACGCGGTAGGTAGGCTTGTACATGGTGACCAGTTCCTCCGCTGCCGTCGGGTGGACGGCCATGGTGCGGTCGAAATCATCCTTGGTGACGCCGGCCTTCAGCGGAATGCCGAGCAACTGCGCCATCTCGCCGGCGTCCGGCCCGAGGATGTGCGCGCCGAGCACTTTTCGCGTGGCGCCATCGACCACCAGCTTCGTCAGCATCCTTTCGTCGCGACCCGACAGCGTGTGCCGCATCGGCCGGAATGTGGCGCGGTAGATTTCGATATCGGAGTAGCGCTTGACGGCATCGTCCTCGGACAGCCCGACGGTGCCGATCTCCGGCTGTGAGAAGACGGCGGTCGGGATGGTGTCGTGGTCGGGCGCGGTCGGATTGCCTTTGAATGCGGTCTCGATGAAACACATGGCCTCGTGGATCGCCACCGGTGTCAACTGCACGCGGTTGGTGACGTCGCCGATCGCCCAGATGTTGTCGATGTTGGTGCGGGAATATTCGTCGACAACGATGGCGCCGGTTTTGCCGAGTTCGATGCCGACGCTTTCCAGGCCCATATTCTCGGTGTTGGGGAGGCGGCCGATGGCGAGCATGACCTGGTCGACTGTCAGCACCTTGCCGCCGGTGACCAACGCATCCAGCCTGCCGTCCGGCCGCTTGCGGACCCATTCCGACACGGCGTGGCAGAGAATCTTGATCCCCTTCTTTTCCATGGTCTCGTGCAGCATGCGCCGCAGGTCCATGTCGAAGCGCGACAGTATCTCCTTGCCGCGATAGACCAGCGTGGTGTCGACGCCCAAGCCACGGAAGATATTGGCGAATTCGACGGCGATGTAGCCGCCGCCCTCGATCATGATCGCCTTCGGCAGTTGCTTGAGGTCGAAAACCTCATTGGAAAAGATGCAATGCTCGTGACCGGGCAGCGCCGGGTGCGGCGCCGGCCGGCCGCCGGTGGCGATCAGGATCTGGTCGGCGGTGACGGTGCGGTCATCGCCCAGGAGATGCACGACATGCGGGTCGACCAGCATGGCGCGCGAGTGGAACGTCTCGCCGCCGGCGCCTTTCACGTTCTTTTCGTAGATCGCTTCCAGACGGGCAATCTCGCGGTCCTTGTTGGCGACCAGCGTCGGCCAGTCGAAGCTCGCCTCGGGCACCGTCCAGCCATAGCCGGCGGCGTCGGCAAAATGCTCGGGAAATTGCGAGGCATAGACATAGAGTTTTTTCGGCACGCAGCCACGGATGACGCAGGTGCCGCCATAGCGGTATTCCTCGGCGATGCCGACACGCTTGCCGAGCGCTGCCGCCACGCGCGCCGCCCTCACCCCGCCGGAGCCGCCGCCGATGACGAAGAGATCGTAGTCGTAGCCGGCCATGCTGCTGTTCCTTGCCCCAAGAAATGTTTGAGACAGGTAGGCTGCATGAAGCCAAAAGAAAAGCCCGGTTTCCACCGGGCTTTCTGGTCCAGCGGCAAGGATGCCGGTGGCGAAATCAGACGTCTTAGTTCTTCGGCGCTTCCGGCTGGTCACCGTCTGCGGGCGCATCGCCGTCGGCAGGTGCAGCGCCATCGGCGGGGGCAGTTGCGTTATCCGGCGCAGGCGCGGCCGGGGCAGCGGCCTTCGCGGCGGCTGCCAGCGTTTCGCCGACCTGCTGGGCGAGATCGCGCGCCAGGCCGTTCTGCCAGATGTCGGCGGCCTTGACCAGTTCGCGCGTCACGTTGGGGCCGTTGTCGAGCAGCTTCTTGCCGGCATCGGAATTGTAGAAGGCGGCGATGTCGGTGAGATCCTTCTCGGAGAACACCTTGGCATAGGCGAGCGCTGCTTCCTTCTCCAGATCGGCACGGCGCGAGGCCAGCGCCAGTGCCTTTTCGCTGACGGTCTTGCCGATCAGCTCCTGCATATCAGGGTTCTTCTGGATAAGCTGCTGCTCGAGCGAGGCCGCCGCTTGCGGCAGGATGTTGTCGAACGAGTCGGTCGCGTGGATTGCCGTGACCGCCGCCCGTGCCGCCTTCAGATGCGATTCCGTGATCTCCTGCGAGAACGCCGGGGAGGAGAAGGCGAAAACGGCCGAAGCCGCCAGAACGGCGCAAAGATTGCGAACCCGGTTATGCAACATCATGATCGGTAGAACTCCCTGGTTTTCGGGCGGCATGGACGGTTTGGATGCCGTCGCCGCCGGCGATGATGGCCGCTGACGCCAGCCCGATGAAAAGACCATGCTCGACCACACCAGGAATGGCATGGAGAGCATTCGAAAGCGCTCTTGTATCCGGAATGCGGCCAAAAGATGCATCGAGGATAAAATGGCCGCCGTCTGTAACAAAAGGCTGGCCCCCCGTCATCCTCAATGTAACCGGGCCGGAAAGGCCGAGACTTTTGGCCGCTGCCGCGACCGCGATTTCGGTGGCGCGCAGGCCGAACCGGTTGACTTCGATCGGCAAGGGAAACTGGCCAAGGGTGTCGACCATCTTCGAGCGATCGGCAATGACGATCATGCGCTGAGATGCCGCCGCGACGATCTTCTCGCGCAGCAGCGCGCCGCCGCCTCCCTTGATCAGCGTCAGCGCCGCGTCGATCTCGTCGGCGCCGTCGACGGTAAGGTCGAGCTCGGGCGTTTCCTCAAGCGTCGACAGCGGCACGCCAAGTTCGCGGCAAAGGGCTGCAGTGCGCTCCGACGTCGGCACGCCGATGACGGACAAGCCGGTGGCGATCTTTTCGGCCAGCAGCCGCACGAATTCGTCGGCCGTCGTCCCGGTGCCGATGCCGATGCGCATGCCGTCGCTGACATGGGCAAGGGCAGCCCGCGCGGCCTCGACTTTCAACTGCCTCGCATCCATGCTCGCCCCGGGGATTTGGCTTGGTTCTGATTTTTCTGGATGCGCGCTCCTAGCACTTTTGCCCGCAGGGTCAAAGACTTTGGCTCGCACCGGCTTGCCTGAAAGAAGCGCAGCCGCTATCGCCTGCCTGCAATGCATCAGCCACAGGACAGGCCATGACCCAACCGATCATCGTGTTCGACCTCGACGGGACGCTGATCGACACGGCGCCGGATCTGCTCGACAGCCTCAACCACAGCCTTGCCGCCAGCGAGCTTGCCGCTGTCGACGAGGCCGGCTTCCGGCGTTTTGTCGGCCAGGGCGGACGGGTGATGATCGAGCGCGCGCATACCGCGCAGCAGAAATCGCTGGCGGTGGAGGAGCACGACAGGCTGCTGAAGGTGTTCCTCGACCACTACACACTCAACATCCCCGGCAAGTCGCGCCCCTACCCCGGTGTCGTCGAAGCCATCGCCCGCTTCGAGAAGGCCGGCTATCTGCTCGCCATCTGCACCAACAAATATGAGGCGAATTCGAAAGCGCTGATCGAGGCGCTCGGCCTGACCAAGCATTTCGCCGCGATCGCCGGCCAGGACACGTTCGCCTTCCGCAAGCCCGATGCGCGCCATCTGACCGAGACCATCCGGCTCGCCGGCGGCGACCCGGATCGAGCACTGATGGTCGGCGATTCGCAGACCGACATCGACACGGCCAAGGCCGCCGGCATTCCGGTCGTCGCCGTCGATTTCGGCTACACCGACCGCCATGTCAGGGAATTCGAGCCATCGGCGGTGATTTCGCATTTCGACGCGCTGACGCTCGACCTGGCGGAACGGCTGATTGCGGCGGCGGCCGGCTGAGCGAAACGGGGATTCCGCGGCAGCGCCTGTCCTCGGCTATTTCAGGCACAGAAGGCCGGCGCATCTCCTTGACTTCACGACCCTGCCTCCCTTATATCGCGGCTCGCTTGGCCTTCGGGCAACGAGCGGGCGATTAGCTCAGCGGGAGAGCACACCCTTCACACGGGTGGGGTCGCAGGTTCAATCCCTGCATCGCCCACCATCTTTCTTTCCCTGAACAGCGCACTCCAAGCCAGCACTCCTAGCAGCTGCAACTCGCCCCTTCCCCACCAAAATTCTTCTGCGCGAAGTTCAAGGCGCTTGAGTAGCTCGTGTAGCTCTGGAACTGGCAGACATCGGAGCCGTTGCGCACCTTCATCTGCTCGAGATCCCAGAACGAAACCTCGATGTGATCGTTGGCGCAATAGACCGTGTATTTTTCAGGCTCCAGCGCGTTGGCTTTCTGCAGCGGCATGGAGACGGCTGGAATGCAAAGCGCGGAAAGTGCAAGCATGACGGCGTGACGCGTGCGCATGTAAAAACCTCTGGAGTGAGAACAGCCCGTATTTGTCGCGACGATAGTGAGCGGCGCATCGCGGCTTTTTTACGCGCCCTTGTCTTCGCCCCGCTCGGGCCTTCAGTGTTTCTATATGCTGGTCCATATCTCCAATGTGTTGGCCTTGATGATCGGCACCGCACGGGCTGTCACCAGTCGGCCAGCGGCAACCGTGAGGTCGGCGGCCAGCAGTTCGGCGGCGCCACGGTCGGCGTCGTTGTAGGGGTTGTAGCGAACTTCGTTCTTGCCGGCGGCAGCGGCGACACGTTCTTCGCCAGGGTTTGGAATGCCCCAGCCCAAGGCCCGCATTTTTGCGGAAAGCGCCCCGGCGTCCTCGCGCGCCATGCCGGCGAACTGGACGTAAACCGTCTGTGGGCTCTGCTGGATACGCAGCCGGTCCTTCAGCGTGTTGAGTGCGTTGCGATCCTGCTCACCGATAACAGTCTGGCCGTCGGCTGCCGAAAGGGCGAGATCGGCAACCGCCCGGCGCGCGCCGGCAAACACAGCCAGCCAGTCCGGGCGTTCCCACAATTCAGGCGGTACCCCAAGCAGGGTCTCAAGCACGTTGCGGCGCCCCGCCGGTGTCAGCCCGCTTATGCTTTGCAGGCCGGCCATCTCGACGAGAGCCGCGACGATCTTCTGCCGTTCGACCACCGGAAGGTCTGCGTCTTCGAGGACGGCAATCAGGTCACCGCGCAGTGCATCATTTGCGCCGTCGAGCAGCTTGACGCGAGCCGCCAGTTCGTCGGCCGCGGTTCCATTGGGGCCGCGGTTCTTCAGTGAATCCGTCCATTCGATGAGAGGGTCGAAATTGAGGCTCGTGAGCCTTTCAAGCTCGGCAACCGGGAGCCGATACTGCTCGACGTTGAACGCCCCCGTAGCGTCGGCTGGAATGAAGAACGCATCGACCTCAAATTCCGGCTCTCTCACCTCTCCCTTCACGGCCGCCGACACCGAGGACACCGCGAGCTTCCAATAGGCATAAGGGACCGGCACGCCGTCGACCGGCTGGTCCGCGGGCCGGAAGACAGGACCACTGAAGATGGTCACCCGATTGGCGAGCGGATTGTGCTGCGAGCGAACCCAGTTTTCGAGCGGCACCCATCGGCTGCCGTAGAAAGTACGCGGCTGCGGCATCGTGTTTGGCAGGAAAGAGGCATACTGCGCCAGCTTGAGCGCCGCCGTTGCCGGATCGCCGGCGAACTCCGGACCCCAGGCGATGTCGCTGGCACTTGCAAATCGCGCCGCCAGCCAGGGCCGGTCCGCGCGAAAGTACCAGTTGGGACGAGGCTGGTAGTCGACCGACAATCGGCTGTCGGGTTTCAGTCTGCTGGCGGTGAATTGCAGCGGCAACCTCTGCGACCGATCCAGGTTGACGGCCGAATAGATGGCCATGCGATGAGTTCGGCCCATGACCAGCGAGTAGTTGATGTAATCAAGCGGCGGCGCCACGGCGTCGTTGGCCAGGTCGTCGGTTATCCTGGGCAAGCCGATCGTGGCCCCTATGAAATCGACCTTGTATCCCGAAAGAACGTTAGGCTGTTTGTCTATGTCTTTGCCAAGCAGCGGTTCAAGCGCGGCGCGCAGCGGCGCCGGCAATTGGTCGAGCGCGACCTCGCCGCTTTTGACCTGCCCGGCCAGCTCGACCAGCACCCCCTGTCGCAAATCGGGCGCCAACTTGTCCAGGGACACGCTGCCGAGTTTGAGTTGTTCGACCACAAGCAAGATCGCGGATCGCAAAGTGGCCTGCGTGGCTTGCTGCTCGGCCAGCGTCTTGGCGGCGTCTTCCGCCTTCTTCTCGGCAACGGCAAGTGCAGCCTCGGCTCGCTGGCGTGCGTCTTCCGTCTTTTCAAGGGCGGTGGAAAGCTTTCCATTGAGCTTTGCGACCTCACTCGCCGTCGTCTCGGCATCCTTGCGCGCGTCAACAGCGTCATTTCTCTGGACGTAGGCGAAATAGGTGGTTGCCCCAAGGATCGCGGCCAGGATGGCAAACAGCGCGATCAATATATTCTTGCTGCGATCGCGCTGCTTCTGGCTGTCGGTCTCCGCCTTGGCGCTCGCCTCGACGAACTCGGCGATGTCCGGCCCCTGCGGCAGCTCCGCCGCCTCCTTCAGCGCTTCGCCGCGCAGGAGATAGCCGGGATAGCCGGTGTTCTTCCATTGCCGCGCCTGGGCGGCCACGCGAATGCGAAAGCGCTCGGTCAGCTCGTCCGAACTCAGTTCGTCGTCCGATGCGAAGCCGTCGCCGGATTCGGCACCGTCTTTGGTCGCGACGGCCATTGATTCAGGAACGGCGATGGCGACCGTTCCTGAATCGTTGATTTCACGCGATGCCGATTCGGAGTCAACCGCGACGGCAATTGGCTCTGTTGTTTCGAGCCCACCGCCACCTGCGAAAGACGCGAGCCGCGCCGGGCTGACGTCGGCTGAGGTGATGCCCGGCCGCGTGACCAGTTCGGCGGACCAATAATCGAGTATGCGCTGCGCCGCGCGCCGGTCGGATTCCCGCGCGATGGTGCTGCCGGCGCGCCGTGCCTTGGCCAGGAAGTCGCGGATGGCCTGCGCATCGGGGGCCGTGTTGTCGATGCTGGCTTCCGTCGTCTCGGCGCCGGCCTTGTCGCTGCGGCTCATCGATGGGTCGACGGCTTCATTGCTGCTGGCGATGCGCATCAGCTCGAGATGTGCGATCCGGATGTCGCTCAGCGAAATAAAATCGGCCGGAGTTTCGGTCTCCGTGCCTGTCGCAAGTTCATCGCTCATGGCCCCAGGTCCTCAATGATCTTATGCAAAGGCGTGCTGACGCGGACGATCGAGGCGCATTCCGTTTTCAGCGCCAGATCGACCTGGACGAAGCGTTGCTGGGCCTCGTCCCGATAGGCTTCGAAGGCAAGAATGAAGGCGGTATCGACGGTCTCGCGCGATAGCTGGTCGTTGACGTCGGTGGAGTAGTCGACGAGCGTCGTTCGCCAGGCGCCATTGGGATCGAGATCGGCAAGAACCTTGACCTTCACTTCCAGGTTTCGCCACAGCGGCGAAAACTGGAACGGCAGCGACTTGTCCGCCGCGGCGCCCTCTTCTATCGGCTCGATCATGTCGGTGAGGCTGGCCAGCTTGTTGTCGACGTCCTGCCAGAGCTTATGCTCGACGACGCGCGCATAGATGGTCGACGACAGCACCATGATCGCATCATGCGCAGCCTTTATCAAAGGAACATCCGGGGCACCTGCTGGAAGCTTGCCGGCTATCGTGTCGAGACCGGTGGCAAGAAGCCCGAACGGCAGATTCTTCGCGGTAACGAAAATCTGCTGGTTGAGCCGCGAAGGCACGACGCGCAGCACGGTGCGCACGTCAAACAGCGCGTCGTAGGCGTCCGGAGACTTGTTATCGATGGCAGCCTGCAACTTGATCGCAGCCGCCTTGAGGTCGTCGAGCCAGGCCTGCTCGATATCGTGAAGCGCCGGCCCCGCCGGCAGCTCCATGACCGACTCTCCGATCGAGACACAGAAGAGCTTCAATATTTTGAGGAAATTGCGCAGGACGCGGACCTGTTCCAGGTCGGCCCCCATGTCGCGGGCGGCGACCAGCAAGGTCTGGAAGCTGCCGATGCCATATTGGAAGCTCTGCAGGTGGTCATGCAGGTCCTTGTAGGTCTTGAGGACATCGATCTGGCTGGCGACGGTGGTGAGGCCATCGCCAGCGGCGAGTTGCGCCTGAATGTCCTTGGGCTGCTGGTTGACGGCGTTGAAGCCTGCGAGCGCGGTGTTGACCCGATCGTCGGTGGTCAGGCCAGGCAGTTCGGGCGTCGGTTTCTCGCCCGCGGCAAGTTCATCCAGATAGGCTTTGCATATTGCGGCGCATTGCGGATTTTGCCGAACGACAGTGTTCATCAGCGGCTGCGACAGCTTCTTGGTCAAGGCATAGTCGAGGATGTTGAACCAGACTGTGAGCGCCGCGCCCTGGAGGTTGATGGCGCCAGCGACGATCCCAGCGTCCTTGGTTACCTGCAACCAATCGGGAGGCAATGGGTAGAGATCAGCCAGTTGAAGCCTGAGGTCGAAATAGGCGCTGATCTCTGAACTCCCTGGTGTTTGGTGTGTGGCGTTATAAACCGTCACATCCGAAAAAATTTACATGCCGTAGTCCCAAATCGCCGCGCATCGAGCTGCGCCATCGGTCTGCATAGCTCACCATCTACACAGGCTTGGCCGCGAGGTCTTGGATGATGGTGTCGATCGCAATGCCTTCGTTGCGATAATATGTGCTTTTGGTAGGCGCGTTGGGCTCGGTGAGCCAGCCTCCGCTGTGATGCAGCGCAATCAGGTTCCAGTCGGTGTCGAAGACCGGCGAGCCCGACGAACCCGGCAGTGTGTCGGTGAGATACTGGACGCGGCCGCCGCCGACGAAGGCCACGACATTGGCGACGAACGAAATCTGTTTCTGCGCACCGCCGGGATGCTGGATGATGTTGACATGGTCGCCGGCCTTGACGGTCATGGGTTTCAATTCCAACTCGCCCCATTTGGAGGCATCGCCCTTGATGCGGACGGCGGACCAATCATTGTCCTTGGAGGTACGAAGAGGCACGGCGGTGTCGATGTCGAACTGATCGAGCGGCGCGTCGAGCCCGGCAACGGTGCGCTGATAGTTGAACTGGACCACCGTGCCGGCCAATGAGGCATCGTCAGGCAACACATGGTTGTTGGTGATCAGGATCCCGCCGGTGGTCATGAAGCCGGTGCCGGAGCTGCCATCCGCACGCTTGATGCGCACCACCGATCTTGCCCTGACAAGGCCGAGTTCGAGATAGCTGATCGGCACCAGCGTGCTCTTGTCGCCAAGGATTTTTTCGAGCTGGGCCGGCGCCGTCGCGCCGCTCCAATTGGCGGTCGCGGGGCCTTCGACCGGCGGCGGCGGGGCGTGCTGCTTTGCCTGCAGCAGTGCCTGGTCGCCGGGATTCTCTTCGAGTGCAAAGGCGACGAGGTCGTCGGCCCTGGTCTCCTGCTTTGCGCGCTGGACAATCGCAAACCAGTTGTTGATCGCCTTGTTGTCAAAGGCGATCTGGGCCGTCGAAAGACCGACACCTTTGGCAACACGCACGCCGTCGCCGATCATCGGGTAGAGGTTGGCGAGGATGCGGTTGAGACTGTTCAGTTCGGATTGCGTCCATTCGGTCATGGGATTCCCTCCGACCCTAAGCCTTCTTCTTCCGCTTGCGTGATCCCGCCCGCATCGCAATTTCGGTGCCGCGAACCGTTTCGTATTGGTCGGCGTCGATCAGCGACTGGTCGAAGCTGACGCCGGTCATTTCGGAGATTTCGGTCAGCGGGTACATGGCGCCGATGAATTCTTCGGAGACGGCAAACTCAAGCTGCGTGTCCGACAGATCCTGTTCGAGCACGAAGCCATAACTGGCGATGCCGTCACTGACGCGGGCGACCACCACCTTCCAGAAGCGGCGCGGCACTAGCGCGCGAAGACTGGTGCCTTTGGGACCCTTGCCGGCAAAGGTCCGGTCGTCTTCGGCGAGGACCGGCCCGGCGAAGACGCAAAGCCGCTCGCTCGCCGCCTCCGACAGGACGTGGTTCTCAAGATCGCCCCAGTTCTTCTCGCCGCTGTCGGAGCGGTTGTAGCCTTCGACCTGGGGCGAGCAGTTGGTGACATGGAAGGAGCAGACATTGCCCCTGAGCAGCAGCTCGAAGGTGCTGCCCCAGGCCACGTCATCGCGCCTGACGATATGGCCCTTGTCGAAGGCGCCCTGATCCTGGGTGTAGAAGACGTCGGGGATCTGGTACTTGTCGTCGAGCCGCAGATCCGGGAACCAGCGCTCGCTGAACAGGCCGCCGCGCGAATAGTTGCGGCCCTTTTCCGGCTCGCGCAGGTTGCTCTCCTCGGTGACGTTGGAGGCGGTGAACAGCGCCAGCCGCCGCTTGGCGTGCATCTTGAGCGAAAAATTCTGGTAGTCCAGCCGCGTGCCCCCGTCCCTAAGTGGCGCCAGCACGGAGAGGTCGGTGGCCTCAGGCATGGGCACAATGACCGGTGCGAGTTTAGTGCCGCCAGAGAGAAATTTCTCGTCGTAGCCCTTATAGCCGGCATAGTCCGCGACCGTTTTGGGAACGAATGCGCCGCCTGGAGGGGTCGGCTTGGCCGCTTCGAGTTCGACCGATTCCGTGACCGCTTCATGGGCAGGCGTTGCGCCGAGCGAGACGGTGATGCGCAACGGCACTTCGAAGGTGACGCTGCCGCCCGGCGAAACGACGACGCCTCCGGATGAAGGCGTCTGGGTGGCGACGCCCGGGATCTGCTGGGCGCCGCCGACTTCAACCAGGTTTACGCCCTCGGCCGGCGACCCACTGTCCGCCTTGTTCCACCATGCGCCCCAATCGTTGGGGCCGCCGCTGGCGGCGCCGGCGAAATTGAGGCCGAGGTCGACGACACGCTGGTCCTTGGCGAGCGCGCCGGTGGGCACGGCGTAGTTGCGCTCGAGATAGCGGCCGGCAAAATGCAGCGCCACGACCTCGCCGGTGGCGAGGTTGATCATGGCGGTGCCGGAGTTGCCGCCAGTGGTCGAGCAATCATGTGTCGCCGCGCTGACGATCTTGCCGAAACTCTCCGTATCGAAGCCGCCCTGCAGCATGCCCGGTTGCAGGCGCTTGACCTGGAAACGATTGCGCATGAGCTCGTTCTGGACATCGACCGCGTTGCGATTGTCGAACGCCGGATAGCCGATGGCGACGACTTCCTGGCGCAGCATATCGCGCGCGTCGGCGACCGCGAGCGACAGCGGCGTGATGTTGTCGGGCAGGCCTTCGACTTCGAGAATCGCCATGTCCCAATAGGGATGGATCATCCGGACATTGCGGATCTTGAAGACGTTTCCTGCCGCCGAATCGCGCTTGAAGTCGATGCCGGCGGCGCGGCCGTTGATGAATTGCACATTGCGGTCGCCAAGGCCGTCCGCAAATATCTGCGCCACATGACGGTTGGTCATCAGCAGGTTGCGGCCGACGACGAAGCCCGTGCCGCCGTAAGGGATATTGGTGTCCCACAACAGTTCGATACGCCCGATCGCCGGCAGGGCGGCTTCGATGCGCTGCTTCAATGCGGCCTCGCTGGTAAGCTTCGTCCACAGCGAATGGCCAGGTGTCGGAGCGCCGTCGAAAGTCAGCGTCGTAAAGGTGCCATCCTTGATGTCATAGACCGGCCGCAACTCCGGGATGATTATGGCTTCCAGATCGGAAAGCTGCTCGGGCGCGACTTCGGCGCCCCGCGCGAGGCTCTCCATGCCAGCGCGCGCCGATTCAAACGCCGCCTCCGTCTTGCCGGCTTCCGCAGGCGCAAGGGATTCCAGAGCGCCGCCTGCCATCGTCTCCACGTTGCCGAGGACTGATTCAGTCCCCTCGCCCCCGGTGACGAGATCGAGATATTGACGGATTCGCTGCTCTCTGCTGACCGGCATAGTCGCCCTCAAAGGTTCTGTCGAAGAAAAGAAATGTATTGCCCCATTTTAGGCTGGTGCAATTCTGACTGGCAGGCAAGGAAACAAATCAACTCGCGTCGAAGATGACCGGAGTGCAACGTCGGCATGTCTCTTTGCCGCAGTCGCTCGCGCGATGTATGACGCTCGCATTATTTCAGCGATGCTGTATGTGATCTCCGTCACAGACGCTCACGCTGTTTGCGCCCACCTATCGCAACGGGTGGAAGGGCCATTGCGGCCGCTCGGTTTTACAGAAATTTTATCACCTATCCATTTTTATCAGTTGGCGCCTGCACGCGCGGCTCCTCTCGCCGCGCGTGCAGGCGGCTTTCCGCCCCGCACGAGCCAGGCACTGGGCGCGACCACTGCGCCAAGCCTTTACAAGGCGTAATCGCAAGGGATGAACGCCGGCCTTTGACGCGGTGCACTCTTGCCTTAGACTTCGGCCCTTAAACTTCGCCGATTGCGGCAATTGGGAATTTGGAACATGGCTTTTGGCGGCCCAAACGACAGAAACGATCTGCCGCGCCTGGCACGCATCGATCCAAAGCTGTTCGATATCCTGTTCAGCGGCTGCAAGGTCGAGCGCTACGCCGCCGGCCAGCATCTGTTCGTCCAGGAAGATGCCGCCGACCGAATCTACGGGGTGATGAGCGGCACGGTGGAAATCTCGATCTATTCGCCTGGCGGGCAGAAGCTGGTGGCCAATATCGAGCTGTCGCGCAGCCTCGTCGGCGAGATCGGCGCGCTTGACGGGCGGCCACGCACCGCCACCGCCATCTGCCTGACCGCTTGCGAGCTGGTTTCGCTCAGCAGGACACAACTCTTTGATCGCATTGAGAGAAATCCACCGCTGGCACGCGCGATGATCGAACTTCTGTGCGCCCGGCTGCGCTGGGTCAGCGGCGAACTCGGCGACCAGGCCTTCTTCGGCATCGAGGCGAGGCTCGCCAAACGCCTGGTCTTCCTGGCCAAGGTGATGGCCGACAGCGCCGGCTGGATCCCGATCTCGCAATCGGAACTCGGAGAGTTCCTCGGCGCCACGCGCGAGTCCGTCAACAAGACGCTCAACGACTGGCGCAACCGCTCGTTCATTGCCATCAAACGCGGCGGCCTGCGCATCACCGACACCGGGGCGCTGCGCCATATCGCCGAATCGCAGGACGACGACTGACGCCGATCCCGAATCAGCCCCGGCTAAGACTCAGAGCCGCGAAATCAGGTAGCGCAGCGCCGAGCGGCTGGGCATGAAGAAGTATCCACCACCCTTGGTGGTGACGAATTGCGGCATGTCACGGAGCGTCGTGACCTTTTCCCATGACGGAATGGTGAACCTGCCATCACCGCTGCGCGAACCAATCGTCGGGTCCTTTTCAGCGACGAGGCCCTGGAACGTGGCCGACGAAACCCAGGTCTGCTGAATGAATTCGTACTGGCGCTCTATGTCGGCGTTGAGGCACATGAACAGCAGCCCTTTTTCGACCTTGCCATTCTTGCCGTCCTGCTTCTCATAGGTACGGCCGACCCGCAGGATACGATGGCGCTTGCCGATATTGATCTGCGTATCGCGGTCCTCACCCAGCGAGTCGCGTGGGTTGGAACGGCGAATGTGGGCACCAAGCGGGCAGCGATGGCCTTGCGGATCCTCGGCGCCAGCGGCGAAGTCGTTGTCGATGACGCGTCCCGGATGATCGGGGTTTCGCACCAGCGAGCTACCGTTCTGCCAGCGGCCGAGCATCTTGGCGGCAATCCAGTCTTGCGTGATGGCTTGGTTGCCGAGTTGGCTCGCGACCAAGGCTGCAGCCTTTTTGCAGTAGTTGTTGAAGACGTCGACGTGCTGCTCGAACTGGCGAATAACCAGGAATGAACCGTTGCGCCCGAAATCGCGCGGCGGTGGCGGCAGGCCCGGAATCAGCCGGCTACGGCGCACCTGCGAAAGGATTCCGGTCCGATCGCGTGATGCGCTTACCGAGGGCGAGGCTGGATAGAACCCATGCTCATCACGATAGCCGAACAGGAACTCGCCGGGCGCGACCAGATGCATGGGCGCGGCGCCCCTGCTGGCGCGGGTCGTGCCGCGGACAATCGGCTGCGAAATCCCGTCCGCGAAACCGAAATGCTCGTAGGCTGGCCCACGTTCCGACCGATCGTCACGCTTTGCCCCGTCGGACGATTTCGTCTTCGTGTCGGTCGGACCCCGGTTTACGGCGAGCGGCAGTTCGGCGACGACCTTCATGCCTGCACCGGTCGTCTTTCGTCTCACGGTGGCAATCTCGGTCTTCAACCGTCCCGGGTCTTCAGCATAGCAGACGATGACCAGGTCCACAGGGTTCTCCAACGACCCCCACTCCCATTCGTCCGGGCCGTCGCGGCCTCGGTCGTCCAGTATGCGCCCACGCTCGGGATTGCCCATGCCATGGCGAAAGGCGATCGGAAATGTTTCCAGTGGATCGCCCTCCACACCCTCGTCGAGCCCAAACTGCCGCAGGCCACCGGGACCAAAGGCGACTATCATAGCTCGCCCGGCGGGCCTGCCTTCGCCGAAACTCGTCTGCTCGACAACGAAATCGAGCCAGGCTCTGCGCTTGGGCGCCGGCAACTTGTCCGGCACCCGGATCGCAAGCATATGCGAATAAGCGAGCGGGCCGAGCGGGCCGAAGAAGATGGACTGGATCTCGCCGGTTTCCAGCTGCTGCTCGAGAGGCGCCGGAAAGGCAGAGCTGATATTGGCCAGCAGCGAAGTGGTCTTTTGAACGGTGGTTGTTTCGCTCGCCGGGCGCCGTAGCGAACCGAACAAGCTCAGCCAGTCGCGCGCCTCGTTGCCGACGGCGGAAGCAATGCCGCGCCTGACCTGGGAATTGATCCGGATGCGCTCTGTGTTGATTTGGGGATAGGCGGAGTACCAGAACAGGGTCGGCACCTGCTGGCGCCGCGCCCAGCGCTTGAAACGATCGCCGTCGCGCGCGCCGTCCAGGAACAGCCATCGTGTGCGTGGATAGCCCACGGTGTTGCTCCACACGCCGGTGAGGCCAGCGGACGCCTTGGCGATGAAGTCCTCAAGATAGCTTTCCCAGCTGCCGCCGTAGTTGGAGAAGAACATCAATCGGTTGGAGCCGGGCAGCAGTATCCAGCGGGCGAAATGGATGGTGTTGATGGTGTTGAGGAAGCCTGGCTTGAATACCTTCTGGGCAGCTATCGAGATCAGGTAGAAGGAAAACCTGAGCGCCAGCCGCCGCAGAATGCCGGCCTTCATCGTCGAAATCGCAGTCAGATGGTTTTGTGCCGCGTGGCCCTCCTTGACGAGTATCGCGTTCAATTCAGATATGCCGATCGATGTGCTTTCCGGCCGATCCCTGTCCTCGCGGCGTCGCAGCGCCAGCAAGCACGAAAACGCCAGCAGCGCCGCTGCCACCAACACTCCAAGTCCCGACAACAGAAGTGAGGTGATTGCTACGGCTATGGCGGTGAAGGAGATTTCCTGGGAACTGATGTCGATAGATCTGCCGAACACCACACCGTAGGTCATATACCAGCAAGCAGCCCAGATGATCGCCACCGTGACGAAGACCGGCGGTACCAGCAACGTCGTCATCAGGGCACGGCCCCAATGACCCGGCGGCTTTTCCAGCAGGCTCTCGGCCGGCTCGAACGCCCAGGCAAACGTCCGTAATGACTGGACATGCTGGCGAACTTCAGCGAGCACGGCAGGAGCGTTGCCGGCGCCTTTGCGTGGCCGCTCGACGATGTCGCGCACGGCTTCGAAAAGCTGCTGCTCGGCCTTGATACGCTGGACCGAGTGCCCCGGCGTGCCCGAAAACACCAGTCCGGCATTGCTGCCGAAGGACGGCGATATGTCGACATTGTGCTTGCGCAGGAAATCGTTCAATGCGCCGCCATCGCGCAGATCGCAGACATCCTTGAAGATCGGCCGCAGCCGGTGCCCGATGGCGTGCGTGACCGCATCGATGACATCGTCGATGCTGCCGTCACCGGAAATCTCGAGAACCAGAGCTCCTTTTTCCTGACCGGAATCAGCGCCGATCTCGCCGGTGCCGACCACGGTCAGGCTGGTGAAGTGGACGGTGCCGGCAATGTCGAGCGCGGTGCGGATATCTTCGACGGCCGGGTTGCCGAGGCTGGCAACCTTGTCGCGGACAGCATCCAGCGACGCGGATCGGGTGACCGGGCAGACCACCGTCACCATAGACTGCGTTACGGTGCGGCAGAGTTCTGCCCGTTCGAAATCGACCTTGAGCGTTTCGGGATAGGCGCCGATGCGGGTCATCCGCCCGGCCTTGCCGGGCATGCGGCGCACGCCCTGCTTCTGGAACAGGGCGCGCAGGCTTTCGCCGATCTGGATCCTGGCAATCTCGGCGCCGATGCACTGATGAATGCCGTGGCCGAACACCATGTAGTCGCGATGCGGGCGCGATGTGTCGAACTGGTCCGGGTTCTGCACGGCGTCGGCATCGAACATCGCCGACAGCGTCGCCGGCATCACCACCGTGCCGGCCTTCACCAGGCGCTCGCGGCGCGTACCCTTGCCGATGATCGCGTCGCGGGCCGTGTAGCGCCAGGGGCCGACCCAGATCGGCTTGAAGCGCATGGCTTCAAGGACGGCCCTGTCGAGCTTGGCGGTATCGTTTTCGGCCAATGCGGCATCGATAGCCTGCCTTGCGTCGGGCCGCGACAGGATCACGTCGAGGCAATTGCCGGCGGCCAGCACATTGGTCGGGACGAAGCCGGCGATCATGCCCAGCATGATCGAATTGAGGTCGTCCCGCGACAGGCGGCCCTGATCCATCTGGACAACCAGCCTCGCCAGCGGTTGCTCGGCCTTCAAGCCCCGGTCCCTGGCCGACTGGATGGAGCGATCGATGACTTTGAGAAGACGGTCGCCCGCCACCACCGCAAGTTCGCGCATGACGGGGCTCGCCGTCGGGTCCGAAAAGAACAGCGCACTCAGCGCGATCGCCCAGTCGGCGAATTCGGATTCATCGTCGATCTCGACGCCGAAATAGTCTCGACAGATGTGCACCGGGACGATCTTCATCAACCTGGAGATCGCATCGAAGCCGGGGCTGGCGCGCGTCATGATCTCTTGCGAATGACGCGCCGCGATCGGCCTGACGGCGGCTTCGACCTCGGCCGGCGGGAATGCACTCAGCACCGACGATTTCATGCGCCGGTAGTCGGCGCCGTCCTGCATGCCGAGGATGAAGTTGGATCCCCGGGCAAGCTCGGTCATTTCCGGGCCGTATGGGGTCTGGAATTCGTCGCCGCGCTCCAATATGTCGCGGACATCGGCGTTCTTGGTGACCACGAGAACGCCGAAAAGTTTGCCGGTCGGCCGGAAACGCCGCAACAAGGAAAGCGCCCAGCGGGGGTCTTCGGCCAGAGACCCGACGATGCGCGCAATCAGCCCTGTCTTGCGGATCCGGCCGAGATCGAAGGGCGGCATTTCCGACAGCGGGCGCTGGTTTCTCTGGGCCGCGCTAATAGCGTTGAAATACTTCAGTTTGGTCATGCGCGTTCAAGCCCCCCGGCTATCCACGTTATTGCGATGCCGGCCGTTCAACGCCTAGGTTTGCATCGGTTGCACGTATGTGAATCTTTTCACAGTTGGTCCATGTTCCAGCCAGCACTGACGCCATGTTCATTTGGCCAGTTGGAAATTGGCGACGAGGAACTCGTTCGCGGCCTTGTCGGTGAACGGTATCCAGCGCACACGCTGTTCTGAAAAATCGGGATGCCGGGTGGTGAAAATGGCCATCTCGCGCCGCGCCTGTTCCGGCCGGCCGCTTCGCATCAGCGCGCCGATCTTCAGGAACCTGGAATAAAAATAGCCGGGAGACAGGTTGAGCGAGCGGTCAGCGGCAGCGATCGCCGCCGGCCAGTTCTCGACCAAACAATAGGCCGCCGTCAGTTCCCCCAGATTGTGGAAGCGGTAGAGGTCGAACGGGCTCAATCGCTCGGTATCGAGAAAGAACGGTATCGCGGTCGCGGCATTGCCGAGCAGCAGCTGGGCGCTGCCCATGGCCGAGCGCGCGAAGGCAAAGCTCGGATTGATGTGGATCGCTTCCTCGAGATGGTCGACGGCCGACCGCGGTTCGCCGCGCATGATGTCGACGGCGCCGAGATGGGCGTGCGGGCGCGCATCCAGGCTGTCCACCAGCAACGCCTTGCGGGCAAACTGCTCGACCTTGTTCAAATCGTCGCTGTCGCCGAAACGCAGCCATGCCCGCCAGAAATACCACCACGCCAGTTCGTTGAGCACGGCGCTCGAGTTGGCGTCCTCGCGGTAGGCCTTCTGGAAGAACTCGAGTGCGGTTTCGGTGTCGCCGCGGGTGCGCCGGTTCATGTGCCAGCGGCCCCGTCGCACCAGTTGCCAGGTCTCCAGGCTTTCCCAGGGAACCTGGAAGGTGCGTGCCTGTTCCGCCCGGTCGACCTCCTTGTCGAGGATCGAAACGATCTCAGCGCCGATCTGGTCGCGCAGGTTGAAGATGTCGACCAGATCGCGATCGAAGCGCTGCGACCACACCAGCCGCCCGTTGGACGCGTCGGCCAGCGAGGTGTTGAGGCGGATCTGGCCACCATTGCGCATCAGCGTGCCGCTGACGATGTAGCGCGCGCCGAGCGCGTTGCCGATCACCCGGGTGCCCAGCGTGTCGTCGCGGAACTGGAAGCTGGAGCCCTTGGCGATGACCGAGAGCCATCTGGTGTTGGATAGACCATAGATGATGTCCTCGGCGATGCCGTCGGCCATGTAGCCGATGTCATGCTCGCCGCCATCGGCGTGGAAGGGCAGGACGGCGATCGCCGGCGGCCCCTTGGACGACAGCTTCTGCTGCGCATTGGCCTGGGGAATGGCCGCGAACGACGCCGCCGGCGAGGATCCGTTGCCGCTGCGGCCGGCGATCAGAACGCGCACCGGCAAGGCGATGTTCTTCAGCATGAATTCGCCGAGATCGGTGAATTCGGCCGCCGTCTTGTCCTTCACATGGTGCCAGGTCGTCTCCGAAACGGCGAGACCGTTGCCCGGCGCGAATTCCTGGATTCTCGCCGCGATGTTGACGTCGTCGCCGTAGAGGCGGCCACCACGCACGATGACGTCGCCGGTGTTGATGCCGGCGCGAAACGGCATGCGCATATCGTCGGCAACCTCGGCGTTGAGGGCGACGATGCGGCCCTGGAAATCAAAGGCCGCGCGCAACGCCTCGATCGGATTGCCGAACTCGGCCATGATGCTGTCGCCGGCGTCGCCGAACGTGCGGCCGCCAAATGTGCCACAGCTGTCGGCGATGATGTCGCGCCGTTCCTCGAATGCCGCGACAGCAGACTCGTCGTCGATGCCCATCAGCCGCGAGAACCCGACGGCATCGATAGAAATGATTGTCGCCAGCTGACGGGTGTAGTTCCGTACAGCCATGTTCGAGCCCCCGCTCCCTTTCTGGTTCTGGTCCAGCACAGGCGACGACCCGTTCCTGAAACACTTCGCCGCGCGCTGAGAGATGAAGATTCCGGCGGGGTTGGCGCGCCATGCCACCCCGCCAGGACCAGAAGTCTAGCAGGGTCTTTGGCAAAGCTCTACCACCATCGGGTTGTCCAGCGCGGGCCGTGGCAGCACTCATGGTTGGCCGGCGGTTGGCGCAAATATGGGCGTGCCGTCGCTCTGAGCGCCGCGATCCAGGGCTTCACGGAACCTGCGCGACGTCACATCTCGGAACAAACTGTGCTGCCTGCGAGTTTCCGGTGCGGTTCATACCAAATGAGGGTAATCATGCGAAATCTTGTTCTGGCGACCGGCGTCGTCGTTCTTCTGGCCGGCTCGACGGCCTTTGCCGCGGATGACAGCCCACTGCCGCCGACGAATGCCCAGAAACTGTCGGCAATCATCGCCAAGGTCGAGCAGCGCGACGGCTTTCGCTATGTGAAGGAGGTCGACTGGGACAAGGACGGGTACACCGTCACCTATTACACCGCCGACAAGGCGAAAGTCGAAATCACCTTCGATCCCGTAACAGCCGAACCGAAATAGCGCTGATACCGCACCGCTTCGGCAATTCCGTCCGCCGCGTTTTTTGCCTACGATGGTGGCAGTTGTCGGACAACGGGGCGACCATGCTTTCTTCCAATCGAATTGCCAACTCGCTTGCGCTTGTCGTTGCACTGGCTGGCGCGGCGGTCTGCCTTGGTCCAGCGCGTGCCGACGGGCCATCCTTCGACTGCCGCAAAGCCAGCCTGCCGGTGGAAAAGGCGATCTGTGCCGACCCGCAACTGTCGGCAATTGATGCCTTGGTCGCCAAGGCCTTTACGGGTTTCGAGCCAGCCTTTGGCCGCGACAAGCGCAAGATCGCCCGTGCGCTCATCACTGACAGGAACGCCTGCGGGCAGGATGCCGCCTGCATCGTCAGCGCCCAGAACAATGCGCTGCAGACCTACGGCAATGCGCCGTCCTGGGTGCAGGATTACAACATCGCCCTGATCGGCAAGAAGGCGCTCGACACCGCAGCCCGCCATCCAGGCAGCCCCGACCAGCCCCTGCCCTCGTCGATCGGGCAATGCGCCTTCACCCACATCACGGCGCTGACTACGCGGCTTGGCGACGACCCGCTGGAAACGGCCAGTCCTGAAGCCGGCAGTGTGACGCGGTTCAGCAATGGCGGCGCCGGGGTTTCCTACGAGCGGGAGCCTGGCCTTGCCAGTTCGAAAGCCGGCGATCCTGTCGTCATGTGCCTGATATCGATCCCGAGGGATTGTCCGCAGGGCGACGAGCGCGGGCGGGTCTATTACGGCGTCGACCTCACGATAAAAGGCACATGGATTTTGCCGGATTCGCAACATCTATGCGGCGGCGCCTGAAGATTTGCCGCAAAGCACTGCTGGATGCACTCTTGCGCCGATCCGCCTTTGATGGCTGAGTGCGCGTAACAGTTGCAGGGCACGGGGGTGCATGGCCATGGTTAAGCATGTTTTGAAGCGCATCCTGATGATGCTTGCCGGCTATTTCGTTTCGGTGCTGATCGGATTGTTCGCGGTCGTGGCGATATATTGCGCACTCGCCGTATTGCCCAACGCGCCGGACTATTTCGGCGCCATGCAATTTTCGCCCATTGTCATGCTGCTGTGGCCGCCGCTCGGCATGGTCGTCTATTTCTTGACGATCGTGCTGACCGGCCTGCAGACGCTGATCTTCGCGCTGCTCGCCGAATTCTTTGCCCTGCGCAATTTCCTGGTGCACATGCTGTTTGGCGCCGCTGCCGCTGCAGCCGGCTTTTTCCTGGTCTGGCCGGCCGCGGAAGAGGATGCCGGACGCTGGGCCGATATCGGCATCATCGCCGCCGCCGGCCTCGTAGCCGGTCTGGTCTATTGGCTGATCGCGGGCCGCGACGCCGGCTTCCGGCGTCCGCTCATCCAGCGCTGATCGCAGGAAACGGGCGACCGTCCATCGGCCAAAAATCTAATAAAACCAGAGAGACAAAGTGAGTTCCTCGTTCGTTGAACGAGGAACTCCGCTGGTTTCAGCTCGTCGGCGAGCGCACCGCTTCAGTCGCTTCCAGCGCCTGCATCAGCCGCGTGTCGCGGTCGTAGACATCGTTGAAATATTCGACTTTGCCGGACAGGTCCGGCCAGGCAGTGAAGTAGGAGACATAGACGGGAATCGTGCGTGTCACGTCTTCGCTGGCATGGCCGTGCTTGAGCTTTTCGGCGATGTCGTCGACCGAGACGCCGAGCACCGCCGCCGCCATCCCACGTGGATCCTGAAGGCGAATACAGCCATGGCTGAGCGCCCGCATATCGCGCTGGAAGAAGGATTTTTGCGGCGTGTCGTGCATGTAGATGGCGTGCTTGTTGGGGAACAGGATCTTCAGTTCGCCCAGCGCATTGGCTTCGCTCGGCTGCTGGCGCACGCTGTAGGGAATGTTGGCGCCGTAGGCGCCCCAATTGACCGAGGAAGAGGGAACCCGCCTGCCGCGCGAGTCGGTCACCTCGTAGCCGGCACGGTCGAGATAGCCCGGATCGCCACGCAGCCTTGGCAGCATCTCGTTGACGATGATCGACTGCGGCACGCCCCAATAGGGATGGAAATCGACCTGCTTGATCTCCTTGAAGAAGAAGGCGGTCTGGTTGGTGGTCCGGCCGATGACGACGCGGGTCTTCAGCTTCTCCTCGCCATTGTCGATATAGCTGGCGGTGAAGGCGGGCTGGTTGATGAACACCCGCGGGCTGCCGAGATCGGACGGCATCCAGCGCAATTCTTCCAGCGCGACCTGCACCTTCTGCAGCCTGTCGGCCTTGGACGTGCCGGCGAGCGAGGCGACGGTGCGCGGGCCGATGACCCCATCGCCCTTCATGCCGGCCTTCACCTGCACGGCCTTGATGATCGGAACCAGTTCGGGAACATAGACATCGCTGGTGCCGAGACGAGACAGGATCTCGCCATAGGCGCCGCCCATCTCGTCGTCGAGATTGCGCGCGATCAGCGTCAGCAGCTTCGGCAGTTCGGCGCTGGTCTCGCCGGGCTTCAGCAACAGCTTGGGATCGACGACGATTTCGTTTTCGGCGCTCGCCTGCAGCGATTCAAGTTCGACGCGCAGCGCCTGATATTCCGCGTTCTGCGGGTGCCGCGATTCGAGGTAGGTGCGCACTTCCTGGGTGTGGGCCAGCGTCTTGAGCGCGCCTTCCATGTCGACCGGCTTCGGCGGAAATTCATAGTAGCCGGTGATGCGATTGGGATCGACGCGCCCGCTCTGGGCGTCACGGGCATAGCGCAGTACGCGCGCCGACAGCGCCATCTCGAAGCGGACGAGTTCCTTCAGATGGGCGTCGGCATCGACTGCCGATGCGTTGGCTGCCGGCACCTCGACCGTGTAGTCGGCCGACGTGAGACCATAGCTTGCGGCTTCGCCAAGCACCCGCACCGCATCCTGGGCGCGGGCATTGGGATTGCCCTCGTTCACCCAGATGAAATCAGGATTGGCAGAGTAATAGGCAATCAGTGCCTTGGCGATATCGGGCTCGGCATAGAGTTCATAGTCGCTGAGGCCTGCAACGGCTTCGCGGAAGGCGGTGCTGGTCGCCGACGGAACAAAGGCGGCGTCTTCAGCTGTTGCCACCTGGGGAGGTGCTGCCACCAATGCGGTAAAGTCGACGCGCACCAGCCGGTCGGCCTTGTAGGTGTAGTAGGACGGGCTGCTGATCCTGGTGCCGCCACCGCCCGATACGGCGGGCTTCGGCTTGCGCTTCGGCGGCGGCGGGAATTCGCCTTGCGGCCTGTGCTTGACGCCACCGCCGAACAGCATGTCGAACAGGCCTTGCGCGCTTGCCTGCGGCACACCGAAGGCCAGTGCTGCCGCCACTGCAAGCGGCATCACGGTGGCTTTATTTCCGAGGAATTTCATTAATCACCCGCTCCGGCTGCAAGCCGGCTCCCGTTCCGCGCCGCTAGACGATCTTGCCAACCGCATGGCGGATGTAAGGCGCTACTATACCGATTCATACCGATTTCGTTAAGCTTCCATAAATTTCCGCAGGCCTGTTGCAGAACGGTTTCACAACATCGTGACGTCTGGAGCGGCGTTGCCGCTCCAGACCGGTCAAAGCGGCCGCTGCTTCAGGCGTTGGCGCCACCGTCGATGGTGAGCGCGGCGCCGGTGACGAAGCGCCCTTCCGGACCGGCGAGCCAGGCAACCATGCCGGCGATCTCGTCAGCCTTGCCGAAGCGGGGCGTCGCCATCTTCCGCCGCTGGTGTTCGGCATGCGGGCCTTCGGCCGGGTTCATGTCGGTGTCGGTCGAACCGGGATGAACGACGTTGGCGGTGATGCCGCGCGGACCGAGGTCTCGCGCCAGCGCCTTGGTCAGGCCGACCAGCGCAGCCTTGCTGGTCGAATAGGCGCTGAGGCTGGTGTCGGTGACGCGCTCGGCCAGATTGCTGCCGATCGAAATGATGCGGCCGCCCTCGCCCATGTGAGCCGCTGCCGCCTTCGAGGCTACGAACGGCGCTCTCAGATTGACCTCAATGGTCTCGTCAAAGTCGGCCAGCGACATCTGTTCGATGGGCGCCGCGCGCCAGATGCCGGCGCTGTTGACCAGGATGTCGAGCCGGCCGAAGGCATTCACCGCCTCGGTGACCGAGCCTTCGATGGCGGCAGCGTCGCGATTGTCGGCTTGGATGGCGATCCGCGACCACCTGCCGCTATAATCTCGGCGACGACAGCTTGGGCCGGCGCCGAGCTGTTGACGTAGGTGATGGCGACGTCGGCGCCATCGGCCGCAAGCCGTTTTGCTATCGCAGCACCTATGCCGCGGCTGCCGCCGGTGACCAGTGCTGCCTTGCCGTTCAATCCGTTCGCTGACATGTCATTTCCCCGTTATGTAACGATCGATACATAAATATCTGGCAACCTTGCCTGGCGATGTCAAGTGAATTATGTATCGATCAACACAGAAAGATCGTCATGCCGGAAAGAGGCCGCCCCCGCACCTTCGATCGAACCGCCGCCTTGCGGCAGGCGATGGAGCTGTTCTGGGCCAAAGGCTATGAGGGCACCTCGATCGCAGACCTGACCGCGGCGATGGGGATCAGCTCGCCCAGCCTCTATGCCGCCTTCGGCAGCAAGGAGGCGCTGTTTCTGGAAGCGACCGAGTATTACACCCGCAACGAAGGCACCGAGATCTGGAGCGCGCTGGACGAAGCGCCGACGGCATGCCAGGCGATCGAGAATTTCCTGCGTCAGACGGCAAAAGCGTACTCTCAGGACGACCGCCCGCAGGGCTGTCTCATCGCACTGGGCGCACTGCACCAGGATTCAAGCAGCGGCGCGATCTGCGATGATTTGCGCCGCCGCCGCGCCGAAAACCACACCCTCTTGCTGAGACGGCTGGAACGCGGTGTGGCGGAAGGCGAATTGCCGGCGGGCTTCGACAGCAACGCGGCGGCGACCTTCTATGCGACGGTCCAGCACGGCATGTCGATTCAGGCCCGCGACGGCGCCTCGTGCGACGCGCTCATGGCCACAGTGGCCGGAGCGATGGCGGCGTGGCAGGGGCTGGTCGGAACAGCGTGACAAAGCGCGGAGCTTGTGCTGGAAATCCAGTCGGCGGCGAAATGCGCCGGGAGGGATCATCCGTGAAAAAAGGGTATCGCGAGTTGCTCGACGAGGCCAATGCCGAGATCGAGGTGGTCTCGCCCGAGGAAGCGGCCGGGCTGCTCGACGACGAGGACACCATCTTCGTCGACCTGCGCGATCCACGCGAGATCGAGCGGGACGGCCAGATCCCCGGCGCCAAACATGTCACTCGCGGCATGCTGGAATTCTGGATCGATCCCGAAAGCCCCTACCACAAGCCGTTCTTCGCCTCGGGCAAAAGCTTCGTCTTCTTTTGCGCCGGCGGCTGGCGCTCGGCGCTGGCCACCAAGACGGCGCAGGATATGGGGCTGTCGCCGGTCAAGCACATCCTTGGCGGCTATACCGCCTGGAAGGCGGCCGGATTGCCCGTCGAGCCGGGCGGCAAGAAGAACGGTTAGCTCACCGCTCCGGCGTTGTCGGAGTCGACAATACACCCATTGGAATCAATGCAGTATCGGCTCGCGCTCGTTTTTGACAAAAGTCACAGCGCGTTCGACAACACCTTTGTCGGCGAGAATGCGACGGTGGCCGAGCCCATCGGCCCAGTGCAGCCGCACATGGCTGCCGGCGCCGGCATAACGTGTGGCATGATCGGCGGGGACTTCGCGGTCGTCCGGCGCGTGGATGACCAGCGTCGGCACCGGCGCCTCAGCCAACTGGCGGTCGCCGGTGAATTCATGCAGCGGCCGGCCCGACAGCCTTTTCACCTGATCGGCCATGGAAACCTGCGAACGCGGACCGACATTGAGCATGCGGCTGAAGTCGGCGAAGATCGCCGGCAGGGAACTTGGCGCGGCGACCAGCACCAGCCGCTCGGCCGCGACGGGCTGGATACCCTTGATCGAACCGGCAATGGCATTGGCGGCGACGGCGCCACCGAAGGAATGGCCGACTATCGCCTTGAACGGACCGAACCATTCGCCGGCGACCCTGACCGCCTCGACCGCATTGACCATGTTGAGATGACGGCCCAGCGACTGGCCATGGCCCGGCAGGTCGAGCGAGGCGACCCGGTAGCCCGCATCGCGAAAGCCTTCGATCAGAGCGCGCATATATTCCGTGCGCGAACGCCAGCCATGGACGACCAGCACCGTGCCGGCGGACGCCCTGCCCGGCTCGGGCCGGAATTCGTGCACCATGACGCAGCCGGCCTTGGTCGTAAGCCGATGATGGCGCGCCTCGGCCATGAAGCCGGCGGCGCGGTCGACCGCACGCCGCTCGCCGTCACTGAGCGCCTTCACGCTCGGCGTGCGGCAGAACAGTTCGAAGGCGGCGCGCCCGCTCAGGCGGGGCGCCACATGCTCGGCGGCGCGGAACACGCCCCGGATGACCTTCAGTCCAAATGATGCCATAGTGGCGATCCATCCATTCCGTTCAAGCATGAACATAATAGTTCAAACATGAACATTAAACAAGAGCTGCCCTGGGACAACCCGCGCTTTCGCAACTGGGTCGCGGTGGCGCGCGCCTGCCATGTGCTGGAGCGTGCGCTGGCGGTAAAGCTGGCGCCGCTGGATCTCAAGCCGGCGCAGCTCGACGTGCTGATGAACCTCTATCGCCATCCCGGCATGTCGCAGCACGATCTCGCCCGCAAACTGCTGGTCGGCCGCTCCAACATCACCATGCTGTTGCCGCAGCTCGAGGCGCGCGGCCTGCTGCGCCGCGAAGGCGACGAGAAGGACAAGCGCGTCCTGCGGCTGACGCTTACCGAGGCCGGCACGGAGCTTTTGATGAAGGCGCTGAAGGTGCATATGGCGCTGATCGAAAAGGCGATGAGCCAGTCGACAGCGGAACAGTGCGACATGATCGGCGAACAGATGCGCAAGATCTATGACGTGCTGAAGGATACCTGAGCCGTTCGATCCACGCGCCTCCCACCTCACCACATCGTCTTCTTCGCCCGCTCCGGCCATTCCTTGTCGTAAGTACCGGCATCGATATTCTTGCGGCTGGTGACTTCCAGGATTGTTCCGGGTGTCGGCAGCGATTTCGGGTCGACGTGCTTTGCCGGGTTCCACAGCTCCGAGCGAACGATGGCGCGGGCGCACTGGAAATAGACCGAATCGACATCGACCAAGGTGACCGAGCGCGCCGGCTTGCCTTCGACGGCGAAGGAGGCGCAAAGCGCGGCGTCGGTGGTGATGCGGGCGCGGCCGTTGACGCGCAGCGTCGTGCCCGAACCCGGCACAAGAAACAGCAGCCCGACGCGAGGATCGCGGATGATGTTCTTAAGCGAATCGGCGCGGTTGTTGCCGCGCCTGTCCGGCATCATCAGCGTTTTCGGGTCATGCATGCGCACAAAGCCGGCGAGATCGCCGCGCGGCGAACAGTCCAGCCCTTCCGGCCCGCTCGTCGCCAGGGCGACAAAAGGCGAGGCTTCGATGAAGGCGGCATATTCGGGAATGACGTGGTCGAGTTCCTTGACCGTCGACGCTTCGCCGGGCAGGCCGTAGAGGGCTTCGAGCTGTTCGACCGTGGTGATGTCAGACATTTTCCCGTCTCCGAACCGTTGCCAGCGTTACCCCCAGTCAATGACGTTTTGCCGACAGTGCCGAACTAGCGGTCGCGGCTCAGTCCCTTCTCCTGGAGCTCGGCGAGATAGGCATTCCAGCGCGCGTCCTTTTCGTGGCCAAGCGTGTGCAGGTAATTCCAGGTGAAGATGCCGGTGTCGTGAAAATCGTCAAAGGTGATGCGCACGGCGTAGTTGCCGACCGGCTCGATCTTGAGGATGGCCACGTTGCGCTTGCCGGGAACCGTCACCCGCTGGTCCGGCGAATGGCCCTGCACCTCGGCCGAGGGTGAAGCGACGCGCAGCAGTTCGGCCGGCAATTCGAACGGCCGATGATCGGGAAAGGTGACGGACAGCAGTTTTCTGTCCTTCGAGACCCTGAGTTCCTTCGGCGCCGTCATTGTTCTGCATCCCGTCAATCCGCCCTTCCCTACGCTGCTTCGCGCGAGCGGAAAAGGCCATTTGGACCCGGCCGACACCGGATGTCGGCCAGGGAATGTCACCAAAGATCGAGAGCGGCTATCTTGAATGGCGGGTTGGATCGTATCACATAGCCGTATATAACGGCGCCACTCGCAGCCACGGGAATGCTTGAACGCATGGACATGATCGATCCCTTCGGTCGCACGATCAGCTACTTGCGCGTGTCGGTCACCGACCGCTGCGATTTCCGCTGCACCTATTGCATGGCCGAGGACATGGCGTTCCTGCCCAAGAAGGACCTGCTGTCGCTCGAGGAACTCGACCGGCTCTGCACCGTCTTCATCGAAAAGGGCGTGCGCAAACTGCGCCTCACCGGCGGCGAGCCGCTGGTGCGCAAGAACATCATGCATCTGGTGCGCCAGCTGTCGCGGCACCTGAAGAGCGGCGCGCTGGAAGAGTTGACGCTGACCACCAATGGCTCGCAGCTGTCGCGCTTTGCCGCCGAGCTTGCCGATTGCGGTGTCGAGCGCATCAATGTCTCGCTGGATACGCTCGATGCCGACAAGTTCCACGCCATCACCCGCTGGGGCCATCTCGGCAAGGTCATGCAAGGCATCGATGCCGCGCAGGCGGCGGGGCTGAAGGTGAAGCTCAACGCCGTTGCGCTGAAGGACTTCAACGACGTCGAGCTGCCGGAGATGATGCGCTGGGCGCATGGCCGCGGCATGGACTTGACCGTCATCGAAACCATGCCGATGGGCGAGATCGACGCCGACCGGACCGACCAGTATCTGCCGCTATCGCTGCTGCGCGCTTCGCTCGAGCGCCAGTTCACGCTGAGCGACATCCCCTACAAGACCGGCGGTCCGGCCCGCTACGTCCATGTCGCAGAGACCGGCGGCAGGCTGGGCTTCATCACGCCGATGACGCATAATTTCTGCGAAAGCTGCAACCGCGTGCGGCTGACGTGCACCGGCACGCTCTATATGTGCCTGGGTCAGGAGGATGCCGCCGACCTGCG
Organism: Mesorhizobium sp. M0139; assembly: GCF_040322455.1. Classification (NCBI taxonomy): domain Bacteria; kingdom Pseudomonadati; phylum Pseudomonadota; class Alphaproteobacteria; order Hyphomicrobiales; family Phyllobacteriaceae; genus Mesorhizobium; species Mesorhizobium sp. M0139. The sequence goes on from NZ_JAMYTN010000013.1 coordinate 218,308, forward strand.
CGCGCCGTTGCGTGCCTCAGAAGGCAACGAGCTGGTCGCTGCTGCCATCGACGAAGCGATCGGCCGCAAGCCGAAAGGCCATGATTTCATCATCGACCGCCGCACCAGCCGCCCGTCGGTGTCGAGACATATGAGCGTCACCGGCGGCTGATTTTCTCCGCGATTGGTGCAGAATGCTTCCGTTGGAAGCGAGGGGGATTTCCATGCAGCGTGTTTGCCAAACCGGGCTGTCAGCGCTGGTCGTGGCCCTATCATTGGCGACCACAGTGGCGCCCGCAAAGCCGTTCACCTACATCAATGCGCGCTATGGCACGGTGTGCACGTTCCTGAGCCAGATTTTCAGCAAGCCGATGCCTGAGTCCCTCAATGGCGACGGTCGAAAATGGCTTAGCCCCGATGGTGCGAGCTTGTCCTGTTACGGCGGATACAAGCTGACGGAAGATACGCCCGACAGTCTGGTTGAAAAGGAAAAAGCCGACCCTGACTCTGGGGAAAAGGTCACTTACAGCAAAACCGGTAAGAACTGGGCAGTGGTCTCAAGCACCAAAGGCGACAAGATCTTCTATACCCGAATCGTCTTCGAAAAAGAGGATGCAATCCATACAGTCTGGATCGAATATCCCGCCTCGCTCAAGGCCAAGTACGACCCACTGGTCGGCGCTATCGGCGACAGCCTGCATGGGGCTGAGCAACACTGGGAATAAATCGCTCTCGACGCTGCAAACCCGATTTACCGCCATCGCGTTCCGCCCTAAATTTCGGCCTATAGCGGCTCGTCGCTCGGTTTGGGGGAATACGACATGCGCACATTCTTACTTTCTCTTGCAATGCTTGGGTTTGCCGCCGCGCCGGCAGCAGCACAGTCCATCGGCGGCAGCTACACCGTCGCGGGCACCAATTTCGACGGCTCGAAATATGGCGGCGAAGCCACCATCACGCTGACCAGCGAGACCACCTGTACCATCCATTGGGAGACGGGCGGATCATCGTCGGACGGCATCTGCATGCGCAACGACGATGCCTTCTCCGCCGGCTATGTCATGGGCAAGGAAATCGGTCTCGTCGTCTATAAGGTAGAAGATGACGGCTCGCTGCACGGCCTGTGGACCATCGCCGGCAAGAACGGCAGCGGCACCGAGGTGCTGACCCCGAAATGAGCCTGCTGGTCATCCGGCCAGCCCTCTTAGCGATTTTGTGGGCCACGGGTGAAAATCCGTGGCCTATTTCTTTGACGTTGCTGTCTTGCCGCCGGCTGCTACAGGCTTGGGCGGTTCACCGTTTCGCCGAAACGTCGAACCGCTTTATTCTTTGTTTTCACGCAATTCCGGACGGAAAACCGTTTCACACTTTTCTGGAATTGCTCTTGCAAACCGGTAACGCCCTTGCCTCTTTCCCCAAACATTCGCGGCGCGCTGTGCATGATGGTGGCCATGATCGGCTTCACCCTCAACGACGCCATCACCAAGTTCTCGTCGGAATCGATGAACATGGCGCAGGTGATGCTGGTGCGCGGCGCCTTTGCGTCGCTGCTCGTCGGCCTGCTCGCCTGGCAGCAAGGCGCGCTCGCGCGACCGAGGTCGATGCTGCAGCCGCTGGTGACGCTTCGCGTGGTCGCCGAGGCCGGCGCCACCGTCGCCTTCCTTGTGGCATTAGCGCATCTGCCGATCGCCAATGTCTCGGCGGTGCTGCAGGCGCTGCCGCTGGCGGTGACGATGGGGGCGGCACTCGTATTCAGCGAAGCGGTCGGCTGGCGGCGCTGGCTGGCGATCGCGGTCGGCTTTGGCGGCGTGCTGATCATCGTGCGGCCAGGCTTCGAAGGCTTCAGCATCTATTCGCTGTACGCACTCGTCAGCGTCGCCTGTTGCGCAGTACGTGACCTCGCCACCAAGCGCATCCCGAGGGCTATCCCGACCTTGCTGGTGTCGACGGCAACGGCAATCGCCATGACCATCGTTGGCGCCGTGCTGCTGTCGCCGATGGGCGGCTGGACGCCGATGTCCGGCAAAGGCTCGGCACTTTTGGCATTGGCGGCGGTGCTGGTGCTGATCGGCTACCAGTTCATCATCATGGCAATGCGGGCCGGCGACATCTCCTTCATTGCGCCATTCCGCTACACCGCCCTCTTTTGGTCGATGCTGCTTGGCCTCATCATCTTCGGCGATGTTCCCGACCTGCCGATGATCGTTGGCTCCGCCATCATCATCGGCTCCGGCCTCTACGCGCTCTATCGCGAACGGGTCGTCGGCCGGCAGAAGCCGGCGGCCGAAAGCGCTGGACCCGACATGGCGCCGGACGGCATATAGGTTGGCCATGAGCCAAGACATTGCAGGAATTATCCTGGCCGGAGGCCTGTCACGGCGCATGGGCGGCGGCGACAAGACTTTGCTGGCGCTTGGCGAGCGTCCGCTTCTCGACCATGTCGTTGCCCGCCTGGCGCCGCAGGTCGGATCGCTGGCGCTCAGCGCCAATAGTGACCCGGCGCGCTTCGCCGCGGCCGGTCTTCCGGTTCTCGCCGATGCGGTGGAAGGCTATGCCGGACCGCTGGCCGGAATTCTCACCGGCCTCGAATGGGCGGCAGCGAATACCGCTTTCAAGGCATTGGCGACGGCCGCCGGCGACACGCCGTTCCTGCCGGTGGACCTGGTCGAGAGGCTGGCTGCGGCTGTTGACGAGCGACCAGGCTCCATCGCTGTTGCCAGTTCCGGCGGCAGGCGGCATCCGACCTTTGCGCTGTGGCCGCTCGGGCTGCGTGAGGCCTTGCGCCATTTCCTGATCGACGAGGACAACAGGCGCGTCTCCGCCTTCATCGAGCGGCACGACTGTGTCGAAGTGGAATTTCCGTTGCTGACCCACGGCAGTGACGAGATCGACCCGTTCTTCAACATCAACACACCGCACGACCTTGCGGTGGCCGAGCGTCTGTTGCAGAGCATCGGCCCATGAACATCTTCGGCATCACCGGCTGGAAGAATTCCGGCAAGACCACACTGACCGAGAAGCTGGTCACAGAGCTCGTCCGGCGCGGCTGGACAGTGTCGACGGTCAAACATGCCCACCATGAGTTCGACATCGACAAGCTTGGCGCCGACAGCTATCGCCACCGCCAAGCGGGCGCCACCGAGGTCGCGGTGGTGTCGGGCAAACGCTGGGCGCTGATGCATGAATTGCGCGGTGAGGACGAGCCGACGCTGGAGACGGTCCTGTCGCGGCTGGCACCGTGCGATATCGTGCTGGTCGAAGGCTACAAGCGCGAGGTGCACAAAAAGATCGAAACCCGGCGGCAGGAGGCCAAGGACCGCTCGCCGCTGTCGGCGAACGACGGACATATCGTGGCGATTGCCGCCGACTTCGCGGTTACCGGCGAAAGCCTGCCTGTGTTCGATCTCGACGACACGGGAGGGATAGCCGACTTCATCGAGCGCATGACCGGCCTCAAACCTTGAGGCCCCTGCCCTGGCCCGGTTCAGCCGCCCTCTTCAGCCGTTGCATTGTCTAAGCGCGTCGCGCCTGAACGCCCTCATGCAACGCGCTTCAGGTTGTTTTATTTATGCATGTCGTTGTCCCAAAACCGCTGCACACTTCGGGCGACATGCATTAACCCGGCGTCAGCATTGGCTGGATCCGCAAATCCCGCAAGCAACGGTTTTACAGTTGCTTTTCTCCCGAAAACAGTGGGAGTATCGCGCCAGCGGGCGGTCAAAAGCACCGCCCCACAGAGCCGTTCCGGAACGACGGCCGGGAGCCATAAAGAGAGGACTATCATGCGTATTGCACTGCGTATCGCGCTCGCCGCATCGGCTGCGCTGCTGACGCTCGGCGTCGCCCAGGCTCAGGAAACGACCCTGAGAATCGGCACCGAAGGCGCCTACCCCCCATTCAACAACCTGACCTCGGACGGCCAGCTCGTGGGCTTCGACATCGACATCGCCAAGGCGCTCTGCGACGAGATGAAGGTCAAGTGCACCTTCGTCGCCCAGGATTGGGACGGCATCATTCCGGCCCTGCAGGCCGGCAAGTTCGACGCCATCGTCGCCTCGATGTCGATCACACCGGAGCGCGCCGAGAAGGTCGACTTCACCCACAAATACTACAACACGCCGTCGGCGATCGCGGTACCCAAGGATTCGACCCTCAAGGGCGTGACCAAGGAAGACCTGGCCGGCAAGACTATCGGCGTCGCAACCACGACGACGCATTTCAATTACGCCTCGAAAACCTATACGGACAGCACGGTCAAGGGCTATCCGAGCAGCCCCGAAGAGCAGGCCGATCTCGCCAACGGGCGTCTCGACGCGATCGAGGACGATATCGTCGTGTTGCAACAGTTCCTGGATTCGCCTGATGGCGCCTGCTGCAAGATTCTCGGCCAGCCCTCGCCGCAGCCGGTCGATATCTTTGGACCGGGCGCCGGCATCGCCGTGCGCAAGGGCGAGACGGATCTGGTCAACAAGTTGAACAGCGCCATCGACGCAATCCGCGCCAACGGAAAGTACAAGGAAATCAACGACAAGTACTTCAAGTTCGACGTCTTCGGCGCCGAGTCCTGATCGTCTGAAACAAGGCGGCAGGGGAAGTTTCCTGCTGCCGCCTTGGCCTGACAGAAGTGGAGACAAGACCCGTCAATGCCAAGCCAGAACATATGGATACTTCTCACTTGGGGACCCGATGGCTGGATTGACGATATTGCCTATGGCGCACTGGTCACCATTGCGCTCGCGCTGGCGACACTGCCGATCGGCCTGACGATCGGCTTTTTCGTCGCCTGGGCAAAACAATCCGAAGAGCCGTCGCTTCGCGTGGCCGCCAACATCTACACCACGGTGTTTCGCGGCCTGCCGGAACTGGTGACGCTTTTCCTGTTCTTCTTCGGCATGCCGATCCTCTTGCAGTATGTCATCCGTCTGTTCAGGCCGGAAGCGACGGTCGATGTCGACAGCTTCCTCGCCGGCATGATCGTGCTGTCGCTGATCTTTTCGTCCTATTCCAGCGAAGTCTTCCTGTCGGCCTTTCGCGCCATTCCGAAGGGCCAGTATGAGGGCGGCTATGCGATCGGTCTGTCGAAATGGCAGACGATGCGCAAGGTGATCCTGCCGCAGCTGCTGCGCATCGCCTTCCCCGGCCTTGAGAATTGCTGGCTGAGCCTGCTCAAGGATACGGCCCTGGTGTCGGTCGTCAACCTGGCTGAAACCCTGCGCAACGCCGGCGTGGCGGCCCGTGTCACCAAACATTCCTTCCTGTTCTACAGCGTCGCGGCGATGGTGTTCCTTATCCTTGCCATCCTGTCGTCGATCGCCACCGGCTTCATCCTGCGTTCGCTCGGGAGGAGGGAGGCACGATGAGCGTCGTGACGCGCGCCGCCGTCGACATCGAGAAGCCACCACCACGGGCGCGAGGCTGGCCGCGGGCCCGTATCGTCGGCTACGCGCTGGTCGGCTTCTGGATCCTGTTCGGCATCGGCATCGCCGTCTATCTGGTTTACGCTTGGAATGGCGAATTCTTCGCCAGATACGCGCCGGCCTATCTGCAGGGCTTGGGAACCACGCTTGCGCTGGTGGCCATCTCGATGGTGCTCGGCGCGCTTTTTTCGCTGCCCGTCACCTATGCCCGCATGTCGAAGAACCGCTATCTGTCCGTCCTGGCCTATTGCTACGTCTACTTCTTCCGCGGCACGCCGCTGCTGGTCCAGGTCTATCTCGTCTATTACGGCCTGGGCTCATTCCGGGTGCAGCTCGAATCCGTCGGGCTGTGGTGGTTCTTCCGCGACGCCTTCAATTGCGGTGTGTTCGCCTTCGCGCTCAACACCGCCGCCTACCAGGCCGAAATCCTGCGCGGCGCCATCGAGAGTGTTCCGAGGGGCCAATGGGAGGGCGCTGCTTCGCTCGGCCTGCACAAGCTGCAGACGCTGCGCAAGGTCGTCCTGCCGCAGGCCTTTATCGTCGCGCTCCGGCCCTACGGCAATGAACTCGTCTTGATGATCAAGGCTTCCGCCATCGTTGCCATCATCACCGTCTATGATTTGATGGGCAACGCGAAGCTGGCCTACGCCAAGTCCTTCGACTTCCAGGCCTATGTCTGGGTCGCCATCGTCTATCTGGTGATGGTCGAGATCCTGCGCCACGGCGTCGAATGGATCGAGCGACGGATCACCATTCATCTGATCCGCTGAGCGGTCGGCTGTACCAGTCGATCGGCTCATGCGCGTCTTGACGAATGGCGCGTAGAGCCTAGAGCTTTCCAAGACAATTCCGTTCCGTCTGAAGGGCAAACTCATGGCATCTGTGGCATTTCTCGGTCTTGGCGTGATGGGCTATCCCATGGCCGGGCACCTCAGGAACAAAGGCGGCCACGACGTCACCGTCTACAACCGCACCGCGGCGAAGGCGGAACAATGGGTGGCCCAGCATGGCGGCAAGTCTGCCGCGACGCCGGCGGACGCCGCAGAGGGCCAGGATTTCGTCTTCTCCTGCGTCGGCAATGACGACGATCTGCGCTCGGTGACGACCGGGGCCCATGGCGCCTTCGCCGCGATGAAAAAAGGCGCCGTCTTCATCGACAACACCACCGCTTCGGCCGAAGTCGCGCGAGAACTGGCCGACGCCGCTGAAAAGGCCGGCTTTTCCTTTCTCGATGCCCCGGTCTCCGGCGGCCAGGCGGGCGCTGAAAACGGCGTGCTGACGGTGATGGTCGGCGGCGAGCAGGCTGCCTTCGACAAGGCCAGGCCGGTCATCGACGCCTTTGCCCGCATGGTCGGGCTGATGGGTCCGTCGGGCGCCGGCCAGCTCACGAAGATGATCAATCAGATCACCATTGCCGGGCTGGTTCAGGGACTGGCCGAAGGCATCCATTTCGGCAAAAAGGCCGGGCTCGACATCGAGAAGGTCATCGAGGTGATTTCCAAGGGCGCTGCCGGGTCCTGGCAGATGGAGAACCGCCACAAGACGATGAATGCCGGTAAATATGATTTCGGCTTTGCCGTCGACTGGATGCGCAAGGATCTCGGCATCTGCCTCGATGAAGCCGACCGCAATGGCGCGAGACTGCCGGTGACCGCCCTTGTCGACCAGTTCTACAAGGATGTGCAGGCGATGGGCGGCAAGCGCTGGGACACCTCGTCCCTGCTGGCGCGCCTGGAAAAATAGGCGTTCGCAATGGCCGAGCTTTCGCCCCAATCGAGCGCCGATGAGATCGTCGCCCATTTGCGCTCGGTCGGCTCCGAAGACAATCGCCGCGGCATGTTGCGCTACGGCATCAAGATCGAACGCGCGCTCGGTATTTCTCATGGCATGCAGCGGCAGATCGCCAAAAAGATCAAGCGTAACCACGAGCGTGCGTTCGAGCTTTGGCAGACCGGCATCATGGAGGCGCAGTTCATCGCTTCCGTCACGGCCGACCCGAAGCGCTTCTCAGCCGCGGATGCACGACAATGGGCCGCATCCTTCGATTCCTGGGATATCGTCGACGGCGTCTCCGATCTCTTCGTCGACACGGACGCCTGGAAGGAGCTGATTGAAGAGTTCGCGGCGGACGAGCGCGAGTTCGTTCGACGCACGGCCTTTGCCATGATGGCGTGGTCCGTCGTGCACCGGAAGCAGGAGCCGGTGGCGACTTTCCTTGGCTTCCTGCCGATCATCGAAGCGCATGCCGCCGACAGCCGCAATTTCGTGAAGAAGGCGGTAAACTGGGCGCTTCGTTCGATCGGCAAGCGATCGTTGGAGATGCACGGCGCTGCCCTTGCCGTGGCCGAACGACTGGCCCAGTCGGCCGACAAGACGGCGCGCTGGATTGGCAAGGACGCCGTACGGGAACTCACCAATGCCAAGATCGTCGAGCGGATCGCCGCCAGAAAAGGCTGACCTAGCCAACGTGCGGTTCACCGAGGTGACGCGGCAGACGCGCGCCGATTTCGAAGGCCTCTTCGAAGCGCAAGGCGGTCCGAAGTATTGCTGGTGCATGGCCTGGCGGCCCCTGTCCGGCCGCCGCGAGCATGTCCAGCACGCCGAGTTGAAACGGGCCATGATGGCGCTTGTCGAGGCCGGTACGCCGGTGGGAATCTTGGCCCAGATTGACGGCAAGACCGTCGGCTGGTGCTCGGTCGCGCCGCGCCAGACCTATCGGAAGCTGACGTCGCAACAGGACGATGACGAGACCGGCATCTGGTCGATCGTCTGCTTCTATGTGCCAAGGGCGCTGCCCGGCGGCGGGCTGGCGGCAGCGCTGCTTGACGCTGCCATAGATCACGCCTTTGCCAAGGGCGCCGGCGTGATCGAGGCCTACCCGGTCGACGAGGCATCGCCGAGCTACCGTTTCATGGGGTTCGCGGCGTGTTCATCGCTCGCGGGTTCCATGAGGTCGGCATGGCCGGCTCTCGCAGACATGTGATGCGGCTCGAGCGTTGACGCGATCGGCCGCGGCGTCTTTACTCCTGCACAAAGGAAGCGGCCGATGAGCAGTCCTCTCAAATCGACCTTGGCGCTTGCAGCCGCGTTGTTGGTGTTCACCGCTACCAACGCCTCAGGCCAAACCGCGCGCATCTTCTGGAAAGATCTGCGTCCTGCGACGCAGGCGGTGGCCGAAGATGCCGGCCTGCCGATGATTGCGGCAAAACTGCCCGATCGTGGCGAGACATTGTCGCTCAACCTGCAGGACAATACCGTACAATTAGCCGGCTATGCATTGCCGGTCGACCGTGATGGCGATCTCGTCTACCAGTTCCTGCTGGTGCCGTGGACAGGCGCTTGCAGCCACATGCCGACGCCGCCGCCCAACCAGATCGTGCTGGTGACGCCGGCCCGTCCCTACAAGATGTCGCAGGCCTATGAGTCGGTTGCCGTGACCGGCGCCTTGCGGCCCGGCTTGGAGAAGAGCCAGTTGTTCATTCTCGACGGCGTCAGCATCATCCAGTCCGGCTACACCGTACGCAAAGCCGATGTGGTGGCAGTCGACACGGTGCCGGACACGATCACGCTGCCGGTCAACTCGCCCTGGAGTTTCCTCAACAAAAAGAAGAACTAAACGGCGCCTGCTTGTGCAGCGTCACCGACCGGTCACAGACAACCGCGCTCAGGCCGCGTTGGCGCCGGATTCCTTGTCCAGCAGCATGTAGTCGAGCGGCATTTCGGTCGTGTACTTGATCTGCTCCATGGCGAAGGACGACGACACGTCGCGGATCTCGATCTTGGCGATCAGCCGCTTGTAGAAGGCGTCATAGGCGGCGATATCGGGCACCACGACGCGCAGGAGATAGTCGACGTCGCCGCTCATGCGGTAGAATTCGACAACTTCGGGAAATTCCTGGATGACTTCCGAGAAACGCCGCAGCCATTCATGGCTGTGCGAATTGGTGCGGATCGACACGAAGACGGTGACGCGCACATTGACCTTTTCGTGGTCGAGGATGGCGACGCGCCGCTTGATGACTCCCTCTTCCTCCAGCTTCTGGATGCGGCGCCAGCACGGCGTCGTCGACAGGCCGACTTTCTTGGCGACATCGGCAACCGCGAGCGTCGCGTCCTCCTGCAGGAGGCGGAGAATTTTTCTGTCGAGGCGATCCATTGAGGTGCTCCTGGTGCAGGCCGCGTTCCCTCGGGCGCGACGCGCTTTGGGAATAGATTGGCTATATTCCCTCTTATTTCGACCTTTCACAAGAAAGAAATTCTGCCGGATGGCACAAAAGCGAGTGATATGTTGCTTAAAGTCTAATCTATGCGATAGCGGATTTCCGATCTCAGAAACGGCAGCAAATCCATTTCAAACCATGGATTCTGCTTCAGCCATCCTGAGTTGCGCCATGACGGGTGTGGCAGCGGCAGCACTTTCGGGCTGGCCGGCGCATCCCAGATGGTGCGCCAGTCCTTCACGGTTTCGGTCAGCGACGGCCGGCGCGTGGCGCCCATATGCCAGGATTGCGCGTAGGAGCCGATTGTCAGAACGAGGTCGATCTGCGGCATCAGTGCTATCAGCGGCGCGCGCCAGGCCAGCGCGCATTCTCGGCGCGGCGGCAGGTCACCGCCCTTTGCGTCCTGGCCGGGGAAGCAAAAGCCCATCGGCACGATGGCGAATTTTTCCGTGTCGTAGAATTCCTCGCTGGTTACGCCCAGCCAGCTTCGCAAGCGGTGGCCGGACGCGTCGGTGAACGGCATGCCCGACAAATGCACCTTTGTGCCTGGCGCCTGGCCGGCGAGCAGGATGCGGGCGCTGGATGATGGCAGCAGCACCGGGCGCGGCTCGTGCGGCAGCGGCCTGCCGACTGGAGTGTCGACGCAGATGCGGCAGGCGCGGACCTTTGCCGTCAGGCGTTCGAGTGCCGCCTCCATCAGGCGGAAGCGCTCGGGCGACTGGAGACGGCACTGTACCAGCGCAGCACGTTTGTGCACTCGTCCGGCACTTTGATGCGCGCCGGTTTCATGAAATCCATGGCGATCATGCCGGTGATATCGGCGATCGAATAGGCGTCGCCGGCGGCGAATTCGCAGTTTGCCAGTTCGGGGTCGAGCAGTTTCAGGAATTCAACCGCTTTCGCCTTGTTGGCCTCGCCCCATTCGGGGATCTGCGGAATTTCCCATTCCTTCATCGCCGGATGGATGTGGCGAAAAGCCTGGGCGACGCAGCTGAGCAGATTGAACTCCATGCGCCTTTGCCACATCTCGACCTTGGCCTTGCCGAGCGCGCCTTGCCCGAACAGCGCCGGTTCGGGATGCAGTTCCTCGAAATAGCGGCATATGGCGACGGATTCGGTGAGGATGGTACCGTCGTCGAGCTCCAGCACCGGCAGCCGCTGCAGCGGGTTGCGCGACCTGACCGGCTCCTGCTTGTGCCCCATCGCACCCATGTCGACCGGCACCAGCGGCACTGCGATGCCCTTTTCGGCGAGGAAAACCCGTACTCGCCGCGGGTTGGGGGCGCGGCCGCCGTCGAACAGTTTCATGCTTATCCTCCCGATCTGGTCCTTCAACTATAGTGCTCGTCACCAGAAGCGAAACATCTCTCGCAAGGCGTCACCGACCGAAGCCAGGGTGCCGTGCTTTCTTTCGAGCGGGCCGCCGTGGTGGCTTTCGCGCCAGTCATGCGGCTGATCGAACGTGCCGGCCCAGATGCCAACCTTGCCGGCGCGGGCAATGGCCTGCTCGGTGTCGAAATCGCCATAGGCAATTGCCCAGCCGGCCTCAACCTGGGCCCGGTTGAGATCCTTTCCACCGGCCTTGCAATCGCCGAGCAGGCGGCCGTAGCGGTCGCGCTGCCAGCCGCTGCAGGTCACTGGATTTCCTGATATCAGCCGCACCAGCGCCTGGCGCGCCAGCCTGCCGCAGGCGTAGTCTGCGCCATCCCTACGGCAGATCTGCTGGTATTCCGGAGCGTCGATGCCGCGCATGCGGATACGTTCGGTGCCAAGAGTGAGTGAATCGCCATCGTTGACGATCGCCACCCCTTGCGCCTTGCGCGTCTCGAAACGGTCGAGGCGTGCGGCGAGCAGGATCAGCAGGCCGAGCAGAATGACCGTCAGCGCGTAATCCAGCAGCTTGCGCCACAGGCTTCGCGGCGGCGGCGGATAGTATCGCCGGCGCGGCCTTGGCGACCACGAACGGCTCATATGGCAAACAGTCTCTTAATCATTCGAACGTAGCTTAACGAATTGAGATCGCTGCGCGCATAAATCGAAGTTTCCATGCCTCTGCTACGCTCGAACACAGCGGATAAATTCATTGTGGACCGCCGGAAACCGCACCGCAACAGCGATGTGGCGCGCGCGGTGCGCAAGACGCGCGACCGTCTTTCGCAGCAGGTTGGCAATCTCGACTTCGACCGTGAACTGCTGAAGCTGCATGCCGGGACCATGGTGCGCGGCGCAGCCGTCATCCCACTGCTGGTGTTGGCGGTCGCGGCGGCCGGGCTGCTGGCCGGTGTGGACAAACAGATCAGCGTCTGGGCGCTGTTCACCCTGATCTGCTATTCGATCGTCGCCTTCATGGCGCGCCGCGTCGAGCGCACCGAAGCCGCCGAGCTCAATCCTGTTCACACCCGCAGGGATTTCCTGATCGGACATTCGCTGTGCGGCCTCGGCTGGGCGTGGTTCGCATGGCTCGGCTGCGCCACCTGCCAGATCGACCAGTTCCAGGCCGCCAAGGCGGTGGTGCTGCTGCTGGCCATGGCGGCGACCGCTATCATGGCGTCGTCCTTGCGCGGCTCTCTGCTTGCCACCTTCGTCGTTCCGGTGGCGGTCTATGCCTATGCTGAAACGAAATTTTGGGTGCCGGTCGGGACGATCATGGTCGCCCTGCTGGTCGCGGCATTGCCGTTCTTTGCCTATATCGCGCGCCATCTCAACCGCTCGTCGCTGATACTTCTGTCCTTTCGCTCCGAAAAGGATGCGCTGCTCGCCGAGGTGGAGACCGCGAAATCGATGTCGGACGAAGCTCGTCGGCGGGCCGAAGACGCCAATCTGGCGAAGTCGCGCTTCCTTGCTTCTATGAGCCATGAGCTCAGGACGCCCCTCAACGCCATTCTCGGTTTTTCCGAGGTGATGGCCAATGAGGTGCTCGGGCCGATGAGCAACCCGACCTATCGCGACTACGCCCGCGACGTGCACGATTCCGGCCAGCATCTGCTCGACCTGATCAACGAAATCCTCGATCTGTCTCGCATCGAGGCCGGCCGCTATCAGCTCAACGAAGAGCCGGTGATGCTGCTCAACATCGCCGAAGATTGCTGCCACATGATGGAATTGAAGGCGCGCAACAAGGACATCCGCATCGTCCAGGATTTCGAAAGTGCCCTGCCGCGGCTGTTCGCCGACGAGCGCGCGGTGCGGCAGATCACGCTCAACCTCCTGTCCAACGCCATCAAATTCACCGCCACCGGCGGCGAAGTTCGCGTGCGCGTCGGCTGGACGGCGGGCGGCGGCCAGTACATTTCGGTCAAGGACAATGGGCCGGGCATACCGGAAGACGAAATCCCGATCGTGCTGTCCGCCTTCGGCCAGGGCTCGATCGCCATCAAGAGCGCCGAACAGGGCACCGGGCTCGGACTGCCGATTGTGCAGGGCCTGCTCGCCATGCATGGCGGCGAATTCGAACTTCAGTCGAAATTGCGCGAAGGCACCGAGGCAATCGCCATCTTCCCGCTCGCCCGAGTGATGGAGGAACTGCCGGCGCTGCCAACCAAGACCGTGGCGGCGGCCCGCCGACGTTGACAGCTTGTTCTAGGCTTTGACCGCCGCCGCCATGCCCGAACTGGTAAGCGCCGCCGCCTTGACCAGACCGGCGGCAAGGGCGGCCCCTGCCCCTTCGCCGTGGCTGATGCCGAGATCGAACAGCGGCCTGAGGCCGAGCCGCTCGGCGGCAAGCCTTTGGCCGGGCTCCGGCGACAGACTGGCCAGCAGGCAATGATCGAGCGCACCTGGGTTGGCGGCATGCAGCACGGCAGCGGCGGCGGTCGCGGCGAAGCCGTCGAGCAGCACCGGGATTTTTTGCATCCGGGCGGCGAGGATGGCGCCGGCAATGGCCGCAAACTCGCGGCCGCCGACCCGGCGCAGTGCTTCCAACGGGTCCTTCAGAGCCGCACCATGGAAGGCGACGGCTGCATCGACTACATCAGCCTTGCGCGCCTGCATGGCCGCGTCGGCACCGGAGCCGGGGCCGACCCAGTCGGCGCCGCTGCCGCCGAACAGGGCCGCGCACAAGGCCGCCGCAACGGTGGAGTTGCCGACGCCGAGATCGCCGAGGCAAATCAGATCGGCGCCACCGGCGATGGCTTCCATCCCGAAGGCCATGGTGGCGGCGCAGCCGCGTTCGTCGAGGGCGGCGTCCTCGGTGATGTCGGCGGTCGCAATGTGCAGCGCCAGATCGAACACCTTGAGGCCAAGATTGTTGGCGACGCAGATCTGGTTGATTGCCGCACCGCCGGCGGCGCACAGCTCAACGGCGTTTGCGGTCGCAGCGACAGGGCGCGGCGAGATGCCGTGGCGGGTCACGCCATGGTTGCCGGCGAAGATCGCCACCAGGGGCCGGTTCACCGCCGGCGGGGCGCGCCCGCTCCAGGCAGCAAGCCAGGCGGCGATGTCGTCGATGCGGCCAAGCGAGGCTTTCGGCTTGTCGGCCTTGGAAAAAACGGTGCGCACCCGGGTTTAAGCGACAGTATAAGCAGGCGGCCGGCGAGCCACCCGAATTCGAAAATAGTCGAAGGGCCGCGCGCGGGGGAAGTAGT
>NZ_JAMYTN010000014.1:0-157203 GCF_040322455.1 Mesorhizobium sp. M0139
CCTTCGGCTATATGGAGCAGCCCAACATTCCGCGCGCGCTGGCGATCTGCCGCAAGCAGGGCTGGAAGTTCGACATCATGACGACGTCGTTCTTCTTGTCGCGGCGCTCGCTCAAAGCATCGCCCAATTCCGGCATGCCGGTGTGGCAGGACAAGCTGTTCATCGGGCTCGCCCGCTCGGCGGCCGATGCGACGGAGTATTTCCAGATCCCGACCGGACGTGTGGTCGAGATCGGCACGCAGGTGGCGATCTAAGGGGTCTCGAAGGGATAAATCGTCGAGGAGGCTAATATGAGCGGCGAATTGGTGCTGGTCACCGGCGGGTCCGGCTTCCTCGGCGCTCACTGCATCCTCGAACTGTTGAAGGCCGGCTACCGCGTCCGCACCTCCGTGCGATCGGCCAGGCGCGAAGCCGATGTGCTCGCCATGCTCAAGGCAGGTGGCACGGAGCCCGGTGACGCCCTTTCATTCGCCCATGCCGATCTGATGGCCGACGCAGGCTGGCCGGCGGCGGTGGCCGGCTGCGATTACGTGCTGCATGTCGCATCGCCTTTTCCGCCCGGCGTGCCCACGCATGAGGATGACCTGATCCTTCCGGCGCGCGAGGGCGCGTTGCGCGTGCTGCGGGCGGCGCGGGATGCCGGGGTCAGGCGCGTCGTGCTCACCTCATCCTTCGCGGCCGTCGGCTATGGCAAGATGCGCGCGGATGGGCAGCCTTTCAACGAGGAAAACTGGACCGATCCGGCAGGCAAGGTCAGCGCCTATGTGAAGTCCAAGACGCTCGCCGAGCGCGCGGCCTGGGATTTCATCGCCGAGCAGAGCGGCGCGCTGGAGCTTGCGGTCGTCAATCCCGTTGGCATCTTTGGACCGGTGCTCGGCGCGGACCATTCGACCTCGACCGAATTTGTCCAGCGCATGCTGAACGGCGCCGTGCCTGGGCTGCCGCGCCTGTCCTTCGGCGTCGTCGATGCGCGCGACGTGGCGGATCTGCATGTTCGCGCCATGACCCACCCCGCCGCCAAGGGCGAACGGTTCCTGGCTGTCGCCGGCGATTTCATGACGGTGCGCGAGATCGCGCAGACCCTGAAGACGCGGCTCGGGCCGGCGGCGTCGCGCGTCTCGACGCGGGAGTTTCCCGATTGGCTGGTGCGCATCATCGGGCTGTTCAATCCGGAAGCGGCACAACTCGCAACGGAACTGGGCAAGATCAAGAACGCCACCAACGCCAAGGCGGTGCGCGTGCTCGGCTGGGCGCCACGCTCGCGCGAAGATGCTTTGATTGCCACGGGCGAAAGCCTGATCCGGCTGGGACTGGTCAAGCGACGTAAGTAATTGTGCGGGAGGCCGGACCTTAAGGGCTCGGCGTCCCGCAATGGCAGCTTTCAGCCGGCCAGTGCAGCCTTGTTCGTCTCCAGAAACTGCTTCAGCGGCACCGACTTTCGGCCGGAGAGTTTTTCGACCGCGTCGGTCAACATGCCGAGGTCACCGGCGCGGGCGGCGGCGTCGAATGAAACCAGCACCTTGGCGAAGGGTTCAGGCAGGCCGGCCGACTTCATTCCCTCGGTCAGGGCTTCGTCGGAAAGCTGGATGACCTTGATCGGCTTGCTGGTGACCTCGGTGACCAACGCCGCCACTTCGGCAGCCGTATACGCACTGGGGCCGGTGAGCGTGTAAGTCGCGCTTTCGCTGCTGTCCGAGGCGAGCCCCGCTGCGATCGCCGCCGCGAAATCGTCACGCGTGCCGTAGGAAATGGCGCCGTCGCCGGCGGAGGTGTACCACTGACCCGACGCCAGAACCTGCGGCAACGCCATGAACAGGTTCTCGTTATACCAGCCATTGCGGAATATCGTGTAGGGGATCCCGCTCGCCTTGATCGCCTGTTCGGTGTCGTAGTGGTCGGGCGCGAAAACAACCGGCGAACCAGGCTCGGGTTTGGGCATCGAGGTGTACAGCAGGTGGCCGACGCCAGCCTGTTTGGCCGCCGTCACCGCCGCAAGCTGCTGCTCGCGCCGCTTCCCCTGTACCTCAAGTTCGTTGGTCGAGATGACGAGTGCCCGGTCGGCTCCCGCGAAGGCCTCGGCAAGCGATTGCGGGTCGTTGAAGTCAGCGGCTCTGACGACGACGCCGCGCACCGCCAGATCGGCAAGGTTGGCGGGTGTACGGGTGGTGGCGATGATGCGGTTTGCGGGGATCTTTAATGTGTCCAGCAGGTGGTTGATGACGCCGCGGCCAAGCTGGCCGGAAGCGCCGGTGACGAGAAGGGTTGCGGTCATGGGGGATCCTGAAATTGCGCCGGGTGGCGGGTGCTTCTGACAGTCTCAAAAAGAGACCAGCACTAAAATAAGAATTGACCGGTCACCGTAAAGAAGGCAGTTTTTAGGGAGGTAGGCACCGCCAGGGAACCAGCAGCCATGGACGGCAAGGTCGTCAATCTGAGAACCAAGCTCAATATATTCAAAGCCACCAGCGATGGCGCAAACATTGCCGATTGCCCGGTTCGCGACGTGATGCAGGGCGTGAACGGCAAATGGAGTTCGCTGCTGATGGCGGCGCTCGCAGAGCAGCCCTATCGTTTCGGCGAGTTGCGGCGCCTGGTGCCCGACATCTCGCAGCGCATGCTCACCCAGACGCTCCACGATCTGCAGCGCGACGGTTTTGTTCATCGCGAAGTGTTCCCGACCAAGCCGCCAAGCGTCGAATACAGCCTGACCGATCTCGGCCGTTCGATGTTCGGCGCCTTGCATCAATTGATCCTGTGGGCCGAACTCAACCATGGTGCGGTGCGCAAGGCGCGCGCTGCCTTCGACGCCGGTGGCTGATATTTTGGTCCATGCAGCAACGGCTTGATTTGACAATGGCGCTGAAGGATTGTCCGGCCAGTGGTTGGGCGGGCAATGGAAAAATCTCTCGACATCGCGATTGCGGGCGCCGGCCCGGCGGGGCTCGCCACCGCGCTCTATCTCAAGCGCGCGGGCCACAACGTCACCATCTTCGAACGTTTCGAGGAACCCAAGCCCGTCGGTTCCGGACTGATCCTGCAGCCGACCGGGCTGAGCGTGCTCGCAGATCTCGGCCTGCTCGACGACATTCTGGCGCTGGGGAGCCGCATCGAGCGTCTGCATGGCGCCGATGCCTCGACCGGCCGCACCGTGCTCGCCGTGCGCTACGATGCGCAGCCTGGCGGCCGTTTCGGGCTGGCGGTGCACCGGGCGGCGTTGTTCAACATGTTGTTTCGCGCCGCGCAGCGCCAATGTATCGCCATCGAAACCGGTGTCGAGATCGAGGCGCTGGACGTCGGTGAGCGGGCGATCCTGATCTTCGACAAGAGCCGAACGGTGGGGGGCCGCGGAGCAGGGCCGTTCGACCTCGTGGTCGACGCCAGCGGCTCGCGTTCGAAGCTGCGCCGGTGCCTCAACGATCCGGCCCAGCCGCGGCAGCTCACTTACGGCGCGTTCTGGGCCTCGCTCGGCTGGCGCCAAGGCTTCGACGAAAATGCGCTGCTGCAGCGCTACGACAAGGCCAGCGTGATGATCGGCGTCCTGCCGATCGGCCGACCGGAACCGGGCGGGGAAAAGATGGCGGCGTTCTTCTGGAGCCTGAAGCCGGCGGATGCCGAAAACGTGCGCGCGGCAGGGCTCGACGCCTGGAAGGCGAGACTGGTCTCGCTGTGGCCGCAATGCGAGGCGTTCACCAGCCAGATCGACAGTTTCGACCAGCTGTCGCTGGCGCGCTACGGCCACCACACGATGAAGCTGCCGGCCGGCCGCAGGCTGGCCGTGATCGGCGATGCCGCGCATTCGACCAGCCCGCAGCTCGGGCAAGGCGCCAACATGGCGCTGCTCGACGCGGCAGCACTCAGCCATGCCTTGGCACAAACGGGCAACGTCGAGGCAGCGCTGGAAAGCTACGCCCGGGCGCGGCGATGGCATGTCCGAATCTTCCAGCTGCTGTCGCTGGCGCTGACGCCGTTCTACCAGTCGGACGGCACGATGCTGCCCTTCTTCCGCGACAGGCTGGTGGCAACCATCGCCAAAATCCCGCCAGTGCCAAGCGTGCTTGCCTCGATGGTGGCCGGCACGCTGATCGATCCGTTCAGGCGGATCGGGCTAGAGGAGGTGCACTGGCCAGATCATCCGGCGGGATCAGGGTCGAGAGAAGCGAATTTCTCGCACGCAGGAATAGACGCAGCCGCTGCGGATAGTCCGGCGCCACGGCACCCTTGATCGAGGCGCGTTCGCTCAACGCCTTGCGCCAGGCCTGGACCAATGGCTTGCCGTCCAGAATGCCGAAATTGCCGATCCGGTCGAAGGCGTCGAGATAGCGGAAGACCGGGCCGTAGACGGCATCGACGAGGCAAAAGCACTCGCCATTGAACCACGGTCCGGCCTGGTCGGCCAGTTCGTCCTCCAGACGATCGAACATGGCCGAAAGTGCCGTGGACTCTGCCAGGAAGGCGGCCTCCGTCGAAGCCGAGTAGAACCGGCCGATGGCGTTCAATGTCGCCGAGCCGAACTCGATCCAGGCGCGATGCCGGGCACGGGCGTAGGCGTCGGCCAGATGCAGAGGATTGGCTTGCGTCTCCTCGAGGAATTCGAGAATGACGGCGGATTCGAAGATCACTGTCTCCTCGCCATTTGCCTGGACGATCAGCAGCGGCACCTTGCCCAGCGGCGAAATCGCCTTGAACCAGTCCGGCTTGTTGGCGAGGTCGATGGTGACACGCTCAAACGGCACGCCTTTCTCGGCCAGCGAGATCGCCGCGCGCTGCACATAGGGGCATAGATGATGGCTGACGAGAATGAGCTTGCCAGTCATTTCATTCTTCTCAGGCATGTCACTCTCCCCAGACATAGTTCAACGCGCCGTCCTCGACGCGCGTCGACAGGAACATCAGTCGCGACGCTTTTGGCGCCGGACCTTCAAGCCGATCGCCGCTTTCCATATCGAAGGCGGCACCGTGCCATTGGCAGACCAGCTTGCCGTCCTTGCAGTCGAGCGGCCCGCCGAAATGCAGGCAGACATTGGCCGCGGCACGGACACGCTCGCCGCTGCGCCAGACATGGACCTCGCGGCCGAAGAACGGTGCGATCAGGCTGCCCGTCTGTGGGACGTCGGCGACTTTGCAAATTTCGTGTTTCATGGATCTTTCCCGGATCGATGCAGTTGCATGCATATAGATGCAAGTGCATTGACCGTCAAGCTTGATGCAACTGCATCTACCGCCTAAGGGTGGGTCATGACCAAAACAACCACGCCTTCGCCCGAAGCCGTCAAGGCCTGGGCCCGCCTGATGCGGGTTTCGCGCCAGCTCATCGAAAAGGCGGAAGAGGCTTTGAAGACTAGCGGCTTGCCGCCGCTCGACTGGTATGACGTGCTGCATGAACTCGCCGAGGCGGGTGAGGGCGGGCTGCGGCCATTCCAGCTGACCGAGCGCACACTGTTTGCGCAGTATAACATCTCGCGGCTTCTGGCGCGCCTCGAGGCAGACGGACTGGTCGAGAAGCTCAGGGCTGCCGATGACGGCCGCGGCCAGACCATCCGCATCTCGGCCAAGGGCCGTCAGACGCGGCGACGGATGTGGGCTGTCTATGGACGGTCTATAGCGGAATTGGTCGGCGCAAAACTCTCCGCCGAGGAGCTGAAGATACTGGCGAGCCTGCTTGGAGAGCTGCGCCATCCGCCCGCCGATGATTGATCCGTCAGAATCTCGTGGTTTGCCCGGCGGCTCTCACGTCGACGATTTTTCTACCTAACCCCTTGCGTCGAGCACAGGATTGCGCAATATGCCGAACCGTAACGTACGGTACGCCGTTTGAGGCGACCCGGCGACCTCATCGAATGGGCAGGAAATTGTTGCAGGCGAGTGCCGAGATCGATACCAGCGAAGTGCTGACAGAGCGGCAAACGGCCGTCCTGGACGCGGCTTTGCGGCTGCTGGTCGAGGAGGGCGACAATCTGACCATGACGGCGGTGGCGCGGCGCGCCAGCTGCTCGAAGGAAACGCTCTACAAATGGTTCGGCGACCGCGACGGATTGCTGACGGCGACCGTGCAGTGGCAGGCATCGAAAGTGCGCGTGGTGCCGGTCGACGGTGAGCGGCTCGATCTTGCCTCGATGACGGCAAGCCTGGAAGGCTTCGCCTCGGACTGGCTAAAGGTGATTTCGAGCGATACCTCGATCGCGCTGAACCGCGTCGCGGTCGGCCATGCCGGATCCGGAAAGGACGATCTCGGCGCCATCGTGCTGGAGAATGGCCGTTTCGCGCTGGCCAGACGGCTGAAGCCGGTGCTGCTTGCCGGCAAGCAGGCCGGACTGCTCGACTTTACGGACGCCGAAATGGCGTTCCGGACCTTTTTCGGGCTGGTCGCCCGCGACGTGCAGATCCGTCTGCTGCTCGGCGACAGGCTGGAATTGACTGAAGCGGCGATCGGCGGCGATGCCGCCCGGGCGACGCAGCAGTTTCTCGCTCTTTATGGAGCAAAAACCGGGCCGCAAGGCCTCTAATCTCTGTGGGAAGGAAGCAAAAGATGCGTGTCTATTACGATCGCGACGCCGATCTCAATCTGATCAAGGGCAAGAAGGTCGCCATTATCGGCTATGGCAGCCAAGGCCGGGCGCACGCGCTCAACCTCAAGGATTCCGGCGCCAAGGAAATCGCCATCGGCCTCAAGGCGGGATCGGCGACCGCCAAGAAGGTCGAGGCTGATGGCCTGAAAGTGATGAGCGTGGCGGACGCTGCCAAATGGGCCGATTTGATGATGATGGCGACGCCTGACGAATTGCAGGCCGACATCTACAAAAACGAAATCGCGCCAAACATTCGTGACGGCGCCGCGATTGCCTTCGCGCACGGCCTCAACGTGCATTTCGGCCTCATCGAGCCGAAGTCGACCGTCGATGTCGTCATGATCGCGCCGAAAGGCCCCGGCCACACGGTGCGCGGCGAATACCAGAAGGGCGGCGGCGTGCCGTGCCTGGTCGCCGTCAACCAGGATGCTTCCGGCAATGCGCTCGATCTCGCTCTGTCCTACGCCTGCGGTGTCGGCGGCGGCCGTTCGGGCATCATCGAGACCAATTTCCGCGAGGAATGCGAGACCGATCTGTTCGGCGAGCAGGTCGTGCTCTGCGGCGGCCTGGTCGAGCTGATCCGCGCCGGCTTCGAGACGCTGGTTGAGGCCGGCTACGCACCCGAAATGGCCTATTTCGAGTGCCTGCACGAGGTCAAGCTGATCGTCGACCTGATCTATGAAGGCGGCATCGCCAACATGAACTACTCGATCTCGAACACCGCCGAATGGGGTGAATATGTCTCTGGCCCGCGCATCATTACCGCCGAGACCAAGGCCGAGATGAAGCGCGTGCTGAAAGACATCCAGACCGGAAAATTCACCTCGGAGTGGATGCAGGAATACCGCGCCGGCATGTCGCGCTTCAAGGGCATCCGCCGCAACAATGACAGCCACCAGATCGAGGAAGTCGGCGCCAAGCTGCGCGCCATGATGCCCTGGATTTCCAAGAACAAGCTGGTCGACAAGGCCAAGAACTAACCCGCAGTCGTCAGGATTGGGAGCAAAGAGCCGGCGGAGCGATCCGCCGGCTCTTTCATGCCGGTTTATCGATCAGGACGCTCAGCCATAGTGCCAATGCGGCTTCGGCTCGGTGCCGGTGAACTCGACGCCGATGCGGTCGTCGCGGCGCCAGCGCACGATGGCCTTGTAGCCGATGCCGTCGACAGGCACATAGAGCAGGAACTCGTCCGGCACGCGCGCGTCTATCGAGACTTTCAGTTCGGCGCCGCCGGCATGCATGTTGCGGACCGTGCACTTGACCTCGGAATTGGTGAGGCCGGTCAGAATCGTCGCGCCCTTCAGCACGCGCTGCCGGTGTTTGTTTCGCAATTCGTTGTCGGCCATGACGGCGTCCTTCGCGACCGGATCGGCGCGATCGTCAGATGGGGCACGATATCACGGATAGGCTGAGCCGATAAACATATGGTTAGCGGTGACCGAGACCAGCCGTCTTTCCCAATGAAAACGGCGCCGCGATGGGGCGGCGCCGTCGTTTATTGTCGTTTATAGGTCAGCTGTAGGGCGACCAGCATTGCTGGCGCGGGCCACCATAGGGCTGGAACGTGTTGTCCCAGGCCCGGTAGGACCGATAGCGGTCGTAGCACCACTGGACATGGGCGCTGGACAGACGCTGCGTGCGGTAATAGCGGCGGGGCGCCGGCTGCACGTAGTAGCCGTCATTGTAATAGCCGTTGTTGTAGTAGCCGTTGTTGTAGATGCTGCCGAGGCCGAGACCCAGGCCGAGGCCGAGAACTGCTGCGGCGCCGGTGTCAAAATCACGGCCGCGATGGTGGCGGTGATGGCGCCAGCGCCAGTTGTCGCCGCCGTTCCAGTTGCCGCCATTCCAATTGCCGTTGTTCCAGTTGCCTGACCCGGCAAAGCGACGGCTGTCGTGGCGGCGCCACTGCCAATCGTAGAAGGAGCGGCGGTCATTGCCGCCCGCCCAGCTGTCGCGAACCGGTGTGATGTCAGACAATGCGGTGCTTGCCGGCACCGACAAGTCCGGCTGCAGGATCGGGCCCGCGGCGGATGGCGCCGTGAGACCCGAGAAAAGACCGAGCGCTAACAGCCCGGATTTGACTGTGGACGAAAAGAGCGAGCTCATTGCACTCTCCAAGTGATACAGGCCCCACGCCCGGATACCCCAGGGAAGTGGCCTATTGATGGACCTTGGCGTCTGAACGGAGGATGAACAGAAAGGTTCCATCAGCCATGACGAGCAGCCCTTGTTTTCATTGGCGCTTGCGGGCAAAGGTCAGTCCATGTCGCTGCGCCTCGCCACTTTCAATGTCGAAAACCTGATGAACAGGTTCGATTACTCGGGCTTCCGCAACCAGCTCAACGAAGACCGCACGCTGGCGCTTTTCGACATCCAGAGCGAAGCCGAATACCGGATGCTGGAGCAGGCGCGCGCCATCGCGCAATCCGACGATACGCGCCAGTTGACCGCGCTCGCCATCGCCGCCACCCGCGCGGACATCATCTGCATGCAGGAGGTTGACAACATCGAGGCGCTGAAGGCGTTCGAGTATGGCTATCTCTTCAAGATGGTGGGCGAGGGTTACCGGCAGAAATACACCACCGCCGGCAATGATTCGCGCGGCATCGACGTTGCCGTGATGATGCGCAACGAGACCGCGCAAGGTCAGCCGATCGAATTCGTGCGCATGACCAGCCATGCCTATGTCACGTTCGAGCAGTTCGGGCTGCACACGCCTGAACTCGAGGCGCTCGGCAACCTGGCCAACGAACGCATCTTCCGGCGCGATTGCCTGGAGGTCGACATCAAGGTCGGCGGCGTGCCGCTGACGCTTTACCTCGTCCATTTCAAATCGATGGGCTCGCCGCGCAACGGGCTCGACGGACGCGAGGCGACGATGCCGGTGCGCATCGCCGAGGCGCAAGCCGTGCGCCGCATCATCGAGGAGCGCTTCGGCAAAGAGCACGCAGCCGACAAAAACTGGGCGATCTGCGGCGACATGAACGACTACCGCCAGCGGGTGAAGATCGAGGGCGACGCTGTCGACGGCTACCGCTTCCAGGTGATCGACGAGAGCCAGTCCTGTATCGATGTGCTCACCGCCGGCGGCTTTTGCGAAAATGTCGTCGAACGCCGGCCGGAGATGGACCGCTGGAGTTTCTACCACACGCGCGGGCCGAAGGAGCGGCATCTGTGCCAGCTCGACTACATCCTGCTGTCGAAAGGGCTGGCGGCGAAGAATGCGACGGCGGTTCCCGACATCATCCGCAACGGCCAGCCCTGGCGCACCATCTTTCCGGCGGGACAGGCGGTGGAGCGCTTTCCGCGCGCCGGCTGGGACCGGCCGAAGGCGTCGGATCATTGTCCCGTCGCAATTACCCTGGACATGGCTTGAGCACGGTGAGCTTCGACCTGCCGCGCAACGTCATCCTGCCCGTCGACGAAATCGACGTCCGGCTCGACCCCGGCCCGCATCCGTTCGAGCGCGACAACGCGCAGGCGATCACTGACAACTGGCGGCGCGAGGTCACGGCCAATCCGGCGTTGTTCGACGGCACGGTGGTGCTGCTCTCGGCGCTCGCCTGGCGCGACAACCGGATCGTCGGGCGTTGTCACGCGGTGAAGTACTCGACCTTCCTGCTGTGGCGAAAGAACCGGCAGGGGACGGGCGCCGAGCATGCCTATGGCCACGCCATGCTGGTCGCCGGCGACAACGCCCTGGTGGCGATCCGCATGGGCGCGCACACGGTCCCGGCCGGCAGTGTCTACTTCGCTGCCGGCTCGTTCGAGCCGATCGATTTTCGCGATGGCCGCGTCGATGTCGATTTCAACATGATCCGTGAAGTGCGCGAGGAGACCGGGCTTGACCTGACAGGCGCTGCGCGCGGCAAGCGCTACCATGCGCTGTCGACTTCGACCGGCACGGTCCTCTTCCGCCGCTACCACGTCGATGCGCCGGCCGACGAGATTGCGCGGCGCATCGGCGCCTTCGTCGCGACCGAGACCGAGCCGGAGATCGAGGGGCCGGTGATCATTCGCCACGCCGCCGACCTGCCGGAAGGGCTGGCACCGCATATGAAGCCGCTGGTCGAGTGGCATTTTGGCGGTGGCGGGGGCTAACGGCGCGGATTGTTCTGCGCCGCCTTGCGGTCGTTGCGGGCGCCGACGAGGAACAGGACAACGCCGATGCCCAGCAATCCACCCATGACCATGCCCATCGTCTGGCCGACGACTGCCTGAAAATCGGCGGTGACACGATCGGGATTGGCCATGCCGTAGCGGGCGAGATACCACCAAAGTCCCGCAAGGGCGCCTTCGATGATCACCATCGTCAGAATCAGCCGCGCCTTCTTGCTCATTGCAACTCCTTGACCAGATGCTTTGCTCTAAAATTAGCATCGCAGACCGGACGACAACAAGTATTGCCGATGTCGACAAGCACCCATCCTTGTGGATAGCGGTTGGTTGCGGTGGAGCTGATCTGGCGCTTATTCGTGGCGCAGCGCGTCGATCGGGTCGAGCCTGGCGCCGCGCAGCGCCGGGAAGAAGCCGAACACCATGCCGATCAGCGCCGAAAAACCGACGGCGAGCAGGATGACCGCCGGGCTCGGCGCAAACGGTATGGCCAGCGTTGCCGAGGCGAGGCCGGCCAGCGCCAGGCCGATCAGGATGCCGATAATGCCGCCGAGCAGCGACAGCACCGTCGCCTCGACCAGGAACTGGATGAGGATGTGCTTTTCATGCGCGCCGATGGCGAGCCTGATGCCGATCTCGCGGGTGCGCTCAGTGACCGAGACCAGCATGATGTTCATGATCCCGATGCCGCCGACCAGCAGGCTGACGCCCGCGACGGCGCCCAGCATGCCGGTCATGGTGGTGGTGGCGCTGGCCATGGCGTCGGCGATCTGGGTCATGTCGCGGATCGAGAAATCGTCTTCGCGGTCCGGCGTGATGCGGCGGGTGTCGCGCAAAATGTCCTCGACTCGCGGCTGCAATTCGGTGGTCGGCGTGCGGTCGTCGGCGGCGACGTAGATGTTGTCGATGTCGCGGTTGCCGGCGATGCGGCGCTGATAGGCGGCAAGCGGCATCAAGACGACATTGTCCTGGTCCTGGCCGAAGCCGGTATAGCCCTTGGGTTCGAGCAGGCCGATGATCTTGCACGAGGTGCGGTTGACGCGGATGATCTCGCCCTCGGGTTCGCCGGCGCCGAAGAATTGCTGGCGCACCGTCTCGCCGATCAGGCAGACGCCGGTGCCCGAGCGTGTCTCCGAATCGCTGAATGGGCGGCCCGACACCAGCTTCCAGTCGCGGGCGTCGAGATAGGCGCTGTCGGTGCCGGTGACGCCCGAGGTCAGGCTCTCGGTGCCGAAGATGACGCGGACTTGTTTCTGCGACGCCGGCACGATGGCGCGCGCGCCGGTCAGGTGGGCTACGAGGGCGGCTACATCCTTGTCGGCCAGAGGCCGTACCGCCTGGTCGAGCCCGCCTGGTCCGCCAGTGCCTGCCGGGCGGCCGGAACGGACGACGAGCAGGTTCGAGCCGAGCTTGGCGATGTCCGACTTGACCTTGGCCGTGGTGCCCGAACCGATGGTCAGCATGGCGATGACGGCGGCGACACCGATGACGATGCCGAGCAGCGTCAGGAACGAGCGCAGCACATTGCGGCGGATGGAGCGCAGAGAGAGGCGGACGGTTTCCCAGATCATGACGCCAACTCCGACTTGGCCGTGTCGGACGCGACGTGGCCGTCGAGGAAGCGGATGGTGCGCTCGGCATAATCGGCGACATCGGCCTCGTGGGTGACCATGGCGATGGTCAAGCCGAGCTCCCGGTTCAGCCGCGTCAACAACTCCATGATCTCATGCGTGCGGGCGGTGTCGAGATTGCCGGTCGGCTCGTCGGCGACGAGCAGCGTCGGCCTGGTGACGATGGCGCGCGCGATCGCCACGCGCTGTTGCTGACCACCGGAGAGTTCGGCCGGCGTGTGATGTTCGCGCCCGACCAGGCCGACCTCCGCCAGCGCCTGCATGGCAAGATCGCGGCGCTCGCGGGCCGGCGCGCCGCGATAGATCAGCGGCAGCTCGACATTTTCCGCCGCCGTGGTGCGCGGCAACAGATTGTAACCCTGGAAGACGAAGCCGATATAGAGATTGCGCAGAAGCGCCCGGCGGTTGCGGTCGAGCCGCCCGGCGTCGATGCCCATGAAGGAGTAGGTTCCGGCCGTCGGCGTGTCGAGGCAACCGATGATGTTCATCGCGGTCGATTTGCCCGAACCGGACGGGCCCATGATGGCGACGAATTCGCCACGCTGGATGGCGAGGTCGACGCCGGCCAGCGCATGGACCTTGGCTTCGCCCTGGCCATAGCTCTTCCAGACCGTGTCGAAACCGATGAGGCCCGCGGCCATGGCGTCAGCTCCGCAGCTGCGAGGTCGTGATAACCTCTGCACCTTCATCCAGCCCGGAGGTGATCTCGGTCAGTTCGCCGTCGGTGGAGCCGATCTTGACGTTGACCGGGTGCGGCCGGCCGTTCTCCAGCACATAGAGCGTGCGTGAGCCGTCGGTGGGCGCCTTCACCGGCTGGCGGCGGTTGCCGCCACGGCCCATGCGGCCGGTGAACAGATCGCTGAGGCTCCACGCGCGCGCGGCCTGCTGCGCCGGGCGGTAGCGGAAAGCGGTGGACGGCACGGTGAGCACGCTCTTGGCCTGCCTGGTGACGACCGAAACCGTGGCGGTCATGCCGGGCCGCAGCAAAAGCTCGTTATTGTCGACTTCCAACCGTGCATTGTAGGTGACGACGCCGTCGGTGGTGACCGAGGCGTAGGAGATGTCGCGGATCTCGGCGTCGAACGGCCGCTCCGGAAAGGCATCGACGGTGAAGCGTGCATGCTGGCCTGGTTTGACCGCGCCGATATCGGCCTCGTCGACCGCCGCCACCAATTCCATGTTCCTCAAATCGGCGGCGATGATGAACAGAACCGGCGCCTGCAGCGAGGAGGCGACCGTCTGGCCGGGGTCGACGGAACGCGTCAAGACGATGCCGTCAATCGGCGCATAGATGGTGCTCTTGGCAAGGTCGGTCTGCTGCGCCTTGAGATCGGCCTGGGCGATGGCGAGATTGGCCTGCGCACTATCGAGCGCCGCCTTGGAGCGGTCGCGCGTGGCAGTCGCCGCCTCGAGCGACTGATCGGTCGCCATGCCACGCCTGGTCAGTTCGGCCGCGCGGGTGAGGGCGCTTTCGTTCTCCTTCAGGGTTACCGTGGCGTCCTCGACATTGGCGGCAGCGGCCTTGGCCGAGGCTTCGGCGCGTTCGATCTGGACCTCGAGTTTCACCGTGTCGAGCGTCCCCAGCACGTCGCCCTTCTTGACCTGCTGGTTCTCTTCGGCCGAGACCGAGCGGATGATACCGGACAGCTCGCTTGAAATGTCGACCTGGGTGAGGGGCTGCAGCGTGCCGGTCGCCGAAACCGCGACGGTGAGGTCGGCAATGGTAGCCGGCGTGGTGGTGTAGTCGATCTTGGCCGGGGAGCCGGCAAACCACTGGTAGCCAGCCAACCCGGCGGCAAGTGCGATCAGCGCCAGCAGCGCGTAAAGCCAGCCACGACGGCGCGTCTTGCGCACACCACTCTGGTCAAGCCCAAGCGCCGCCTCGATGGCGGAATCCGATTCCGTCTTTGGCAGATTGACAAGCTGGTCCACGCCGGACCCCTATGAAAGCGTAATGTCCCTAGTTGTGCACAGATCAGGCTTGGTGGTTCGAATATCAAATTAAATTTCGGCCATGTTCGGATTGAGGCGGAAGGTTTTTCAAGATGCAGACCCGCAATTACTTGCTCTACGATGTGTTTACGACGGAGCGGCTGGCCGGCAATCCGCTGGCTGTCGTGCTCGACAGCCAAGGGCTGGATACAGCCGCCATGCAGGCCATTGCGCGCGAGTTCAACCTGTCCGAATCGGTCTTCGTACTGCCGCCGGACAATCCAAAACATCGCAACCGCATCCGCATTTTCACGCCCGACTATGAGATGCCGTTCGCCGGACATCCGACAGTTGGCGCCGCGATCGCGCTGGCCGAACTGACAGGCGAGGGCGAAGCCGGCATCTTCGTGCTGGAGGAGAATATCGGCCCGGTGCGCTGCGCCGTCAGCCGGCACGATGGCGCCACCTTTGCCGAGTTCGACCTGGCGAAGCTGCCGGAGCCGCTGAAGCTCGATGCCGACCCGGAGGCGATCGGCGCCGCCCTCGGGCTGGCGCCGCACGAGATCGGCTTCGAGAATCACCTGGTGTCGTTCTGGTCGGCAGGCGTGCCTTACGTCACCATTCCGGTTGCCAATCTGGAGGCTGCCGGCCGGATCAAGCTCGACAACCAGGCCTGGTCGGAACTGGCGCCGCGCAAGAGCGAATGGGCCTTCGCCAGCCCGTATGTCTATTGCCGCCAGACGGTGAACCATGACAGCGCTTTCCATGTCCGCATGATCGTGCCGGGCACGCCGTCCTATGAAGACCCGGCGACCGGGTCGGCGGCGGCGGCCTTTGCCGGCGCCATCATGCATTTCGATGCGCCCACCGACGGCATTTCGCAGCTGTGGATCGAGCAGGGGCTGGAGATGGGCCGCCCGTCACGTATCCGCTTGGAACTCACTGTCGAAGGCGGAAAACTGGCCTCCGCGCGCATCGGCGGCCATGCCATCAAGGTGGCGGAAGGCAGGCTGTTCGTGTGACCGCCTGCGGCAGTTCAGCGATTTGTCGGGAAATGATTCCGGCAGGGCTGGACAGGACCGGTATCGGCGGCTATATGCCCGCCAACGCCGGTTTTACCGGTCGAGTGGGTGCGTAGCTCAGTTGGTAGAGCAGCTGACTCTTAATCAGCGGGTCCACAGTTCAATCCTGTGCGCACCCACCAAATTTCTAGAAGAGTTGGTGGAAGACCTTGGAATGCCGGACGCGTTGACGCGCCTCGACATGCTGGGGCAGGTTTGCCTTAAACTCGGCGGCCGGTAAGCCGGTGCGCTATTTGGCGAAGGAGTGAAGGCCGCGCTGGATTAAGAAAAGCCCGGAAGCCGAAGCCGCCATCAATTAAAGCCAGTTTGAAACCACGGACTGGTGTCATACCCTAAGCGCGGATTATAATGATCCAGGAAGTTTTCGGCCCTATTTGACGGTCGCGCAACCACGGTGCCTGTCGATTTGCAATCCGGTTTCGCGGTCGGCTTGCTGCCAGCCTTCTTATGAGCTGTAGAACACGAGGTTGTAGCCTGAGCGGTGGCCACCTTTTTCTTCTCTTTCGCAGCAGCTGCTCCGGTAGCGGCCAATACTATTGCTACGCCAAAGACAACGAGTTTCATTGAAAACGCCCTCACCCTGCCCAATCCGTAATGATTGCGCCTGGTCACCGTTACGTCAATCACATTTTGTCGGCAACGGCGGCGAATAGTGCCAGTAAAAAGAGCCCACCACAGAAGCAGCGGGCCAACCCCCAGGTGGGGAATCTTTCAGCGGCCGTGCTGTTCGAGCCACCAGCCCGGAATGCCAGTGATCGGCCCGACGATGGTCAGTGAAGGTTCGGGCCGGCGCCCTCCCGTCAAATCGCTCTAGCTACTTCTCCGAAACACCAGCCTCGGCAAAGCTCGCCATGCCCGTGTGGCACTCCAGCGCCGAGCGGACGATGTTGACGGCTAGGCAGGCGCCGGAGCCTTCGCCGAGCCGCATGCCGAGGTCGAGTAGCGGCGGCAGGCCGAGCACTTCGAGCAGGCGGCGGTGGCCGGATTCGGCCGAGACATGGGCGGCGATGGTGTGGGCGAGGCCAGACGGGTGCAGCCGCGCCAAGGGCGCTGCCGCCGCCGTGCAGACGAAGCCATCGAGCAGCACCGGGACATTGTTGCGGCGGGCGGCGAGCGTGGCGCCGAAGGTGGCGGCGAGTTCTCGTCCGCCAAGGGCGGCGGCGATCTTCAGCGGGTCGGACAGCGCGTCGGCATGGCGCTTGAGGCCGGATTCAATGGCGATGACCTTGCGCTTCAGCCCGGCATCGTCGACGCCGGTGCCGCGCCCGGTCCATTTTTCAGCGCCGCCGCCGAACAGGGCGGTCGAGATGGCGGCCGCCGGCGTGGTGTTGCCGATGCCCATCTCGCCGAAACAGACGAGGTCCAGGTCTTTCGTCACCGCGTCATAGCCAGCCGAGACGGCGGCGAGGAAGTTTTTTTCGTCCATTGCCGGCACGTCAGTGAAGTCGCCGGTCGGATGATCGAGATCGAGCGGGATGACGTCGAGTTCCGCGCCGGCGATGCGGGCAAGCTGGTTGATGGCGGCGCCGCCGCCGGCGAAATTCGCCACCATCTGCACCGTCACTTCCGAGGGAAAGGCTGAAACGCCTTGCGCCGTCACACCGTGGTTGCCGGCGAACACGAAGACTTTGACGCGGTCGAGTTTCGGCATGTCGCGACCCTGCCAGCGCCCCAGCCAGGCGGCGAGAGTTTCCAGCCGGCCCAGGCTGCCTTGAGGCTTGGTCAGCGTGTCCTGGCGGCGGGCGACGGCGTTGGCGGCGGTATCGCTGCCGGCAGGCAGATCGAGACAGGCGGCGCGCAGTTCGTCGAATGATTTGAATGGCATGGGGAAGGAATCTCCGGGGAAGAATCAGGACAGGGAAACGGAAGCGACGAGCAGGACAGTGATCTCGCCCAGCTGCTGCAGGGCGCCGATCGTGTCACCGGTGTGGCCGCCAATCTGGTTGAGGCAGAGCGCGCGCAAGGCGCTGAACACGAGAGCGAGCAGGATCAGTGCGGCAAAGGCGCCGCCGAGCCCCAGAGTCAGAAGCGGGATGGCCCCGAGCACGGCGCCGAGAACAGCTGTCTGGGTCGAGACGGTCCCGGCGCCGGCAGACAGGCCGTCACTGCGCGCCGCCGGCGCCAGATGCATGAACGCGCCGAGCAGGCCTCGCGAGGCGGCATGGGCGGCGATCAGCGCGAAGAGAACGCTTGTCGGATCGGCCAGTTGCGACAGCGCGCTCCAGCGAATGAGCATCGACAGGCCAAGCGCCGAAGCGCCATAGGCGCCGATACGGCTGTCGCGCATGATCTCGAGTTTTTTATCGCGCGTCTTGCCGCCGCCAAAGCCATCTGCGACATCCGACAGCCCATCCTCATGCAGGCAGCCGGTGGCGAGCAGGGTTGCTGCAAGCGCAAGTGCGGCCGCCGGCCCAGCGGCGAGACCGAGCTTTACCCCGATGGCGTAGACGACGGCGCCGACCAAAGCGACCGCGAGGCCGGCGGCAGGCGCCGCCCAGATCGCATCGGCCAGGCTGCGGCCACGAAAGTCGAAGACCGGCAGCGGCAGCCGGGTGAAGAAGACGAGGCAAAGCGCGACGTCGTCGAGCGCTTGCCGGGGTGAGGGCACGGCGGTCATGCACTCCTCGCAATGGCGTGGAAGAAGGTGCCGCTGACAAGGCCGCGGCGATAGCCGGAGGCGCCGAGCGGATTGCCCTGGCCATCGGCTAGGTCGGCCAGCGGCTCGTCATTGCCGGTGGCGATCATCTGCGCATAGTGGAATTCATGGCCACGGATCAGCGCGCCTTGCGGCCCCAGCGGACAGGCGACGCGCAGGCGTGCCTCGCGGTAGCCGAGGTTCATCTTGCGCTTGGCAAAGCTGGTGGAATGGCCGAGCAGGCCAAGCATGGCGTGCGTCTCGCCGGCCGCGTCCTCCAGCGCTTCGCCCAGCACCATGAAGCCGCCGCACTCGCCATGGATCGGCTTGGTCTCGGCAAACCTGGCCATGCCAGCTCGGAAATTGGTCGCCGCCGCGAGGCTGCCGGAGTGGAGCTCGGGATAGCCGCCGGGCAGCCAGCAGACATCGCAATTCTGCACCGGTGCTTCGTCGGCGAGCGGCGAGAACGGCACGATCTCGGCGCCGGCCTGACGCCAGTGGGCGGCGACGTGCGGATAGAGGAAGGTGAAGGCGGCGTCTTCGGCGAGCGCGATTCGTTGGCCGGGCGGCTGCAAGGCATGTTCGAAACTGCCCGGTGACGGCGAAAACGGCGCGGCCAGCGCCATGATGGCGTCAAGGTCGAGGGATTTCTCGACCATGTCGGCGAGGCGGTCGAGATGCGTCATCAGGTCGGCATATTCGCCGGCCTGGACGAGGCCGAGATGGCGCTCCGGCAAATTGAGCGTGGGATCGCGCAGGATGGCGCCGACGACCGGCAGGCGGAGCGTTTCGATCGCCTCGCTGCACAGCTTGCGGTGGCGCTCGCTGCCGAGACGGTTGAGCACGATTCCGGCCATGCGCACATCCGGGTCGTAGGTGGCAAAGCCCTTGGCGACGGCGGCCGCCGTCGTCGACTGTCCCGAGACGTCGAGCACCAAAAGCACCGGCAGGTGGTAGAGCCGCGCCAGATCGGCGGCCGAGCCGGTGCGGCCTTGTCCGGCCGGGATGCCGTCGAACAGGCCCATGGCGCTTTCGAGGAAGATAAAATCGGCGTCCTCGGTGGCATTGCCGGCCAACGCGTTGAGCAGGTCAGGCGACATCGCCCAGCTGTCCAGGTTGACGCCGGACAGGCCAGTGGCGGCGGTATGAAAACCCGGATCGATATAGTCGGGGCCGGACTTGGCGCCGCGCACCTTGATGCCGCGCCGGGCGAGCGCGCGCAAAATGCCGATGGTGACGCTGGTCTTGCCGGAGCCGGAACGCGGCGCGCCGATGATGATGGCGCGGGTCATGCGTTACCCGCCAGTGCTGCGCGCATGGCGACGATGCCGCCCACGACAATGAGGGCCGGCGAGGCCAATTCCGCCGCGGCGGCCGCTTCGGAAATGGTGGCGAGTGTCGCGACGACGGTCCGCTCCTGCGGTGTCGTCGCCGAAACGATGACAGCCGCCGGCGTCGACGGCGCCAGCCCGCCTTCGAGCAGCGACGCGGCGATAACAGGCAGATTGGCCATGCCCATATAGATGACCACCGGCTGGCCGGTGCGGGCGATCGCGCCCCAGTCGAGATCGTCATCTGTGCCGGCGGCATGACCTGTCGCCAGGATGATCGCCTTGTTGATGCCGCGCATGGTTGCGGGAATGCCGGTGGCGGCCAGCGCGCTCAGCCCCGATGTCAGGCCGGGCATGACGCGGAAAGGGATTTTTTCGCGCGCCAGCGCCAGCGCCTCTTCGCCGCCGCGGCCGAAAATATAGGGATCGCCGCCCTTCAGCCGGACGACGCGGCGGCCCTCGCGTGCCAGCCGCACCAGCAAAGCGGTGATATCGTCCTGCCTCATGGACGGTTTGCCGCCGCGTTTTCCTGCAAAGAACAGCTGGGCATTGTCCGCAACGGCGACAACGTCAGAGGAGACCAGCGCGTCATAGACCACAGCGTCGGCCTCGGCCAATGCCGCCAGCACTTCCAGCGTCAGGCAGCCGGGATCGCCGGGACCGGCGCCGGCCAGCCAGACATGGCCCGGCTCAAGCCGGCGCGGCTTGAAGTTCAGCCGGGCAAGGGCCTGTTGGAGCGTGGTGTTTTCGCTTTTACCGCTCACAATCCGTCCCGCCCGCGAAAACGCCGCTGGTAGTGGGCGTCGTACAATGAACTCTCGCCAAAACCTTCCGCTGCCAGCGAGCGGCCGACGAAGATGATCGCCGTGCGCTCCATGGGATCGGCGGCGAGCAGCGCCTCGATGGTCGCTAGCGTGCCGGTCAGCACGCGCTCGTCCGGCCATGAAGCGCGAAAGACGATCGCCACCGGGCAATCGCCGCCATAATGCGGCGACAATTCGGCGACGACGCGATCGATGGCGTGGATGGCGAGATGAATGGCCAGTGTGGCGCCGGTGCGGCCGAAGCCGGCCAGCGTTTCGCCCGGCGGCATTTTCGAGGCGCGGCCGGAGACGCGGGTCAGCACCAGGCTTTGCGCCACCTCGGGAATGGTCAGTTCGCGGCGAAGGGCTGCGGCTGCGGCGGCGAAAGAGGGAACGCCCGGCGTCAGCGTGTAAGGAATGCCGTGTTTTTCCAGCCGGCGGATCTGCTCGGCCACGGCGCTCCACACCGAGAGGTCGCCGGAATGCAGGCGGGCGACATCGTGGCCGGCCTGGTGGGCTGTCACATATTCGACCTCGATTTCGTCGAGTGACATCGGCGCCGTATCGATCAGTTTGGTCCCCGGTGCGCAGTGTTGCAGCAATTCCGGCGCGACGATCGAGCCGGCATGCAGACAGACCGGGCAGCTTGCCAGCAGCTTGGCGCCGCGCAGTGTGATGAGGTCGGCGGCGCCGGGACCGGCGCCGATGAAATGCACGGTCATGGCGCGTCTCCGCTGATGGCGATGGCGCAGGTGACCGGGCCGAGCACGGTGCGTGGACCAAGTAGCTTTGCACCGGGGCCGGCAACGGCAAGGGCGGAGGCTTCTGAGACGGAGGGTGTGCCGGCGAGATCCTGCGAGAGATCGGA
Organism: Mesorhizobium sp. M0139; assembly: GCF_040322455.1. Classification (NCBI taxonomy): domain Bacteria; kingdom Pseudomonadati; phylum Pseudomonadota; class Alphaproteobacteria; order Hyphomicrobiales; family Phyllobacteriaceae; genus Mesorhizobium; species Mesorhizobium sp. M0139. The sequence goes on from NZ_JAMYTN010000014.1 coordinate 20,965, forward strand.
TTTGCTGAGTGCCTCCGACGAGACGGCCTGAAGTGCTGCGTCATCAACGATGATGACGGGAAGGTTGAGCGTGCGGCCAGCGGCAGAGATCGCTTTTTCGTCTTTCTTGAGCGCGGCGGTCGCCAAGGCCGACAGCGCCGTTATCGCCAGCCCGTGCGCTTCGAGGGCGGTTTCGATCGCCGCGAGCACGTCTTCGACGCTCACGCCCTTCCGGCTGCCGATGCCCGCCACCATCATGGCTTCACCCAGCTCCACTGGGTGACCGGCATGGCCGGGCGCCAGGCCTGCATCGAACCGACAGGAGAAGCGCGGGAAATGGTGATGCGGGTAAGGTCGCCGCCGCGCTTGATGTGCTCCGCGAGAAGCAGCGCCTCCATCTCCAGCGTCACCGCATTGGCAACGAGACGGCCACGGGATGGCAGCGCCTTGATGGCGGCGTTCAGTACGCCGGCGTCGCTGCCACCTCCGCCGATGAAGATCGCATCCGGCGTGTCCAGCCCGGCCAGTGCCTTGGGCGCCGACCCTTCCACCACGACAAGACCGGGCACGCCGCAATGCGCGGCGTTGCGGACGATGCGGGCGGCGCGGTCGCTGTTGGCCTCGATGGCGATGGCGCGCATCGAGGGGTGAGCGAGCATCCATTCGATGCCGATGGAGCCGGAACCGGCGCCGATGTCCCACAGCAATTCGCCACGCCTCGGCGCCAGCGCCGCAAGCGTCATGGCGCGGATGTCGTGCTTGGTGATCTGGCCGTCATGCTCGAACAGATGGTCGGCGCGGCCAACGCTCAGCGGCAGGATGCGGGCCTCTTGTGTCGATTCAAGCTCAAGAGCCAGCACGTTGAGCGGATTGATGTCTCTGACGTCGAAAGCGTCGGCACGTGCCGAGCGAAGCTTCTCGTTCGGTCCGCCCAGCGCTTCCAAAACCGTCAGCCGCGAAGCGCCGAAGTCGAGCTCTACGAGCAGGCGCGCTATTGTCGCTGGTGCGTCGCCGTCCGATGTCAGCGCCAGGATGCGCGCCCTGGGATGCAGCAGCGGCCGGATCAGGTCGAGCGGCCTTCCATGCAGCGAGATCGTCTCGATGTCCTGCAACGCCCAGCCGAGCCGGGCGGCAGCCAGCGAAATCGCCGATGGCGCGGGGATGACATGCATCTCTTCAGGCTTGACCTTGCGGGCAAGGGTGGCGCCGACCCCGTGGAAGAATGGATCACCGGAGGCGAGCACGCAGACGCGCCGGCCGGCCAGCGCCAGCACGTCTGCCATGCCGGCATCGAATGGCACCGGCCATGGGCGCTGCTCACCCTTGATGAGCGAAGCCACCAGCGCCAAATGCCGCTTGCCGCCGAAGACGGTCTCGGCGTCAGCGATCTGCCGCTTGGCCTCGTCGCCGAGACTCGCTAAACCGTCCTCGCCGATGCCGACGATTGTAAGCCATTTTGGCGTGGGCTGTTTTTTTGACATGTCGCGCCGCCCCTCATCCGCCTGCCGGCACCTTCTCCCCGTGTAGTGACGGGGAGAAGGGAGACGCTCCGGCGCTGACGCCTCCCTCTCCCCGTTCTTCACGGGGAGAGGGTAGGGGTGAGGGGCAGCGCAGACGCTGTTCAACATGGTGCTCATGAAGAAGATTCTGATCCTTGGCGGCACGACAGAAGCGCGCCAATTGGCCGGAAAACTGGTGGAAGATTTCCTCGTCACCCTGTCGCTGGCCGGCCGTACCGAAAGCCCGGTCGCGCAAGGCGTGCCGGTGCGCAGCGGCGGCTTTGGCGGCGCCGACGGGCTGGCGGCCTATCTCAAGGAGACGCGAACCGATCTGCTGATCGACGCGACGCATCCCTATGCCGCGCGAATTTCCGCCAATGCGGCGCAAGCCGCGCGCACTTCGGTTGTGCCGATCCTTGCTTTGCGCCGCCCTGGCTGGGAGCCAATAGATGGCGACCGCTGGACGCAGGTCGATACGACAGGCGATGCGGTGCACGCGCTTGGATCGCCGCCGCGCCGTGCCTTCCTGGCGCTCGGCCGGCAGGAGGTCGCGGCTTTCGAGGCGGCGCCGCAGCATCATTACCTTGTCCGCAGCGTCGATCCGGTCGAGCCGAAACTGGCGGTGCCTGATGCGACCTACCTGCTGGCGCGTGGGCCGTTTCGCGAGGCGGATGAACGCGCGCTGCTCGAGGAGCACCGCATCGATGTCGTCGTATCCAAGAACAGCGGCGGCGAGGCCACCTACGGCAAGATCGCGGCGGCGCGGGCGCTCGGTATCGAGGTGGTGATGGTGCGCAGGCCCATCCTGCCGGAGGTGCCGTCGGCCGAAACTGTCGAAGCATTGGCCGCGATGATCGATCATGGTCTCGACCCCGTCGCGGAACGCGGTGTGTAGACCAGCGCCGGTTTGTCACCGCGCTTGATGATCCTTGTCTCCGGCGAGCCGATGATGATGCAGGTCGCCATGTCGGCCTTTTCAGCCTCGACATCGGCCAGCAGGAACACCTCGATGCGCTCGTCCGGGCGGCCGGCGGCGCGGCCGAAGATGACCGGCGTGGTGCCGGGCAGGATGGCGCGCAGGCATTCGAAGGCGCGGCCGAGCTGCCAGGGGCGCGCCTTGCTGATCGGGTTGTAGAGCGCAATGACAAAGCCGGCGCCGGCCGCCGCCAAAAGGCGCAGCTCGATCAGATCCCACGGCTTCAGATTGTCGGACAGCGAGATGGCGCAGAAATCATGGCCGAGCGGCGCGCCGATGCGGGCGGCAACCGCCAGCATGGCGGTGACGCCGGGCACGACAGTAACATCGACGGTGCGCCATTCGGCCGGGCCGGCCTCGATCGCCTCGCAGACGGCGGCCGCCATGGCGAACACGCCGGGATCGCCGCCGGAGACGACGGCGACGTCATGGCCGTCCGCCGCCTTTACCAGCGCGTCCTTGGAGCGGGCGAGTTCCTCGCGATTATCCGAGGCGACACGGGTTTGATCCGGGCGAAGATCAAGCCGGTCGAGATACGGCTTGTAGCCATAGAAGAACTTTGCCTCGGCGACGGCGCGGCTGGCTTGCGGCGTCACCTGGTCGGCATTGCCGGGCCCAAGGCCGATGACGGTGAGCCGGCCGCTCACGGCGTGCCTCCCATAACGTCAGGCCGGCCGGACCAGCCGGCGACCAGCACGATGGCGAAATAGGGGGCCTTGTCGTCCGGCTTGTCGGCGAGCTTCAACGAAACGCTGCCGGCCATGGTGCCGCGCTCGACATAGACGGCGCGGGTCAGTTTGCCGGTGGCTTCCAGCGCCCGCCTGATCTTGGGCAGGTTGCGGCCGACCTTCATGATGACGGCGGCATCGGTGTCGGCGAGACGGCGTGTCAGCTCGAACTCGCTCATCGTGCCGGGCAAAACCGTCAGGACATCGTCGCCCTGGACGATCGGCACGCCGGTCTGCGACCAGCAGCCCGACATGGCGGTGACGCCGGGGATGACTTCGGTCGGGAAGCGATGGGCGAGGCGGACATGCAGGTGCATGTAGGAGCCGTAGAACAGCGGGTCGCCTTCGGAGAGCACGGCGACCATGCGGCCGGCTTCGAGGTGTTCGGCGACCTTCTCGGCCGACTCCTCGTAGAAATCGGTGATCTGCGAACGGTAGTCGTCGTGATCCTTGTCGATCTCGGTGGTGACGGGGTAGAGCAGCGGCAGTTCCAGCATATCCGGCCGGAAACGCGCCTCGACGATGGCGCGCGCATTGCTGTTGTTGCCGCGCTTGGCGAAGTAGGCGACGACATCGGCCTCGGCCAGAACGCGCGCGGCCTTCAGCGTCAGCAGCTCGGGGTCGCCAGGCCCCGTGCCGACGCCGACAAGACGGCCTTTTGCCAGATCTTCTTTGACGGCTGCGTTCACAGGCCGGGCCTCGCCAGCGAATTGAGCGCGGCTGCGGTCATGGCGCTGCCGCCAAGCCTGCCGCGCACGATGGCGTAGGGCACTCCATAGGAGTTTTCGGCCAGCGCATCCTTGGATTCGGCGGCACCGACGAAGCCGACCGGCATGCCGATGATCGCGGCCGGCTTGGGCGCGCCATCGCGCAGCTTTTCCAGGAGATAGAAGAGCGCTGTCGGCGCATTGCCGATGGCCACGACCGAACCGGCCATGCATTCGCCCCAGAGGTCGATCGCGGCGGCCGAGCGGGTGTTGCCGATCTGCTTGGCGATGTCGTGCGTGCGCGGGTCGCGCAAGGTGCAGATCACCTCGTTGCCGGCCGGCAACCGGGCGCGGGTGACGCCATGCGAGACCATTTCGGCGTCGCAGAAGATCGGTGCGCCGGCCGCCAAAGCGCTGCGGGCAGCGGCGACGAAATCGCTGGAGAAGACAAAATGACTTGATGCTTCGACCTGGCCGCAGGCATGGATCATGCGGATGGCGACGTCGGCTTCCGCCTCGGAGAACCGGGACAGGTCGGCCTCGGCGCGGATGATGGCGAAGGAACGTTCATAGATCGCGTTGCCGTCATGGATGTAGTCGTAGGCGGCCATGCTCATTTCCGTTGTTCAGTTTGTCGGTAAGCCTTGGCGATTGCCGCCGGTCCGAGCCTTGTCAGGCAGGCGGCGGCGGTTTCACCTGGATATCGAGCGCTGCGGACCATCGCTGCGACGCGACCGATGCCGCGCGCGGCGTCATAGCCCGGCCTGTAGCCCGCAGGAAGGGCCTTTGCCGTCGCGTTCACGACAAGTCCGGCTCCGTTTTCGCCGCCGACGATTGTTAGCCCGGCAGAGCCGGGGTGAGCGCAGCCCTTGGCGCAGCCGGAAATGTGCAGTGTGAAGTCGAGGATATCAGCGTTTTCGGCGGCGATTGTCTCGGCGATGTCGCGCGTGGCGATGCGGCCGGAGGCACACGCAGGGGTGCCGGGGCAGGCGGCGATGCGGGTGCGCGGGTCGGCGGCGGTGGTGACGAAGCCGAGGGCGGCGGCGGTGGTTTGGAGGAGGGGGTTCGCGGCTGGTGGTTGGCCGAGGAACAGCAAGGCGCGGCGGGGGGCGAGGCGGATTTCGGCGGTGCCGAGGGACAGGGCGCTTTGGGCGAGGGCGATGAGTTTTTCGGCCGGCATGCTGCCATAGGGGAGGGCTATGCCGAGAGCGGTGGTGTCGTTGGATAAGGGGAAAAGACCGATAGGCCGGCGAACACCCCCCTCTGTCCTGCCGGAGATCTCCCCCTCAAGGGGGGAGATTGCGTCTTCGTGGGCGATTTCGCCAATTTTCAGCGTCGAAAGTGGAGAGCCGCCGGCGACCCTGCTGATCTCCCCCCTTGAGGGGGAGATGTCCGGCAGGACAGAGGGGGGTGCGAAGGAATGCCAGCTTGCGAGAGAGGCCAATTGCCTCTCCGACAAATCCCGAGAATGTGCGTCACGCCCCTTCTCGGCAACCATCCTCAGCACAGCAACCGCAATATCGCGCGCTGCATCCTCATCGGCCGTCGCAAGCGGCCTCGCGCTTTGGCCATCGCCGGCAACAGACAAAGCCCACAGAACGCTAGCGCTGAATCGCACCGCCTTCAGCCTGACATCGGCCGTCACCCCATCCATCGTCAACTGCCCGCCGCCATCGACAACCACCGAAACCTTCGGCCCTAGCCTTGGCGTCAGCCCAGCTTCCTCGACCGCAGCCCTGACCCGCTCAGCCAAAGCTCGCGGATCGGCAATCTCCCGCGGATCGATGCCGGCCAGCGGCCCGGTCTCGACCGGCACGCCGGTGCGCACGGCGATGCCCAGCGCATCCACCTCCGCCGCCAGCAGCCCAGCACTTTCCGCTGTCAGGCCGCGTATCTGCAGGCTGCCTCGTGCGGTCACTTCCATGATGCCGTTGCCGTGCCGCAGGGCGGATTCGGCGAGTCGGATCAAAAGCTTGGGCGAAAGACCTCCAGCTACAGGATTAAGCCGCACCAGCAGGCCATCGCCGGTCTGCATCGGCGCCGAGAGAGCCGGACAGGCGCCGCGGCGCGAGAAGGCGTTCATACCGCGACCCCGAACGCCTCGGCCTCGGCGATCAACGCCGCGAGATCGTCGTCGATCGAGTTGCGCAAGGGATGCCACAGCCCACGCCGGCGCGCCGACAGGAAGCGTTCGGCGATGACTTTGGCTGCGGCCGGGTTTTCGCGCAGGATGAAAGCGCGAACATTGGCGTCGCCGACATAGGCGTCATGCACAGCCTCGATCACCGCGCCTGAAATAGCGTGGGTGGTTTCGGCGAAACCGATGAGACGGTCGACGGTCTCGGCGAATTCCGAGGCGCCGCGTGGGCCGTGCCGCATCTGGCCGGCGATGAAACGCGCATTGACGGCTCGCGCCCGCACAACCCGCGACACAGCCTCGCCGACCGAGCGCGGCTTCGGCTTTTGCGGGTCGGTGGTGTCGAGCACGATGACGTCGGCATTTCGGCCCAATGCCGCAAGGGCGGCCGAAAAGCCGCCGATGAAGGCGACGTCGGCGGAGCCCTCGAGAATGTCGCGGCCGGGATCGTCGCCGGTGTGGACGAGCAGATCGGCCTCGGCGATGCGGGTCTCGAAAGCGCCGGGGGAGGCAATGCCTTCGCCCTCGGCGCCGCCATAGGCATGCGATGTCGCATCGAGATAGGCGCGGCCGATTTCTTCGCGCGCGGCCCAGTCGCCACTCGACAACAGGTCCTCGACGCCGGCGCCATAGGTGCCGGGCGAGGTGCCGAAGATGCGCGGGCCGATCTTGCCATCGGCACGGGTTCTGGCGGCGAGCGGGTTTTCCGAATCGTCCTCGTCGCGCGCGGCAACGGCGTTGGCGGCGGCGTCGATCAGCGCGATCTGGGTCGGGAACATGTCGCGGAACAGACCCGAAATCCGCCAGGTGACATCGACGCGCGGGCGACCGAACGTGGCCGGCGGCAGCACTTCGATGCCGGTGATGCGGCCGGTGGCCGAATCCCATTGCGGCCGGCAGCCCATCAGCGCCAGGCCTTGCGCGATCTCCTCGCCGCCGGTGCGCAGCGAGGCCGAGCCCCAGAGGTCGATGACCAGCGAGCGCGGCCAGTCGCCATGCGACTGCATATAGCCGCGCACGACTTCTTCTGCCGCCGCCTTTCCCAGATCGTAGGCGGTCGGCGTCGGCATGGTGCGCGGGTCGGAGGTGAACAGGTTGCGGCCGGTGGGCAGCACGTCGGAGCGGCCACGCGCCGGTGCGCCCGCCGGACCCGCCTTGATGTGACGGCCGTCGAGCGCGGCAAGAAGTGCTGCTTTCTCGGCCTCCGCGCTTTGCACGCGCATGGCGTCGGGCTCGTCGTCGGGAGCGCGGCCATAGATGTGCAGGCCGTCCTTGATGGCGAAATCCTTGAGGTCGCAGAGCCAGGCGTCGATGCGGCGCAGCGCCTCGTCGGGCGCGTCGGTTTTGGCGACGCCGGCTTCGGAGGCGAGGCCGGTCTTTTGCGCCGTGTCGACGATCAGCTTGGCCAGACGATCGCGCCGGCGGCGGTCGAGGCCGTCGGCCTGGGCGTATTCGTCGACGAGGCGCTCGAGCTTGTGCTGCTCTTCATCAAGGCCAGCAGCTGCCAGTGGTGGCGGCAGATGGCCAAGCGTGACGGCTGCTATGCGCCGCTTGGCTTGCGCCGCCTCGCCGGGATTGGAGACGATGAAGGGATAGATGACGGGCAGCGAGCCGGTGGCGATCTCGGGGAAGCAGTTTTGTGAGAGCGCAACCGTCTTGCCGGGCAGCCATTCCAGCGTGCCATGGGCGCCGACATGGATGAGAGCATGGATGCGGAGCGATTTGCGCAGCCACAGGCCGAAGGCCAGCAGATCGTGGCGCGGCGGCAGCGTCGGGTCGTGGTAATCGGCGCGCCGGTCGGCCGAGCGGCCACGGTCGGGGGCGAGAGCGACAGTGATGTTGCCGAAGGTGGCGGCGCGGAAGGGGAAGCCGCTCTTACCCTCCCCCTTGTGGGGAGGGTGGCCCGCAGGGCCGGGTGGGGGTGGTGCACCGCTACCCCCACCCCGTTTCGCGCCATCCGCTTCGCGAATGTCGCGAACCGACCCTCCCCACAAGGGGGAGGGTGAAGGACCGCCCCATGCCGCCTCGACTGCAGCCAGTGCCTCAGCCGGCAAATCCTTTGAGAAGTCCAGATACTCATCCAGCCCCAGCCCACCATCGCTCCGCTCCAACGCGTCCAGCAGCGCACGCGGCGTTTCTGGAATCCCGTCAACGCGATAGCCCTGCTCCTTCAGGTCATGCAGCATGGCCAGCACGCTGGACGGCACATCCAGGCCCACTGCATAGCCAGTGCGGCCGGGCGCGCTCGGATAGTCCGGAATGAGGATCGCCAACTTACGCGTCGCGCGGGGCGTCTGCTGCAACCGTGTGAACGCCGCTAGCCTGTCCGCCACTTGCGCCACGCGATCCGGTTCCGGGCGGTTGGCGAAGGCGCGGTGGCCGAGCGCCGGGTCGGTCTCGCTCTCGCCCTTGAAGGAAATCGCGCCGGCGAGGATGCGGCCGTCGAGTTCGGGCAGCACGACATGCATGGCGAGGTCGGCGGGCGCCAGGCCGCGCTGGTTGTTGTCCCAGACGTCGCGGCGGGTGGTGGCGACGATGACCTGGAAGACCGGCACGCCGGCACGGTCGAACAGGGTTTGGACGCCGGGTTCGGCGCCGGAAGCGAAGGCGGTTGCGGTGATGATGGCGGCGGGGTTGAGCGCGGCCAGCGCGGTTCCGACGAAGGCCAGGGAGGTCGGGTCTTTGAGGCTGGAGACGAAGATCGGGACCGGTCTCATGCCGCGCTGGCGGAGTGCATCAAAGAGGGCATCGATTGGCGCGACATCGGCGGCCAGCAGCATCGAGCGGTAGAAGAGGATGGGGATGATGGGAGAGTTGATGTTGTCTGCGCCGAGTTCCCGCCCACCCCCCTCTGTCCTGCCGGACATCTCCCCCGCAAGGGGGGAGATTGTGCTCTCATCGACGCTTTCGCCAATCGGGGATGTTGCAGAGGAATCTATTATCGGCTGGGCAGAAAAAGTGCCGAGGTCCGCGCCGGCTGATCTCCCCCCTTGCGGGGGAGATGTCCGGCAGGACAGAGGGGGGTGTGAAGGAACGCCGACATTGGCCAAATCCAACTTGCCCACCACGCCGCGACCTGGCTCGTAGTAACCAGCTTTCGGCACGCTAACCGGGTCAGCCGCCGCCGCATCCTGCCCAGCCAACCCCGCCAGCCGCTGCATCAGTGCTGCCATATTCTCCGGTCCGCCCTCGCGGAAATAACCAAGCAGGCCGTCCAACTCCGCGCGGGGCAGCGTCGAGGCTTCGATCAGCCTGAGGTCCTCGTCATGGCTTTCGCCAGGCAGCAGCGCCAGCTTGATGCCACGTTCGCGAGCAGTCACCGCGAGTTGGTCGCAGCCATAGCGCCACCAGTCATAGCCGCCGAGGATGCGCACCAAGATCACCTTGGCCTGGCGGGCGACGCTGTCGATCCAGAGGTCCACGGACATGGGATGACGCAGGTCGCGCAACGCCGCCAGCCGCATCGACGGCAGGCGGGCGGCATCGGCCTTCCAGGCCGCCGCGAGGCCGGCGAGGTCGCTGTCGGTGAAGGACAGCGCCACGATATCCGCCGGCGTCTGCCGGAGATCAACCGGCTCGGCGAGATCGTCGAGCGAGGCGGAGGTCGTGGCGAGTATATGCATCGCGGCTCGTGCCTGAGATCAACCGGCGAGTATACGCTCGATCGCCGGACGGTTCAGCCCCTTCAGGCCAATGACGACGAGACGCGAGCGGCGATCGTCCTCGGCCGTCCAGGCGCGGTCATAGTAATGGTTGACGCGTGGGCCGACGGCCTGCAGCAAAAGCCGCATCGGCTTGCCGCCGACATCGACGAAGCCTTTCACGCGCAGAACATTCTCTTCCTCGGCCACCGTAGCGACGCGCCTGGCCAGTTCGTCCGGATTGGTGATCGAGGGGATGTCGACGATGAAGGTGTCGAAATCGTCATGCTCATGATCGAAAGCGCCGTCGTGATGCGACTTGCGGTTCTCGATGTCGTCTTCGACGGCGAGACCGAGGCCAAGCAGCACCGACGGGTCGACCTTGCCATACGCAGTCGGCACGATTTTTACCGCGCGAGCGGAATGCTCATTGATGATGGCGTTGGCGCGGGCCGAACCGGCTGAATCCATCAAATCGCTTTTCGACAGGATGATCAAATCGGCGCAGGCGATCTGGTCCTCGAAGACTTCTTCGACCGGATCGTCGTGGTCGAGCGTTTCGTCCTGAGCGCGCTGTGCCTGCAACGCGTCCATGTCGTTGGCGACGCGGCCTTCGGCCAGCGCCGGGCCGTCGACCACGGCGATGACGCCATCGACGGTCACCCGGCTCTTCACGCTTGGCCACTGGAACGCCTGGACCAGCGGCTTGGGCAGAGCGAGGCCCGAGGTCTCGATCAGGATGTGGTCGACCCTCGGTGTCAGCGCGAGGATCTTGTCGAGGGCGGGCACGAAATCGTCGGCGACTGTACAGCAGATGCAGCCATTGGCCAGTTCGACGATGTTTTCCTCGGGGCAGGTGTCGATGCCGCAGCCTTTCAGGATTTCCCCGTCGATGCCGATGTCGCCGAACTCGTTGACGATGATGGCGATGCGCTTGCCGCCGGCATTTTCCAGGAGATGGCGGACCAGCGTCGTCTTGCCGGCGCCGAGGAAGCCGGTGATGACGGTGCAGGGAACACGGGAGAGATTGCCGGCCGGATTTGGAGCGTTCATGGTCAGTCCTTCAGCATGTCGAGGGGTGGGATGCGGGCAACGAGGCCGCGCTTGAGGCTATCGGGCCGGCCGCGCCACGGGATGAGGCCGTCGGTCGAAGTCGCGAAGAGCTTTGCGCCGGTGACGAGGTCGGCGCCGCTGGTTGGGGCCAGATCGCCGAAGACATAGCTCCAGCAGCCATCGCGCAGGATCGCGGCGCTGAGGCGGCGCTTGCAATTGCCGAGACATTCGGCGGTGCGGACCCGGATATCGCCGGCAGCGGCGCGGCGTGTGTCCTCAGCCAGCAATTCGCCGGCGCGCGGATGGGCGTCGGAACCGGTCTCATCGCGGCAGGAGGCGCAGACGATGACGGTCACGCCGGTCAGGGCGTCGTTGTCCCCGGACGCAATGTCCGCTGTGCCAGCCGAAAAACTGCTGTTCTGGTCCAAAAACCGTGCTCCTTGCCCGGAAACCCGCCAGGCGATCGGATACTTTGTCTCAGACGGCAGGTCTCCTGGCTCGCGGGTCGTCGCCTTGGTTAGCCGCCTTCCCGGTGTTACCCAGTGGCTTTCGGCCTTGGCTCGTCGCTTACAGTTGCGGGGACAGCCGCGGATTTGGGACCGAAATCCCGCACCGCATTCCCTCTTGGCCCTTGCCGTTGCGGGCAGGGGACCGTCTGGAGCGGATTTAGGCTTTTGCGGGCGGCGGTGTCAACGCAAGGCTACGACATGGCGATGTCGGCAGGGGCTGTCATGTCCCGGCTTCCGGCAGTGCCAGGATGACCTGTCGGATAGCTTGATAGCCATCGCCATAGTCCCAGTCATGACCGACAGCCAGATTCTGTCCCTCATGCCAAACCGCGTTGTCCAGAAGGACTTCGGCACTAATCAGCGTGCCCTTCAAGCCTGCCAGAAAGGTCCGGACAAAATGGCTTCCGGGGGGTACCGAAGCTGTGAACAGCTTTTCCAGCTTGGCATAGAATGCTGGATAGCCTGGTGTCAGCGAGCATAGCTCGGTTGTGGCCTGGGAAATGACCGGGCCGCTATAGATTTTCCAGCGGGCATCTTTTCGCCAGATCTTCCAACTGGCGCTGCTTCGCTGCCAAAGCTCTATTTCGGCCTGCATGTTCTCGCAGACGTGATCGGCCAGTCCCTCAATGGCAACATGGAAAACACCACGGAGAAACTTTTCAAACGCCTGGTTCAGTTCCTGTTCGCGCGTGTCGCCGAAGCCAGCAAAGGATTCAATGACCGGCTGAACATCAAGCAGCGGAGAAAAAATGTAGATTTCCAGGACCAGCCGGTCAGAACTCGTCTCGAACACCTCAGCCTCAAACCGAAGCTGCTTCGATTGGAGCATGACGTCCCTATCTCTGCGGACTGCATCTATTCCATGCGCAATGAGGGCGCCATGGATCATGTCGAGCACTTTGTCCGATGCCATTGCACAACCTACGAGGCTTATTGAGGCGTCTATGACAGACGCTGCAAGGGTTGGCCATCTCTCTCGCTAGCCAATGCCGGCCCCAAATCGCCGGCCGGCGTCACTTCGATGCGCTCAAGGCCAAGCCAGCCCTGCATCTGCTTCAATTCCTCGTACAGCTGGGCAGCTGTCTCAGGCGGTGCGCCTGCTTCGGCGTAGGCGGCGTGGACGCGTAAGACACTCGCAGGCCGGTCGGCCTTGAGATCGACGCGGGCGACGATCCGGTCGCCGAGCAGGAAGGGCAGCACGTAGTAGCCATATTGGCGCTTTTCGGCCGGCGTGTAGATCTCGATGCGGTAGTGGAAATCGAACAGGCGCTCGGTGCGCGAGCGCTCGAAGACCACCGGATCGAAGGGCGCCAGTAGCGCGCGGGCCTCGATCTTTCGCGGCAGACGGGCGTCCTTATAGAGGTAAGCCGGCTTGTCCCAGCCTTCGACGTTTACCGGCAGCAACTCGCCCATCTCAACCAGTTCCTCCAACCGGCCCTTCATGTCGGCCGGCGACAAGCGGAAATAATCGCGCAGGTCACCCGACGTCGCGATGCCGTGGGCGCGGGCGGAAATGCGCAGCAATTCGCGGTGCGCGTCCTCGGCCGCCGGCACCGGCAGGTCGAGGATCGCCTGCGGCAGCACGCGCTCGGGCAGGTCGTAGAAACGCTCGAAGCCACGGCGGTGCGCCGTGGTGATGCGTCCGGCCCAGAAGAGCCATTCGAAGGCGTGCTTGGCGTGGCTCCAGCCCCACCAGCCGCCCGAACCTTTCTGGCCCTCCAGTGCCGAAGCGGCAATCGGGCCGCGCTCGGCGACCGCGCGGTAGATCTCTTCGATATAGGCGGCGTGCTCGCGGCCCCATTTGGCGAGGCCCAGATACATTTCGTCGCCGCTTTCAGCGCGCTGCATGCGCCAGCGCATCAGTGGGTAGGTCTCGACCGGCAGGAACGAGGCCTCATGCGCCCAGTATTCGAACACCGTGCGTTTGCGGGTGATGGCCGCATTGTCGAGCAAAGCCAGCGGGTAGGGGCCAAGCCGCGAATAGAGCGGCATATAGTGGGCGCGCACCACCGCGCTGACGGAATCGATCTGCAGCAAGCCGGTGCGCGACAGCACGCGGGCGAGGTGGCGGCGATCGGGCGTGCCGCCCGGGCGCGGATCGAGAAATCCTTGCGCGGCGAGCGCGATGCGCCTGGCCGTCGGGAGTGAGATTTTGTCCTTCGTCAAAGTGTCTTGCCTCGAACCATTTTCCCGACTTTAGCCGGCGATTCCGGTCATGCTAGCAGGCAAATGGCGGGAGATGTGTCAGGAGACAAAAGTGGAGTGAAAGATGAAGGAAACCAAACAGGAGGAGATCGGACCAGTTTTTCCCGGCCTGCCGTCCAGCACTGTCTTTTGAACAAGGTTTGACTTGCTTCGCTGAAAGCCCTGCGCTAACCCTCGCCGCGTTGCAGCAAAGGCACCTAAAACGGTTCAGCGGTTAAACTGTCGCGCTTCCGCATTAGGGTTGGTTGCTGTAATCAAAGTGGATTGGCCGCCAACGGAAAGCCGAGCATGAACGTACTCCTCAGTTCATACCTGCCCATCGTCCTCTTCATCGCCGTGGCCGCGGTTGTAGGCCTGGCGCTTATCATCGCGCCGTTTCTGGTGGCTTATCGCAATCCCGATCCGGAGAAGCTTTCCGCCTACGAGTGCGGGTTCAACTCGTTCGACGATGCCCGGATGAAATTCGACATCCGCTTCTACCTAGTGTCGATCCTGTTCATCATCTTCGATCTGGAAGTGGCCTTCCTGTTTCCGTGGGCGGTGTCGTTCTCGAAGATCGGCATGCTCGGTTTCTGGTCGATGATGGTGTTTTTGGCGGTGCTGACCATCGGCTTTGCCTATGAGTGGAAAAAAGGAGCGCTGGAATGGGATTGAACGACAGTTCCGGAACGCTCGTCGCGCCGAAGCCCAAAGGCCTGATCGACCCCAATACCGGACGTCCGGTCGGTTCCGACGATCCGTTCTTCCTCGAGATCAACAATGAACTGGCCGACAAGGGTTTTCTGGTCACCTCGACCGAGGCGCTGATCACCTGGGCACGCAGCGGCTCGCTGATGTTCATGACCTTCGGTCTCGCCTGCTGTGCCGTCGAGATGATCCACACCTCGATGCCGCGCTATGATTCTGAAAGGTTTGGCGTGGCTCCTCGCGCGTCGCCGCGCCAGTCCGACATCATGATCGTGGCGGGAACGCTGACCAACAAGATGGCCCCGGCTTTGCGCAAGGTCTACGACCAGATGCCGGAGCCGCGCTACGTCATCTCGATGGGCTCCTGCGCCAATGGCGGCGGCTATTATCACTATTCCTATTCGGTGGTGCGCGGCTGCGACCGCATCGTGCCGGTCGACATCTATGTGCCCGGCTGCCCGCCAAGCGCCGAAGCGCTGCTCTACGGCATTCTTCTCCTGCAGAAGAAGATCCGCCGCACCGGCACGATCGAACGGTAGACCCATGGCCGCATCCCTGAGCGAACTGTCGACCTATCTCGGCGAAAAGCTGCCGGGCCGCGTCACCGATGCAGTGCTTGCCTATGGCGAACTGACGATCTCGGTTGCTACAGACAATCTGATCGAGGTGACAAGCTTCCTGCGTGACGATTCGGGCTGCCAGTTCATTTCGATCATCGATATCTGCGGTGCCGACTACCCGTCGCGCGTCAAGCGTTTCGATGTCGTCTATCATCTGCTGTCGCCGAAGCAGAATTTGCGCATCCGCATCAAGGTGCAGGCCGACGAAGAGACGCTGGTGCCGTCGCTCACCGCTGTCTATCCCGGCGCCGACTGGTATGAGCGCGAAGCCTACGATCTCTATGGCGTGCTGTTCTCCGGCCATCCGGACCTGCGCCGCATCCTCACGGATTACGGCTTCGAGGGCCATCCCCTGCGCAAGGACTTCCCGCTGACAGGTTTCGTCGAGGTGCGCTACGACGACGAAGCCAAGCGCGTGATCTACGAGCCGGTGGAATTGAAGCAGGAATTCAGGAACTTCGATTTTCTCTCGCCATGGGAAGGGACGGACTACGTCCTGCCGGGCGATGAGAAGGCGAAACAGTGAGTAGGAAGTAGTGAGTAGTCAGTAGGAAAAGATTTGGAGCAACGGATCGAATCTTATCGCGACTTGAAGGTGTGGCAATCGGCGATGACGCTTGCTGAGGATTGCTACCGTTTCACCAAAGAGTTTCCGAGGGATGAGATTTACGGCATGACCTCTCAGATGCGCCGATCGGCGGTTTCGGTCGCAGCGAACGTCGCGGAGGGATACGGTCGGGAGAACAGAGGGTCGTTCGTTCAATTTTTGCGCATGGCGCAAGGCTCGTTGAAGGAACTGGAGACACACATACTGCTGGCATGTCGGGTTGGCCTGCTGCGAAAAGACAATGAGATTGAGCTGCTGCTGCGATGCGAAGAGATTGGAAAAATGATGAGATCTCTTATCCGAACGGTGCAGGCCAAGCAGGCGGAATGAAGCAGGCATTGAGATTGATGATCACTACTCACTACTCACTACTGACTCTTCGCCAGAGGCGCCAGAATGGCTGAAACCTCCGTCCGCAACTTCAACATCAACTTCGGACCGCAGCACCCTGCGGCACACGGTGTTTTGCGTCTTGTGCTGGAGCTTGACGGCGAGGTGGTCGACCGCGTCGATCCGCATATCGGCTTGCTGCATCGCGGCACTGAAAAGCTGATCGAGCACAAGACCTATCTGCAGGCGGTGCCCTATCTCGACCGGCTCGATTATTGCGCACCGATGAACCAGGAGCATGCCTTCGCGCTCGCCACCGAGCGGTTGCTCGGCATCGAAGTGCCGAAGCGCGGCCAGTTGATCCGCGTGCTCTATTCCGAGCTCAGCCGCATCATGTCGCACATCCTCAATGTGACGACGCAGGCGCTGGATATCGGCGCGCTGACGCCGCCGCTGTGGGGTTTCGTCGAACGCGAAAAGCTGATGGTGTTTTATGAGCGCGCTTCCGGTTCGCGCATGCATGCGGCCTATTTCCGTCCCGGCGGCGTGCACCAGGATCTGCCGGCGAAGCTGGTCGAGGACATCGGCAAGTGGATCGACCCGTTCCTGAAGTCGCTTGACGACCTCGACAGGCTGCTTACCGGCAACCGCATCTTCAAGCAACGCAATGTCGATATCGGTATCGTGTCGCTTGCCGACGCCTGGGCCTGGGGTTTTTCGGGCGTCATGGTGCGCGGCTCGGGTGCTGCCTGGGATTTGCGCAAGTCGCAGCCCTATGAATGCTATCCCGAGATGGATTTCGACATCCCGATCGGCAAGAACGGCGACTGCTACGACCGTTATCTCGTGCGCATGGAAGAAATGCGCCAGTCGGCCAAGATCATGCGTCAGTGCGTCGACCTTCTGCTCGGCAAGGAGAGCACCGGGCCGGTGTCGAACCTCGACGGCAAGGTGGTGCCGCCCAAGCGCCAGGCGATGAAGCGCTCGATGGAAGCGCTGATCCATCATTTCAAGCTCTATACTGAGGGTTACCGCGTGCCGGCCGGCGAGGTCTATGCAGCGGTCGAGGCGCCGAAAGGCGAGTTCGGCGTCTATCTCGTCTCCGACGGCACCAACAAGCCCTACCGCTGCAAGCTGCGCGCGCCCGGCTTCGCGCATCTGCAAGCCATGGATTTCCTCTGCCGCGGCCACATGCTGGCCGACGTCACTGCCGTCCTGGGTTCCCTCGATATCGTCTTCGGGGAGGTTGATCGGTGATGGCGGCAGCCAATCCTACAGTGCGCTCTCAGGTCGGTGTTCGAGGGAATGCCGACGCTGCCCTACCGCGGTGGCGCGAATTGGCAAAAGCCATGCTGCCGGTCGAGCTCGCCGAGGCTTCTTACAACTCGACTCAGCACTGTTCGATCTATGACTTCTTTTTTACCCTGCTACCCAAGACGCGCCTTGCCCACCGCGACAATGACGTCGACAAGCTGGGTAGAATGCATGGGTTCGCCCAATGGGCTGCCGTTCACCCGAACAAACAGATTTGGAATGCGGCTGGTGTCGCTTTTTACGAGCACTTGTTCGACGATGACATCGACGCTGATGCGGTCATGGCATGGATCTCGCCTCAAGTAAGGCAAACTGTTCTGGGGCTGTGGCAATACATGTTGCCCGCAGAGCGATTTGCGAGTGTTGCTCGATCTGCCGAACGCATTCCGTTTTCTCATCAGAAAGAATGTGAAACCGCAATAGCTCTCGTAGCAGAGCAGGGGCCCGATCGCTAAATGTCAGTCCGCCGTCTCGCAGAAGCAAGCGTCCAGCCAGCCACCTTCGCCTTCAACCGGGCGAATGCGGCGGTTGCGAAGCAATGGATCAAGAAATATCCGAAGGGCCGGGAGCAGTCGGCGATCATTCCCTTGCTGATGATTGCGCAGGAGCAGGAAGGCTGGGTCACCAAGGCGGCGATTGAGACGATTTCGGACATGCTCGGCATGCCGCGCATTCGCGGCCTCGAAGTCGCGACCTTCTACACGCAGTACCAGCTCAATCCGGTCGGCACGCGCGCGCATATCCAGGTCTGCGGCACCACGCCCTGCATGCTGCGCGGCTCGGAAGCGCTGATGGATGTGTGCCGCTCGAAAATCCATCACGACCAGTTCCACACCAACGACAAGGGCACGCTGTCGTGGGAGGAGGTCGAATGCCTCGGCGCCTGCGTCAACGCGCCGATGGTGATGGTCTTCAAGGACACGTTCGAGGATCTGACGCCTGAGCGGCTGGCCGAAATCATCGATCTTTATGATGCAGGCAAGGGCGCCTCGGTTCCCACGGGACCGCAAAATGGCAGAACCGGCTCGGAGCCGGCGCCTGGCCTGACGACGCTGAAGAGCGAAAAGGCGATCCTCAAAGCGACGCGCGACAAGGAAGCCAGGGCGGCGAGCAAGGCTGCCCACGCGGCGCCCGACGCAATCATTGCGGCGCCTGTTCCGGCTCCTGCCGCTCCTGCAGCGGCCGCCCCGGTCGCGCCATCCAACGCCGGCAAACTGAAAACCGATGCGCCGGAAACCAGCTCGGCGTTGAAGTCGCCCTCCAGGGCCAAGGTTGCACCGGCGGCGGAAAAAGCGGCGAGCGTCCCGGCGCCCCTGCATTCGGCCGCCAACGCCAACACCGCGGCGCCTGAAGTCGAGAAGGTCGCCAAGCAGCGTAATGGCCCGAAGACCACCTCCACGCCGGCAGCTGCCTTCATCGCTCCGGAATTCAAGGCGCCAGCGGCCAACGCCCCGGTGGCCCCGACCGTCAAGGCGCCGACAGCCAGACCCGCAAAGCCGTCGCTCGAGGACAAGAACCGTCCGGCCGGAATCGACAGGCCGGCCGCGGTCGACGATCTCAAGCTGATCTCGGGCATCGGCCCGAAGATCGAGGGCATCCTTCATTCGCTTGGCATCTTCACCTTCACACAGGTCGCATCCTGGAATAAGGCCGAGCGCGACTGGGTGGATGGATATCTCGCTTTCCAGGGCCGCATCGAGCGCGACGACTGGGGCAAGCAGGCCAAGGCGCTCGCCAAGGGCGGCGTCGCCGAATACATCCGCGTCTTCGGCAAGGAGCCACGTTGATGGCTGAAGCGCAAAGCACCGGATCTTTGCTGACGCTGCGCAGCATTGTCATCGGCGTTGTCTGCATCGCTGCTGCCAACATCCTTCTGGAGGGGCTTCGGCGCCTCGTCGAATTGCCGTTTTCGGATACCCTGGAATCGATGGCCGCGACCGGCATAGGCGTGCTGGTGTGGTTCTCGATCGTCTTGCGGGGAAAGAGGTAAGTCATGCTGGCTGACAAAGACCGCATCTTCAACAACATCTACGGCCTCTTCGACAAGTCGCTGGCCGGCGCGATGGCGCGCGGCGCCTGGGACAACACGCCCGGCATCATCGCCAAGGGGCGCGAGTGGATCGTCAACGAGATGAAGGCGTCCGGCCTGCGTGGCCGCGGCGGCGCCGGCTTCCCGACCGGGCTGAAATGGTCGTTCATGCCCAAGCAAAGCGACGGAAGGCCGAGCTATCTCGTTGTGAACGCCGACGAATCCGAGCCCGGCACGTGCAAGGACCGCGATATCCTGCGCAACGATCCGCACACGCTGGTCGAGGGCTCGTTCATCGCCGGCTTCGCCATGGGCGCGGTCGCCGCCTACATCTATGTGCGCGGCGAGTTCATCCGCGAGCGCGAGGCACTGCAGCGCGCCATCGACGAGGCCTATGAGGCCAGGCTGATCGGCAAGAACAACACGTCCGGCTACGATTTCGACATCTACATGCATCACGGCGCCGGCGCCTATATATGCGGCGAGGAAACAGCGCTGCTCGAAAGCCTCGAAGGCAAGAAGGGCCAGCCCCGGCTGAAGCCGCCATTCCCAGCCAATGTCGGCTTGTACGGTTGTCCGACAACCGTGAACAATGTCGAGTCCATCGCGGTCGCGCCGACCATTTTGCGCCGCGGCGCGGCCTGGTTCTCGTCCTTCGGCCGGCCCAACAATGTCGGCACCAAGCTGTTTTGCATCTCGGGCCACGTCAACAATCCGTGCACCGTCGAAGAGGCGATGTCGATCCCGTTCCGCGAGCTGATCGAGACGCATTGCGGTGGCATTCGCGGCGGCTGGGACAATCTCCTCGCGGTCATTCCGGGCGGCGCTTCGGTGCCGCTGGTGCCGGCCGAGCAGATCATCGATGCGCCGATGGATTTCGATGCTTTGCGCGACCTTAAATCCGGCCTCGGCACGGCGGCTGTCATCGTCATGGACAAGTCGACCGATATCGTGAAGGCGATCGCCAGGCTTTCCTATTTCTACAAGCATGAGAGCTGCGGCCAGTGCACGCCATGCCGCGAAGGCACCGGCTGGATGTGGCGGGTGATGGAGCGGCTGGTGCGCGGCGAGGCGCAGAAGCGCGAGATCGACATGCTGCTCGACGTCACCAAGCAGGTGGAGGGCCATACGATCTGTGCGCTGGGCGACGCCGCGGCATGGCCGATCCAGGGCCTGATGCGGCATTTCCGCGGCGAGGTGGAGCGGCGCATCGACGAGTTTTCCCGCAACGCGCACCGGGCCGAACCGGTGATGGTGGCGGCGGAGTAGATTTAAAATACGGGCGCAAGCCCGGGACCGAAATATAGGGGCGGGGAAGACGAAGAAACGACCAGGAGATGTCTATGGCGCCGTATTCGAACCCTTTGATGCCCAATTTGGACCAGCTTGAGAAGATGAACCAGGATTTGACCAGGATGATGCCGAAGGAGATGGCCAGCGCCGTCAACCTTCTCGCGCATCCTGTCGCGGGTGCCGCCGCGATGTCGGCGCTGGGCTTTGGCCTTGCCAACCATGCCTTTGGCGTGTGGCTAGGCGCCTTGTCGGGTGCTGCCGAGGCATCGCAGCGGATTTTCCAGCCGATCATCGACGATTTCGAACTGCGCAGCCAAGGGTTCGCCGAGACCGCCCCCGCCACCAAGGCGCGCGCGGCGACCAGAACCCTGATCGCCGAGGCGCAGACTTTTGCCCAGGATCTGACCGATATTGCCGCTCTCACCCTCGATGCCGAGTCGGAGAAGACCGAGGCCGTCGCCGAAGGCGCAACGATCGGATTGATGCCGGAGGATTTCAGACAGCCCAAGGCCGTGGCTCGTCCGGCCAAGCCGTCGGATCTCAAGGCGATCACCGGCGTTGGGCCGAAGCTGGAAAAGGTGCTGAACGGCCTCGGCATCTGGACCTTTGCCCAGATCGCCGCCTGGGCGCCAGAAGAGATCGCCTGGGTCGAGGACTACCTGTCGCTCACCGGCCGTATCGGCCGCGACGAGTGGACCCGCCAGGCCGCGGCGCTGACGCTGGCCGCCAAGGCGAAGAAGTAGGGGTGGCAGGCATGGAGATCCACGACAGGAGCGATGTTCTCGATGTGCGCAATGCCATCGTCAGCAACTCCAGATTTGACGATGTGAACTTGTCGAACACGCAGTTTCACAACGTCGACCTGTCGGCGGCCGTTGTGGAGGACGCGAACCTCTCGGACGCGTTTTTCAGCAATGTGAATATGAGCAATTTGAAGATAGAAAACGCTGAAGTCGCCGGCATGATGATCAATGGCATCAGGCTGAGCGATCTGTTTCAGGCATATGAGACGGCGCAGACCGCCGGGGGCAATTGATGGCAAAGCTCAAGGTCGACGGGAAAGAGATCACTGTACCCGACCACTACACGCTGCTGCAGGCGGCCGAGGACGCCGGCGCGGAAGTGCCGCGATTCTGCTTCCATGAGCGGCTGTCGATCGCCGGCAATTGCCGCATGTGCCTGATCGAGGTGAAGGGCGGGCCGCCCAAACCGCAGGCCTCCTGCGCCATGAATGTGCGCGACCTGCGTCCGGGTCCGAATGGCGAGGCGCCTGAAATCTTCACCAACACGCCGATGGTCAAGAAGGCCCGCGAAGGCGTGATGGAATTCCTTTTGATCAACCATCCGTTGGATTGCCCGATCTGCGACCAGGGCGGCGAATGCGACCTGCAGGACCAGGCGATGGCCTTCGGCGTCGATTCCTCGCGCTATCACGAGAACAAGCGCGCGGTCGAAGACAAGTATATCGGCCCATTGGTCAAGACGGTTATGAACCGCTGCATCCACTGCACGCGCTGCGTTCGCTTCACCACGGAAGTTGCGGGCATTTCCGAGCTTGGCCTGATCGGCCGCGGCGAGGATGCCGAGATCACCACCTATCTCGAAAGCGCCATGACCTCGGAGCTGCAGGGCAATGTCATCGACCTCTGCCCGGTGGGCGCGCTGACCTCCAAGCCTTTCGCCTTTCAGGCACGGCCGTGGGAGCTGACCAAGACAGAATCCATCGACGTCATGGACGCCGTCGGCTCGGCAATCCGCGTCGACAGCCGCGGCCGCGAGGTGATGCGCATCCTGCCGCGCGTCAATGAAGCGGTGAACGAGGAGTGGATTTCCGACAAGACCCGCTTCATCTGGGACGGATTGCGCACGCAGCGCCTCGACCGCCCCTATGTCCGCAAGGACGGAAAGTTGGCGCCGGCCAGCTGGGCCGAAGCGTTCGTTGCGATCAGGGATGCGGTGTCGAATGCTGCGCCCGAGAAAATCGGCGCGATTGCGGGCGATCTTGCCGCCGTCGAGGAAATCTACGCGCTGAAGCAGCTTATGGCTGCGTTGGGCTCGAAGAACACCGATTGCCGCCAGGACGGCGCCGCACTCGATCCCGCGCTCGGCCGCGCCAGCTACATCTTCAACCCCACCATCGAGGGCATCGAGCAGGCCGACGCGGTGCTGATCATCGGCGCCAATCCGCGCTTCGAGGCCTCGGTGCTCAATGCCCGCATCCGCAAGCGCTGGCGGATCGGCAATCTGCCGGTCGGCGTCATCGGCGAGGTCGGCGACACGCGTTACGACTACGAACAACTCGGCGCCGGTCCGGAGTCGCTGAAAGACCTGGCCGACGGCAATGGCAAGTTCTTCCAGGTGCTGAAGAAGGCGACGCATCCGCTGATCATCGTCGGCCAGGGCGCGCTGTCGCGTGCCGACGGCGCGGCGGTGCTCGGCCAGGCGGCGAAACTCGCCACCGCCGTCAACGCTGCCCGCGCCGACTGGAACGGCTTTGCCGTGCTGCACACTGCAGCCGCGCGCGTCGGCGGTCTCGATGTCGGCTTCGTGCCTGGCAAGGGCGGCAAGAACGTTGCCGGCATGCTGGGTGAGAGCGAGGTTCTGTTCCTGCTCGGCGCCGACGAGATCGACATGTCCAAGACCGGCGGCGCCTTCGTCGTCTATGTCGGCACGCATGGCGACGCCGGCGCGCACCGCGCCAATGTCATCCTGCCGGGAGCCGCCTACACCGAAAAGTCCGGCACCTATGTCAACACCGAGGGACGCGTGCAGCAGACCAACCGCGCGGGCTTCGCGCCGGGTGACGCGCGCGAAGACTGGGCGATCCTGAGGGCATTGTCCGATGTGCTCGGCAAGAAACTGCCATTCGATTCGCTGCAGCAACTGCGCGCCAGGCTCTATGGCGAATATCCGCATCTCGCCCACATCGACCATGTTGTCTCAGGCAACCCCGACGACATCGCCAGGGTGGCGAAGCTCGGCGGGCGGCTGAACAAGGGCACTTTCACCTCGCCGGTCACGGATTTCTATCTGACCAACCCGATTGCGCGGGCCTCCGCCGTCATGGCGGAATGCTCGGCGCTGGCGAAAAACGGCTTCAGGCAGGCGGCAGAGTAGACATGGACACCTTCTTCTCCTTCTACGTGCTGCCGACGCTGATCATCCTTTTAAAGTCGGTCGTGCTGATCGTCGTTTTGCTGATCGGGGTTGCCTACCTGCTTTACGCCGACCGCAAGATCTGGGCGGCGGTGCAATTGCGCCGCGGCCCGAACGTCGTCGGCCCGTGGGGCACGCTGCAGGCTTTCGCCGATCTGCTGAAATTCGTCTTCAAGGAACCGGTCATTCCGTCCGGCGCCAACAAGGGCGTGTTCCTGCTGGCGCCGCTGGTGTCGGCCGTGCTGGCAATCTCGGCCTGGGCGGTGATTCCCGTCAATGCGGGCTGGGGGATCGCCAACGTCAATGTCGGCATCCTCTACGTCTTCGCCATCTCCTCGCTCGAGGTCTATGGCGTGATCATGGGCGGCTGGGCGTCCAACTCGAAATACCCGTTCCTCGGCGCGCTGCGCTCGGCGGCGCAGATGGTGTCCTACGAAGTCTCGATCGGCTTCGTCATCGTCACCGTGCTGCTCTGCGTCGGCTCGCTCAACCTGTCGGACATCGTGCTGTCGCAGCAGGATGGGCTGGGCACCAAGCTTGGCCTGCCCAACAGCTTCCTCGACTGGCACTGGCTGGCGCTGTTCCCGATGTTCGTCATTTTCTTCATCTCGGCGCTGGCCGAGACCAACCGCCCGCCCTTCGACCTGGTGGAAGCCGAGTCGGAACTCGTCGCCGGCCATATGGTCGAATACTCCTCGACGCCGTTCCTGTTGTTCTTCCTCGGCGAATATGTCGCCGTGGTGATGATGTGCGCGCTGGCCACCATCCTGTTCCTCGGCGGCTGGCTGCCGCCCTTCGACTTCGCCCCCTTCACCTGGGTGCCCGGCGTGATCTGGTTCGTGCTCAAGATCTGCCTGATGTTCTTCATGTTCTCGATGGTGAAGGCCTTCGTGCCGCGCTACCGCTACGACCAGCTGATGCGGCTGGGCTGGAAAGTCTTTCTGCCGATCTCCCTGTTCATGGTCGTTGCCACCGCGGCCTTCCTCAAAATCACGGGGTTTGCGTGATGTCCGCTTTTGGCCAGGCCGCAAAATCGCTGCTGCTGCAGGATTTCGTCAGCGCCTTCTTCCTGTCAATGCGTCAGTTCTTCGCGCCGAAGGAAACGATCAACTATCCGCACGAGAAAGGGCCGACCAGCCCGCGCTTCCGTGGCGAGCACGCGCTGCGCCGTTACCCCAATGGCGAAGAGCGCTGCATCGCCTGCAAATTGTGCGAAGCGATCTGTCCGGCGCAGGCGATCACCATCGAGGCCGGCCCGCGCCGCAATGACGGCACGCGCCGCACCGTGCGCTACGACATCGACATGGTGAAGTGCATCTATTGCGGCTTCTGCCAGGAAGCCTGCCCGGTCGACGCCATCGTCGAGGGGCCGAATTTCGAGTTCGCGACGGAGACGCGCGAAGAGCTTTACTACGACAAGGACAGGCTGCTGGCGAATGGCGACCGCTGGGAGCGCGAACTGGCGCGCAACATCTCGCTGGACTCGCCCTACCGCTGACATTTGACGCATGGACGGGGCGAGGGGCCTCGTCTAAGGACAACGCAACTTGCCGGCCGGAGGCGGTCGCAGAAATCAAACAGGACGGATGTCCTGTTTGGACAGGAACCCGGGGGATCCCCAATGCTGAGTGGACTAGAGGCGGCCTTTTTCTACCTCTTCGCCTTTGTCGCGGTGGCGTCGGCCTTCATGGTCATTTCGTCGCGCAACCCCGTGCATTCCGTGCTGTTCCTGATCCTGACCTTCTTCAACGCCGCCGGCCTGTTCATGCTGACCGGCGCCGAGTTCCTGGCGATGATCCTGCTTGTCGTCTATGTCGGCGCGGTCATGGTGCTGTTCCTGTTCGTCGTCATGATGCTCGATGTCGACTTCGCCGAGATGAAGGAAGGCGCCCTGCAATATGCGCCGATCGGCGCGCTGGTCGGGCTGATCCTGGCGGCCGAGCTGATCGTGGTGCTCGGCGGCTACACCTTCGCGCCGCAACTGGCCTCGACGGTCTCCAAACCCATCCCGGATCTTGCCGCGCGGACAAACACCGCAGCACTCGGCGACATCCTCTATACCGACTACCTCTACTACTTCCAGATTTCGGGCCTCATCCTGCTGGTCGCCATGATCGGCGCCATCGTCCTGACGCTGCGCCACAAGGAAGGGATCAAGCGGCAGTCGATCGCAGCCCAGGTCGGCCGCACGCCGGCGACAGGCATGGAAATCCGCAAGGTCAAGTCGGGCGAGGGGCTCTGAGATGGTCGTCGGCATCGCACATTACCTGACCGTATCGGCGATCCTGTTCACGCTGGGCGTGTTCGGCATCTTCCTGAACCGCAGGAACATCATCATCATCCTGATGTCGATCGAGCTGATCCTTTTGGCGGTCAACATCAATTTCGTTGCCTTCTCGGCGGCATTGGGCGATCTCGTCGGCCAGGTGTTTGCCCTGTTCGTGCTGACGGTCGCCGCCGCCGAAGCGGCCATCGGTCTTGCCATTCTCGTCGTCTTCTTCCGCAACCGCGGCTCGATCGCGGTCGAAGACGTGAACCAGATGAAGGGTTGACGGGGCTAACATGTATCAAGCGATCGTCTTCCTTCCGCTGCTCGGCTTCCTGATTGTCGGCCTGTTCGGCAATGCGCTCGGCGCCAAGGCATCGGAATACATCACCTCGGGCTTCCTGGTGATCTCGGCCGTGCTGTCCTGGGTCGCCTTCTTCTCCGTCGGCTTCGGCGAAGGCGAGGTGTTCACCGTGCCGGTACTGCGCTGGATCCAATCCGGCGGCTTGGACGCGTCCTGGGCGCTCAGGATCGATACGCTGACGGTGGTCATGCTGGTGGTGGTCAACACGGTGTCGGCGCTGGTCCACATCTATTCGATCGGCTACATGCACCACGATCCGAACCGGCCGCGCTTCTTCGCCTATCTGTCATTGTTCACCTTCGCCATGCTGATGCTGGTGACGGCGGACAACCTCGTGCAGATGTTCTTCGGCTGGGAAGGGGTGGGTCTCGCCTCCTATTTGCTGATCGGCTTCTGGTACAAGAAGCCGTCGGCCAATGCTGCTGCCATCAAGGCCTTCGTCGTCAACCGCGTCGGCGATTTTGGCTTCGCGCTCGGCATTTTCGGCGTCTTCGTTTTGTTCGGCTCGGTCAATCTCGGCACCATCTTCGCCAATGCCGCGACGTTCATTCCGGCTGAAGGCGCCCCACAAGGCGCGGCCGTGCTGACCTTCCTCGGCTACGCGCTGGACAAGCAGGCAGCCATGACCATCGTCTGCCTGCTGCTGTTCATGGGCGCTATGGGCAAGTCGGCGCAGGTGCCGCTGCACACCTGGCTGCCGGACGCGATGGAGGGCCCGACCCCGGTCTCGGCACTGATCCATGCCGCCACCATGGTCACGGCCGGCGTGTTCATGCTGGCGCGGCTGTCGCCGCTGTTCGAACTGTCGCATTCGGCGCTGACCGTGGTGACCTTCATCGGCGCCTTCACCGCCTTCTTCGCGGCGACCGTCGGCCTGGTCCAGAACGACATCAAGCGCGTCATCGCCTATTCGACCTGCTCGCAGCTCGGCTACATGTTCGTGGCGCTCGGCGTCGGCGCCTATGGCGCGGCGATTTTCCATCTGTTCACGCACGCCTTCTTCAAGGCGCTGCTGTTCCTGGGCTCGGGCTCGGTCATCCATGCCGTCTCCGACGAGCAGGACATGCGCAAGATGGGCGGCCTGCGGAAGCTCATTCCGAAGACCTACTGGATGATGGTGATCGGCACGCTGGCGCTGACCGGCGTCGGCATTCCGGTGACCGTCATCGGCACCGCCGGCTTCTTCTCCAAGGATGCCATCATCGAGGCTGCCTTTGCCGGCCACAATTCGGTCGCCGGCCTCGCTTTTGTCCTGCTGGTCATCGCCGCCTGCTTCACCTCCTTCTACTCCTGGCGGCTGATCTTCATGACCTTCCACGGCGAGCCGCGGGCGAGCCACGACGTCATGCACCATGTCCATGAATCGCCGCCGGTGATGCTGGTGCCGCTGTTCATCCTGGCCGCGGGCGCGCTGTTTGCCGGCGTTATCTTTCATGGCGCCTTCATCGGCGAAGGCTATGCCGAATTCTGGAAGGCGTCGCTGTTCACGCTGCCGGACAACCACATCCTGCACGACATCCATGAATTGCCGCTGTGGGTCGAGCTGGCACCGTTCGTCGCCATGGTCATCGGCTTTGCAGTCGCCTGGAAGTTCTACATCCGCTCGCCGGAACTGCCCCGGAGTGTCGCCGCCAACCATCGGCTGCTGTATGCCTTCCTGCTCAACAAATGGTACTTTGACGAGCTCTACGACGTCCTGTTCGTGCGGCCGGCAAAGGCGCTGGGCAGGTTCTTGTGGAAGACCGGCGACGGCACCATCATCGACGGGCTCGGTCCTGACGGCATTTCGGCGCGCGTCGTCGACGTCACCGACCGCGTCGTCAAGCTGCAGACCGGCTATCTCTATCACTATGCCTTCGCCATGCTGATCGGCGTGGCCGCACTCGTCACCTGGATGATGCTCTGATGACCGCCTGGCCAATCCTCTCGCTGGTCACCTTCCTGCCGCTCGTAGGTGTGCTGCTGATCCTGTTCATCAGGGATGACAGCCCGAATGCGCGTCGCAACATCCGCGCCATCGCGTTCACGACGACGGCGGCCACCTTCATCATCTCGCTGTTCATCTGGACCGGCTTCGACAATTCGCAGGCCGGCTTCCAGTTCGTCGAGAAGTTTGCCTGGCTGGATTCCGGCATCTCCTACCATATGGGCGTCGACGGCATTTCGATGCTGTTCGTCATCCTGACGACGTTCCTGATGCCGCTCTGCATCCTGGCGTCGTGGGAAGCGATCGACAAGCGCGTCAAGGCCTACATGATCGCCTTCCTGCTCTTGGAGACGCTGATGATCGGCGTGTTCTGCGCGCTCGACATCGTGCTGTTCTACGTCTTCTTCGAGGCCGGCCTGATCCCGATGTTCATCATCATCGGCGTCTGGGGCGGCAAGCGCCGCGTCTATGCCTCGTTCAAGTTCTTCCTCTACACGCTGGCCGGCTCGGTGCTGATGCTGCTCGCCATCATGGCGATGTTCTTCCAGGCGGGCACCACCGACATCCCGACGCTGCTGACCCACAACTTCCCGGCCCACATGCAGACATGGCTATTTCTAGCCTTCTTCGCCTCCTTCGCGGTGAAGATGCCGATGTGGCCGGTGCACACCTGGCTGCCCGATGCGCATGTCGAAGCGCCGACGGCGGGCTCGGTGATCCTGGCGGGCATACTGTTGAAAATGGGCGGGTACGGCTTCCTGCGCTTTTCCCTGCCGATGTTCCCGCTGGCCTCGGAAATGTTCGCGCCGCTGGTGTTTACGCTGTCGGTCGTTGCCATCATCTACACCTCGCTGGTGGCGCTGATGCAGGAGGACATGAAGAAGCTGATCGCCTATTCCTCCGTCGCCCATATGGGCTTCGTCACCATGGGCATCTTCGCCATGAACCAGGAAGGCGTGCAGGGCGCGATCTTCCAGATGCTGAGCCACGGCCTCGTCTCGGGCGCACTGTTCCTGTGCGTCGGCGTCATTTACGACCGCATGCACACGCGCGAGATCGACGCCTATGGCGGCTTGGTCAACAACATGCCGAAATACGCCACGGTGTTCCTGATCTTCACCATGGCCAATGTCGGCTTGCCGGGCACGTCAGGTTTCGTCGGCGAGTTCCTGACCATGCTCGGCGTGTTCCGGGTCAACACCTGGGTGGCTTTCTTCGCCGCCACCGGCGTCATCCTGTCGGCGGCCTACGCGCTCTGGCTCTACCGCCGGGTGATCTTCGGCGCGCTGACCAAGGAAAGCCTGAAGGGCCTGCTCGATCTGTCGACGCGCGAGAAGGCGATCATCTACCCGCTGGTCGTGCTAGTCATCTTCTTCGGCGTCTATCCCGCTCCCGTCTTCGATGCCACGGCCCAGTCGGTCAAGGCGCTCGTCACCAATGTCACCGCATCCATCGGCGCCGCGCAGACCGCGGCGGCGAACTGACCAGAGGTTTTGCGAACCATGACGCCGGACCTTTATTCCAGCCTTTCGCTCTCGACGCCGGAGCTGATCCTCGCCATCGGCGCGCTGGCGCTGTTGATGGTGGGCGCCTATTCGCGCGCCAACACTGCCATTCTGGTGACTGTCCTTGCCGTCGCCGTGCTGGTGATCGCAGGCCTATGGCTGATCTTTCCCACGGGACAGGGCGCAGCCTACGGCAACGCCTTCATCCAGGATCCGTTCTCCCGCTTCATGAAGGTGCTGTCGCTGATCGGTTCGGCGGTGACGCTGGTGATGTCGATGCGCTTCGCCAGGCAGGAGCATTTCGACAAGTTCGAATACCCGGTGCTGATCCTGCTCTGCACGCTCGGCATGATGCTGATGATCTCGGCCAACGGCATGATCGGGCTCTATCTCGGCCTCGAGCTGCAGTCGCTGGCGATTTACGTGCTGGCCGCGATCAATCGCGACAATCTGCGTTCGACCGAGGCCGGTTTGAAGTATTTTGTGCTCGGCGCGCTATCGTCGGGCATGCTGCTTTACGGAATCAGCCTCATTTACGGCTACACCGGCAATGTAGGCTTCCAGGAAATTTCCTCCGCGCTGGGCAGCGGCGAGCGCCAGCTCGGCCTCGTCGTCGGCCTGGTCTTCGTTTTGGCCGGCCTTGCCTTCAAGATTTCCGCGGTGCCGTTCCATATGTGGACGCCCGATGTCTACGAGGGCGCGCCGACGCCGGTCACCGCTTTCCTGGCGGCTGCCCCCAAAATGGCGGCGATGGCGCTGATCGTGCGCGTCACCATGGGCGCCTTCAAGCCGATCGCTTCCGACTGGCAGCAGATCATCGTCTTCATCTCGATCGCCTCGATGGCGCTCGGCTCCTTTGCCGCCATCGGCCAGACCAACATCAAGCGGCTGATGGCGTACTCCTCGATCGGCCATATGGGCTACGCGCTGGTCGGCCTTGCCGCCAACAGCCAGGCCGGCGTGCGCGGCGTCGCCATCTACATGCTGATCTATCTGGTCATGACGCTCGGCACCTTCGCCTTCATCCTCGCCATGCGGCGCAAGGAAGGCAATGTCGAGCAGATCAGCGATCTCGCCGGTCTGTCGTCGACCAATCCGATCATGGCGACGATCCTGACCATCCTGATGTTCTCGCTGGCCGGCATCCCGCCGCTCGCCGGTTTCTGGGGGAAATGGTACGTGTTCCTCGCCGCCATCAACGCCAACCTCTATGCGCTGGCGATCATCGGCGTGCTGGCCTCCGTAGTGGGCGCGTTCTACTATCTGCGCATCATCAAGATCATGTGGTTCGACGAACCGGCCGGCGGCTTCGTGCCGATGGCGAGCGAACTGCGCCTCGTGCTTGGCATCTCCGGCGCTTTCGTGCTGTTCTATGTGTTGATCGGCGGTCCGATCGCGACCTACGCCGAAGCCGCCGCCAAGACATTTTTCTGACCGGATGGCATTTCGGCTGGCTCCAACCTCTGAGACGGAAGGGTTCCGGCTCGAGGCGCATGACAGTGTGGGTTCCACCAACACGCTGGCGCTGGACCATGCAAGGGCAGGCGATCCCGGCAAATTGTGGGTCGTTTCCAAGAAGCAGGAAAGCGGCCGTGGCCGCCGCGGCAGGGCCTGGGTATCGCCCGAGGGCAATCTGGCGGCGACATTGCTGGTCATCACCGGCGGTGAGTTGCGTCTGGCGGCGACGCTGGGCTTCGTCGCCGGCCTGTCGCTGGCCGATGCGCTCGACGCCGTGGTGCCGAAGGGCAGGATCGCTATCGGCCTCGACGGCGCCAGCCAGGGGCAGAATCGCTTCGAGCTGAAATGGCCGAACGATGTGCTGGCCTCCGGCGCCAAGCTGGCCGGCATCCTGCTGGAATCGGCCATTCTCGATGGCGGCCGTTTCGCGGTGGCGGTGGGCATCGGCGTCAATGTGGTGGCGCATCCGCCGGATTTGCCGTATCCGGCGACATCGCTTCAGGCGCTGGGCGCGACATGCGACGCCGAAACGCTGTTCTTGGCGCTGTCTGATGCCTGGACCGACAATGCCCGGCTGTGGGATGACGGACGCGGGCTCGACGCCATCCGGCGTCGCTGGCTATCGCGCGCGGCGGGGCTTGGCGGCGAGGTTGCTGTCAGGATTGACGGGAATGTGGTGCGCGGTACCTTCGAAACCATTGACGCGGACTGCCGTTTCGTGATCCGCGATGATGAGGGGTCGGTCGTGACGGTAGCCGCCGGCGACGTGCATTTCGGCGCCGTCGCGTCGGCAAAGATTTAGGGGCTGGCCGCAAGGGCCGGGAAGGGAAAATTGATGGCGAAAGCGCAAAACGCCGAACTCGTCTTCGTGCCGCTCGGCGGCGTCGGCGAGATCGGCATGAACTTCGCCCTTTACGGCTATGGGCCGCCTAGCGCGCGCGAGTGGATCGTCGTCGATGTCGGCGTGACTTTTCCCGATGCGGCGCATCCTGGCGTCGACCTGATCCTGCCCGATACGCGCTTCATCGAGGAGAACCTCGCCGGCCTGCGCGGCATCATCATCACCCACGCGCATGAAGACCATTACGGGGCGCTGCTCGACATCTGGCCGAAGCTGAAGGCGCCGGTGTGGATGACACCGTTCAGCGCCGGACTGCTGGACGCCAAGCGCCAGGGCGAGCAGGGCGCGCCGAAGAAAATTCCGGTGACGATCTACCGGGCAGGCGAAACATTCACTGTCGGCCCGTTCTCGATCGAGGCCATTCCGGTGGCGCACTCGATCCCCGAGCCGATGTCGCTGGCGATCACCTCGCCGGCCGGCACCGTCATCCATACCGGCGACTGGAAGATCGATCCGGAACCGACGATCGGTCCGAAAACCGACGAGGCGCGGTTTCGCGCCTATGGCGACAAGGGCGTTCTGGCGCTGGTCTGCGATTCCACCAATGCGCTGCGCGAAGGCGAATCGCCGTCGGAAGTGGCGGTGGGCGAAGGCCTCAGGGGCGTCATCCAGAGCGCTGTCGGCCGTGTCGCCGTCACCACCTTCTCTTCCAATGTCGGGCGCATCGTCTCGATCGCCAAGGCGGCGCGCGATGCCGGCCGCCAGTGCCTGGTGCTCGGCCGCTCGCTGAAGCGGGTCATCGATGTCGCCGGCGAGCTCGGCTACATGGACGGGCTGCCGGAGTTCATCGCCGAAGAGGATTTCGGCTTCATCCCGCGCGAGAACCTCGTCATCATCTGCACCGGCAGCCAGGGCGAGGCGCTGGCGGCACTGGCAAAACTTTCGCGCGACGAGATGAAATCGGTGTCGCTGACGGCCGGCGACACGGTGGTGTTTTCCTCACGCACCATTCCCGGCAACGAGAAGGCGATCCTCGAGATCAAGAACCGCCTCATCGACCTCGGCATCAAGATCATCGAGGATGGCGACGCGCTTGTGCATGTCTCCGGCCATCCCCGCCGCAGCGAATTGCGCAGGATGTATGAATGGGTGCGGCCGCAGATCGGCGTTCCCGTGCACGGCGAAGCCGCGCATCTGGTGGCGCAGGGGTCGCTGATGTCGACGTCGGGCATCGGCCAGGTGGCGCAAGTGCGCGACGGCGACATGCTGCGGCTGGCGCCGGGTCCGGCCACGATCATCGACCAGGTGCCGTTCGGCCGCATCTACAAGGACGGCAGGCTGATCGGCACCGACCAGGCGATGGGCATACGCGACCGGCGCAAGCTATCCTTTGCCGGCCATGTCGCGGTCAATGTCGTGCTCGACGACAAATATGAGCTCGCCGGCGATCCCGATCTGGTCGCCATCGGCGTCGCCGAGGCCGATGCCCGTGGCGAAAACATGGAAGATCTGATGCTCGACGCGGCCGTCGGCGCGGTCGACTCGATCCCTCGCCAGCGCCGCAAGGACCTCGATCTGGTGCAGGAAGCGGTGCGCCGCGCCGTGCGCGGCGCCGCCAACGAGGCCTGGGGCAAGAAGCCGCTGGTGACGGTGTTTGTGACGAGGTGAGGGAATAGGCAGTAGGCGGTAGGCAGTGGAGAAAAATGCAGATGTATCACTACTGCCTACTGCCCATTCCCTACTCTCTTAACTTGTGGAGCACTTCATGCTCGGACGCCTGAACCATGTAGCGCTTGCCGTGCCGGACTTGGCCGCGGCGATTGCGGCCTATCGCGATACGCTTGGCGCGAAGGTCACCGCGCCGCAAGCGCTGCCCGAGCATGGCGTTACCGTGGTGTTCGTCGATGTCGGCAACACCAAGATCGAACTCCTGGAGCCGCTGGGCGAGGGGTCGCCGATCGCGGCCTTTCTGGACAAGAACCCCTCGGGTGGCATGCATCATGTCTGCTACGAGGTCGACGACATCCTTGCCGCGCGCGATCACCTCAAAGCGAGCGGCGCCCGCGTGCTGGGCGACGGCAATCCCAAAACCGGCGCCCACGGCAAGCCGGTGCTGTTCCTGCATCCCAAGGATTTCTTCGGCACGCTGGTCGAACTGGAGCAGGCATGAGCTGGATTTCGTTTGCCGCGCTGTTCTTCATCACCTGGTGGCTGATGCTGTTCATCGTGCTGCCGTTCAGCGTCAAGACGCAGGATGACGACCAGGACGTGACGCTGGGCACGGTTGCGAGTGCGCCGCGCGGGCCGCATATGCTGCGCGCCGTGATCCGCACCACCATCGTCACGGCTGTCGTCATGGGGGTTTTCTATAGCCTGACGCACGGGCTGGGCTACAGCCTCGACGAAGTCCCGCACATCATCCCCGAAGCCAGCCAGGCACCGGCTAACTAACCACTTTCCCGCCGGCAGATCGGCTGGCATGTTTGTGTCTGTTTCGGAGCGCCAAACTCAGATTTTGTCTCGCCAGCCTGCGATGCGCAATAGGCGGCCAGGCATGGCCCACCCGCATTAGAATCACGCCTTGGTGTCAGGCTGACGCAAGCTCACGTGATTTGGGAACAGGTTGATCTAACCAGATGATCGGGCAAAAAAAATGCAAGGCACAAGGCCTTGCAATTTAAACGCGTTCCGATCTGTTTTCCGGTTTCCGGCGGCAGCGGGTAACCGCGCCTAGATCGCATCCTCCCAAGACTTTGACCGCGTAGGAGAGCAGATTTTTCTCCACCCTCTCGGTTATCGGGGCACACTAGCCTAACCCTGATGAAATTGTCACGCAGAATTTTGCCCGCAATCGGGCAATCTGTGCTGCAGTGCACAATAGTGCGGCAGGCTTTGCTTGCGAAACGAACAACACCCGGGCTGCCGCCTTAATCTGGTCAGGTGTGCCGCGTCGCCCGGACGCGCAAAGCGTGTGTGAGCACTTCGGAGTCAGGGTCATCATTTTGCATCAAAAGCATTATCGTTTTCGGTGCGAAGGTCTTTGGAAGAAGAATCGATTTTTGCGATTTCGGACCGATGCGGCCGGTCGGGTTTCCATTCCGTCACGAAATAGCTATGAAGCCGGGGCAAGCAAGCCAGCCGCGCCGATTCCGGCGCAGCCTCCTCTCTCACGGACCTGTCCATGCGTTTGTCGCAGTTTTTCCTGCCCATCCTGAAAGAAAATCCGCGCGAGGCCGAGATCGTCTCGCACCGGCTGATGCTGCGTGCCGGCATGATCCGCCAGCAGGGGCAGGGCAGCTTTTCCTGGCTGCCGCTAGGCAAGCTGGTGCTCGACAAGGTCTGCCGCATCATCCGCGAGGAGCAGAACCGCGCCGGCGCTCTGGAAATCCTGATGCCGACCATCCAGTCGGCCGATCTGTGGCGCGAAAGCGGCCGCTATGACGACTATGGCAAGGAGATGCTGCGCATCAAGGACCGGCAGGACCGCGACATGCTCTACGGTCCGACCAATGAGGAAGTGGTCACCGAGATCGTGCGCGCCTACGTCAAGTCGTACAAGGATTTGCCGCTCAACCTCTACCACATCCAGTGGAAGTTCCGCGACGAGGTGCGGCCGCGCTTCGGCGTCATGCGCTCGCGCGAGTTCCTGATGAAGGATGCCTATTCCTTCGACCTCGATTTCGAGGGCGCGAAGGCCGCCTATAACCGCATGTTCGTATCCTATCTCCGAACGTTCACGCGCATGGGGCTGCAGGCCATTCCGATGCGGGCCGACACCGGGCCGATCGGCGGCGATCTCAGCCATGAATTCATCATCCTGGCCGACACCGGCGAGAGCCAGGTCTATTGCGACCGCGAATATCTGTCGCTCCAGGTGCCCGGCGAGAAAACCGACTTCGGCAATGACGGCGAGATCGCCGACATCGTCAAAACGTGGACGACGCCTTACGCCGCCACCGACGAGATGCATGACGAGGCGGCCTGGGACAAGCTTAGCGAGGCCGACCGGGTCTCGGCACGCGGCATCGAGGTCGGCCACATCTTCCATTTCGGCGACAAATATTCCAAGCCCATGGGCGCCAAGGTGACCGGGCCCGACGGCAAGGATCATTTCGTTTCCGGCGGCTCCTACGGTATCGGTCCGTCGCGGCTGGTGGCGGCGATCATCGAGGCCAGCCATGACGGCAACGGCATCATCTGGCCGGAAGCGGTGACGCCGTTCGACATCGGCCTGATCAACATGAAGGCCGGCGACGCCGAGTGCGACCGCGTTTG
Organism: Mesorhizobium sp. M0139; assembly: GCF_040322455.1. Lineage (NCBI taxonomy): Bacteria > Pseudomonadati > Pseudomonadota > Alphaproteobacteria > Hyphomicrobiales > Phyllobacteriaceae > Mesorhizobium > Mesorhizobium sp. M0139. The sequence continues at coordinate 57,071 of NZ_JAMYTN010000014.1, forward strand.
CGGCGAGCTCTACGCCGCCTTCACCGGCGCCGGCAAGGATGTGCTTTACGACGACACCGACCAGCGGCCGGGCGGCAAGTTCGCCACCGCCGACCTGATCGGCCTGCCCTGGCAGGTGATCGTCGGGCCGCGCGGCGTGGCCGCCGGCGAGATCGAGATCAAGAACCGTCGGACCGGCGAGCGCGAGACGCTGCCGGTCGCGGAGGCCAGGAAACGCTTCGGTGCAACCGCATGAGCGAAGCCGCGGCAGCGAAGTCTTCGGTAGCCCAGTCTCCGGTTGGCAAGTCTCCGGTCGCCAAGTCTCCGGTCACCAAGTCTCCGGTCGCCGGCCCGTTCTCCATGTTCGAACGCATGGTCGCCTGGCGTTATTTGCGGTCGCGCCGCAAGGAGACGGTGATCTCGGTCATCGCCTCGATCTCCTTCCTCGGCATCATGCTAGGCGTCGCCACGCTGATCGTCGTCATGGCTGTCATGAACGGGTTTCGAGCCGAACTTCTGACCCGCATCCTCGGCGTCAACGGCCATTTGATCGTGCAGCCGCTGGATTCGCCGCTTGAGGACTATGCGAAGGTCGCAGCCCGCATCAACGGCGTGGCCGGCGTCAAATACGCGATACCGCTGATCGACGGCCAGGTCCTGGCGCAAGGCAATGTCGGCGGCGGCATGGGCGCGCTGGTGCGCGGTATCAGGGCCGAAGACCTCGGCAAGATCGCCATCGTCGCCCAAAACGTCAAGCAAGGCACGCTTGACGGCTTCGACTCCGGCGATGGCGTCGCCATCGGCAAGCGCATGGCCGAGAATCTCGGCCTTGTGCTCGGCGACACCATCACGCTGATCTCGCCGGACGGCGATGTGACGCCGATGGGCACGACGCCGCGGCTGAAGGGCTACAAGGTGGCGGCGATCTTCGAGGTCGGCATGTCGGAATATGACAGCTCCATCGTCTACATGCCGTTTTCCGAAGCGCAGCTCTATTTCAACATGGACGGCAGGGCGCAGACGATCGAGATCTATGTCGACAACCCCGATAATGTCGACGCGCTGAAACCGCTGGTGGATGCGGCGGCGCAACGGCCGATCGACATGGTCGACTGGCGCCAGCGCAACGAGACGTTCTTTTCAGCACTGCAGGTCGAGCGCAACGTCATGTTCATGATCCTGACGCTGATCGTGCTGGTGGCGGCGCTCAACATCATCTCCGGCCTGATCATGCTGGTGAAGGACAAGGGCCACGATATCGCCATCCTGCGCACAATGGGCGCCTCGCGCGGCGCCATCCTGCGCATCTTCCTGATGACGGGTGCTGCGATCGGCGTCACCGGCACGCTGGCCGGCGTGCTGCTCGGGGTGCTCATCTGCACCAACATCGAATCCATCCGCCAGTTCTTCTCCTGGATGACCGGCAAGGTGCTGTTCAACCCGGAGCTCTATTTCCTCAGCCAGCTGCCGGCAAAGATGGACCCGCGCGAGACCACCTATGTCATCCTGATGGCGCTCGGCCTGTCCTTCCTAGCAACGGTGTTTCCGGCATGGCGCGCCGCACGGCTCGATCCGGTCGAGGCCTTGAGATACGAATGAAGTCCGAGATCATTATCGAGCTGAAGAGCGTCGAGCGGCACTATGTCCAGGGGCCGCGCAAGCTCACCATTTTGAACGGCGCCGACTTTTCGCTGAAGCGCGGCGAGATGGTGGCGCTGGTGGCGCCGTCGGGCACCGGCAAGTCGACGCTGCTGCACACGGCGGGCCTGCTCGAGCGCCCCGATGCCGGTGACGTCATTCTGGCCGGCCGCGCCTGCGGACGGCTCTCCGACGACGAACGCACGGCAATCCGCCGCAACGATGTCGGCTTCGTCTATCAGTTCCATCATCTGCTGCCGGAGTTTTCGGCACTGGAAAACATCATGATGCCGCAGCTGATCAAGGGGCTTTCGCGCAAGGAGGCGTCGGAGCGCGCAGCACAGCTGCTCGACTATATGCAGATTGGCAAGCGCGCGTCGCACCGTCCGTCGGAGCTGTCCGGCGGCGAACAGCAGCGCGTCGCCATTGCTCGCGCGGTCGCCAACGCGCCATTGCTGCTGCTCGCCGACGAGCCGACCGGCAATCTCGACCCGGTCACCGCGTCCTATGTGTTCGAGGCGCTTGGCGCGCTGGTCAAGCAGTCCGGCCTTGCCGCGCTGATCGCGACCCACAATCACGAACTCGCCTCGCGCATGGACCGCCGGGTGACGTTGGCGGATGGCAAGGTCGTTCCGTTGTAGGCCCCAACTTCCTCATCCTAGGGTCTGCGCCGCGTCGCTGCGCTCCTTGCTCCGCCCTAGGATCACGAAGTGATTGGTGCGTGTCCCGATCGCAAAGGCATGCGATGCGCCCTGCGTCAGCACTGCCGTCACCCCGTCAACCTTTCCTTAACCCTGCCCAAACCGGCTGTCAGGATTCGTCGGCATGCCGCTTTCCGCTCATTGACTTTCGAACAAAGTTAGAACAAAATACGAACATATCAACAACAGGAGAGAGTTATGAGCGATCTTGTTCAGGACGTCGTTTCGTTGGTGTGCATGAGTGCGTTTCTGGTTTCCATGGCTGTCTGGATCGGCGCCATGTGATGCAACTGCGGTTCGCCGCACTGTTTTAGGCGGGCAGGAAGGCGCTGTGCCGTTAAGCCTTTCTTGCCGCCATGACGCTAGGCTGCCCCGCCAAGACAGGGAGCAAAAACCTCAGGTGTCGCCGATCGTGACGGCCCTTCTCGTGGCCGGTAATCTCGGACTGATTTTCCTTCTGATGACCGCGCCGCTCGGTTTGCGCACGGTGCGGCTGAGCCGCGTGGTTGCGGTGGACCGGCAGCGCCTCTGGCAGGCGCTGTGGCCGCTCGGCAGCGATGCCGGCTGGTCCGGCGAGATACTCTCGGCCCAGCCGCTGGACGGGCAGGGCACGGCCCGCATCCTGCTGTCCTGGGAGGGCCGGGACGGCCAGCCGATCGAGCGAAGGTCGCGCTTCGAGGACGTCGTCGAAGGCAGTCGTTTTTCGATGCGGGTCATCGAGGACACCGCGCTCGACGCGTCGTTCTGGAAGGATTTTTATGAGACCACCGAACTCACCTCGGAAGGTGCCGGCACGCGGGTGACGCTCAGTCAGACCGATCGCTATCGCGGCGTCGCCTTCCTGGTGTTCCGCTACTTCGCCATGCGCCGCGAGCTCGGCAAGCTGGAGATCTGGGCGAGGACCGGACAGTATCGCAAGGGCGGCTGGTTCGAGCATCCGCTGAGCCAGGTCGGGTTCGCCGTTCTGTCGGCTTTCATCCTTTGGCCGTTCTTCGGGCTCAATCTCGGCGGCCTGGCGCTGGCCGCGATCCTGACCTCGGTGGTTGCCCTGCATGAGCTCGGCCACATGGCGGCCTTTCGGCTAACCGGTCATCGCAAGGCGCGGATGATCTTTATCCCGCTGCTCGGCGGCATCGCCATTGGCGGCCGGCCTTATGACAGCCGCTTCGAGGTCGCCTTCGTGGCGCTGATGGGCGCTGGTTTTTCCGCGTTCCTGGTACCGCTGCTGATCGTCGCCAGCGGGCTCGCATCCGGCGAGGGACATCGGCTCGCCGCGGCCCTTCTGGCGACGCTTGCCGGCTTTGCCGCGCTGTTCAACATCGCCAATCTGGTGCCGGTGTGGAAATTCGACGGCGGTCAGGTGCTGCGCCAGATCTGCCCGGGGCCGGTCGCCCTGGCGCTCGCCTCGTTTTCCCTGCTCTCGGCCTTGCTATGGCTTGGCTGGCTGGCCGGCTTTTCCCAAAGCTTTCTGCTGGTGGCGGGCGCCGTCTTTGCCATCCTCAGCCTGATGACAGTGGGTAGCGGGGTAAAACCGCGCCACGAATTGAAGCCGATCCGCATCTTCGACCGTTTCGCCATGGCCGGCGCGCTGCTGGCCGTCTTCGCCATTCACGGTTTCGGGCTGTTGTGGGCCTCGGCGCGGTTGCTTTGAGCGTTGGTCGAGGCGAGACTCAGCCGGCCTTGCGAGCCGGTTCTGCAGAAGTTGACTCCGCTGCCCCGAAAACATCCTCGAAGGCGGATTTCAGCGCCAGGTCGAAATCGCCCATGGTCACGGGCAGGCCGAGGTCGACGAGGCTGGTGACACCGTGATCCGGCACGCCGCATGGCACGATGCCGCTGAAATGGCTGAGATCCGGCTCGACATTGACGGCGATGCCATGAAAGCTCACCCAGCGCCGCAGCCGGATGCCGATGGCCGCGATCTTGTCTTCAGCCGGCGAGCCGTCGGGCAGGGACGGGCGCTCGGGCCGCACCACCCAGACGCCGACGCGGTCCTCGCGGCGTTCGCCGCGTACATTGAAGGCGGCAAGCGTGCCGATGATCCACTGCTCGAGCGCGGCGACGAAGGCGCGCACATCCTCACGCCGGCGCTTCAGGTCAAGCATGACATAGGCAACCCGCTGCCCCGGCCCGTGATAGGTGTATTCGCCGCCGCGTCCGGCGGCAAAGACCGGGAAACGGTCGGGGTCGATTAGGTCCTCGATGCGGGCGCTGGTGCCGGCGGTGTAAAGCGGCGGATGCTCGACCAGCCAGACCATCTCGGCGGCTGCACCCGCGCGGATCGCCTCGGCGCGCGCTTCCATCAGGGCCAGCGCATCGGTGTAGCCGGTCAGGCCGGGCTCGATGCGCCATTCGACCGGCGTCGAACCCGGCAAGGGCAGGAACGACGTGGCGATCTGGCTGCGTTCGGTCATGGCTTTTTCGTTTTTCGCGTGATGCACGCCGGCTTGGCGAAACCGCCTTGCGCTCTGGGGCCAAATGCATTTGCCCTTCATATGGCGGTATCCGGCTGAAACGTCCAGTTCGCCACGCATTTCGGCCTTCGCGCACGACCCCGAAGATAGGAACGATCTTCGGAAAGGATCATGCGCCAAATCAAAGTGCTGCAGCGTCGTTGCGCGTCTCACAGGACGCGCGGCGCTGTAGAGGCCGATATGCCAATTCGCGGCGATTATTGCGCGCCGCGCCCTTGTTTCGCCGGAAACGATTTGCTACACGCCGCGAGCCGGTTCGTTCCGGCTCCTACCACGGGCGGTCGTGGCGGAATTGGTAGACGCGCAGCGTTGAGGTCGCTGTGGGGCAACCCGTGGAAGTTCGAGTCTTCTCGACCGCACCATAATTTTTCGGCCATTGAAATCATTGCGACTTCTCAGGCCGTCGACGCCAGATCATCGCCTTTGGCGCTTGAACCGGCCGCAGCAGAGTTGCAACAAGAGGTCGCAGAGCCGCACGCGAACGCCGCTTGGCTCGCACCGGCCAGCCTCCTGCACCCGAGTCCCCGGCTTTGCCGGTGGCGGGGCAGGGGATGTGGGTGACCTAAGCGGCGCGTCGTTGCGTGAAATGGAGACCCGGACGGGCTCGACGAGGGTCAACGGCCGTCACGACGGTGTGGTGGTGATCGCAGTAGACGCGATCCGGCGACGTCGGCCCGGCACAAAAACGGTAGCCACCGGGTACCGAGCGGTCTTCGCTCACCGGGAAGCGGCACTGGTTGAGGCCTAGCTGAATGAGGGGGACGTCTCTAGACGCTGGTCTGATATTTTCACGCATGATGGTTTTCAGTTTCCTGGTTCATAGCCATTGCCGGCTGACGGCCGCGGTGCGACCCGCCGGAGCGAGCTTCTCTCGTTTTGGAGGGCTGTGGACCACATATGGTGCTGATCGCACCGTCAAAGAAGCCCGGCGCCCCGCTTCTGCAGCCAAATCGTTTGCGACTTAAGGCCACACCCGCGAGCGCCCGAAGCACCTGTCCGGCCGGGATTTGCCGGCGCGCCGTCGCATAGCCTCAGTCCGTCGCCGCCGATCGCTTGAAGACGATGGTGACCCTGGTTCCCTCGCCGGCACTCGACTTGACGTCGAATTGCGCCTTGGCATTTTCGGTCAGCGACCGCGCGATCAGGGAGCCGAGCTTGCCTGGCCTGGGCCAGGTCTCACCCGTCGGCAGACCGATCCCATCATCGGCGACAGTCACCCGGCAACCATCGCCGCTGACGACGCTGTGCAGCGTGATCGTGCCGCCATCGCGCCCGACGAATGCATGTTTGAGAGCGTTGGTCAGCAACTCATTGACGACCAGGCCTGTCGGCATGGCAACGTTGATGGATACCGGATAGGTATCCACCTTAAGGTCGAGGCGGATACCTTCGACTGCGTGCGACGCCATGACAGCGGACGCGATCTGGCTAAGATACACGCCAAGATCCACCTCATCCTTCTGCTGGTCAGCCGACAATGTCTGGTAGAGGATTGCCAATGCGTCTACCCGGCCGGCAAGCCTTTCGAAACGCTTCTGGTCCGGTTCGGTGGCGTTGCGGGTTTCCATCCGGATCAAAGCGGTGATCATCTGCAGATTGTTTTTCACCCGGTGCTGCAGTTCGCGCAACAGGGTGTCCTTCTCCCGGATGAGCTCCTCCGCGGGTCGCGCGTCCTCGGTCTCACCGTGTGCCGTGACGTCGACAAGCGCCACCAGCCGGAAGCAGAGCTTGCCGTTGTCGTCCTCGATAACGTTGGAATAAACGTCGACGATTGCCGGCTTGTCCTCGCCGCGCTCGAGGCGAAATGTGCCGACGAAATCGGTGTCTTCAACGACAGCCTCGGCGAGCGGCCTGTCCTTCTGCCGATGAAGCCCCCTGCCGGAAAGGGCCGCCCAGTTTTCCCGCGCAAGCTTCGGCGCCTTGAGGTCCGAGAGCTTCTCGAATTCGGGATTGGCGTAGACGACACGCTCCTTCGCGATCAATTCCGAGACGGCGATCGCGATCGGCATCTGGTCGAGAAATTTCTTGAACTGGTCGCTTTCCAGCGCGGTGGCGAGGTCAGGCGTATCGAGCAATTGCTCGACAGCGTCAGCCTTATCGGAGTCTGTCATCTCGGCGCCTGCGTGATGCGTGGAAGCCATCAATATCAGGCATGCAATTCACCCGCCATCTCCAATATCGAAGGGATACGACAGCGTCACTACTGGTGCGGGCCGCGTCGCGCAGGGCTCCACCGCCTGCCGCTCACGAACGAATTGGACAGAAGGCATTTTTCTCAGGGCCGCCGAACTTTGAAAAGAAATGTCTATGGAATTTGTAGAATTACGCTTTGAATGGCATCTCGGTACTGCTCGCCAGCGTTGGCGGCCTCGCCTCCTGAGTTGAGATCAGTGCTCTCGTTACCAAGCAAGTCGGCTCCCGATGAGGGAGTTGCTCCGCCGATCGCTATGCGGCCGGCAGACGGCGGAGCATTGCCAGCAGCCCCGCGGCTTTAGAGGAAGAGGTTCCCATGACCAGACTTACCCCCGTAGAGCAGATCATCCCGGATGCCGATATTGTCCCGCTTACCGGACGCGTCGGCGCAGAGATCAGGAACATTCGGCTCTCCGGCGACCTGCCGCAGCAGACGGTCGCGGCGATCAACCAGATCCTGTTGCGGCACAAGGTGGTGTTCTTCCGCGACCAGGCGCATCTCGACGATGCCGGGCAGGAGCGCTTTGCCCAGCGTCTCGGCGACCTCGTCCCGCATCCGACCCAAGGTCCCGTCAAGGGAACGGCGTCCATTCTCGAACTCGATTCCAGCCGTGGCGGCGGTCGCGCCGACCAATGGCATACCGATGTCACCTTCGTCGACGCCTATCCGAAATTCTCGGTTCTTCGCGGCGTCGTCATACCGCCGGCCGGCGGCCACACCTGGTCGAACACCGCGGCCGCCTATCAGGACCTGCCCGAGCCGTTGAAACTGCTCGCCGACAATCTCTGGGCGGTGCACAGCAACGCCTACGATTACGCCGCGGTGCGGCCGCGTGCGAGCGCCGCGGAAAAGAAGCACTTCGAGGAAATCTTCACCTCGACGATCTACGAGACCGAGCATCCCGTCGTCCGCGTCCATCCCGAAACAGGCGAGCGCACGCTGCTGCTCGGCAATTTCGTGCAACGGCTGATCGGCCTTTCCAAAAGCGATTCGGCGAAGCTCTACGAGGTGTTCCAGTCCTATGTCACCGCGCCGGAGAACACCGTGCGCTGGCGCTGGAAAGCCGGCGATGTGGCGATCTGGGACAACCGCGCGACGCAACACTACGCCGTCAACGACTATGGCGACCAGCACCGGGTGGTGCGTCGCGCCACGGTCGACGGCGACGTTCCGGTCAGCGTCGACGGCCGCCGCAGCGCCACCCGCACCAAGGTCGCGAAGCCCGCGACCGACAAGGCTGCCTGAGGTTCGGGCTGCCTGAGGCGCAGTCGGACTCGGGGGCTGCTGTCACGCCGCCTTCTTCATCCACGCAAGCGTATCCGCCACCACCTCGCCAAACGACGACGGCGTCGGCACGATGACTACCCCGGCTTCCTTCAGGATTTCGACCTTTTCCTGCGCCGACTCGCCGAAGGCCGAGATGATGGCGCCGGCGTGCCCCATGCGGCGGCCTTTGGGGGCGGAGAGGCCGGCGATGTAGGCGATCAGCGGCTTTCTCATATTGTCGCGCGCCCAGATGGCCGCTTCGGCTTCCTGCGGCCCGCCGATCTCGCCGATCATCACCACGGCGTCGGTGTCGTCATCCTGTTCGAACAGTTTCAGCACGTCCTTGAAGGAGGAGCCGTTGATCGGGTCGCCGCCGATGCCGACGCTGGTCGAGACGCCGATGCCGAGCGACTTCATCTGCGACGCCGCCTCGTAGCCCAGGGTTCCCGAGCGGCCGACAATGCCGACGCGGCCAGGCAGATAGATGCTGCCGGGCATGATGCCCATCAGCGCCTGTCCGGGTGTGATGACGCCCGCGCAGTTCGGCCCGATCAGCCGCATGCGGTCTTCGTAGCGATAGCGCAGCATGTAGCGCTTGACCTGCATCATGTCCTGCGAGGGGATGCCGTCGGTGATGCAGACGCAGAGTTTAATGCCGGCATCCGCCGCTTCCATGATCGAATCGGCGGCAAAGGGCGGCGGCACGAAGACGATGCTGGCCTCGGCGCGGGTCTCGCGCACCGCGCCCTTGACCGTGTTGAAGACGGGCAGGCCGAGATGCTTCTGGCCGCCTTTGCCGGGGGTGACGCCGCCGACCAGCTTGGTGCCATAGCGTTTCATGTCCTCGGCATGGAAGCTGCCGATCTTGCCGGTGAACCCCTGGACGATAACGCGGGTGCTGCGGTTGAGCAGGATTGCCATTTTCTCGACCTCCCTCAGGCTGCTTTTTTCTTGGTGGCCGCGCGCCAGGCGGCGACGGCTTTTTCGGCGGCTTCGGCCAGCGTGTCGGCAACGATCACCGCCTCGCCGGAATCGGCCAGGATGCGGCGACCCTCCTCGGCCCTGGTGCCGGAGAGACGGACCACCAGCGGCACGTTGACGCCGACCTCGCGTATCGCCTTGATGACGCCTTCGGCGACCCAGTCGCAGCGGTTGATGCCGGCAAAGATGTTGACCAGGATGGTCTCGACATTCTTGTCGCCGAGCACGGCGCGGAAGGATTTCGCCACCCGCTCCGGCGAGGCGCCGCCACCGATGTCGAGGAAGTTGGCCGGTTCGCCGCCGGCGATCTTGATCATGTCCATGGTCGCCATGGCGAGCCCTGCGCCATTGATGATGCAGCCGATGTTGCCGTCGAGGCCGACATAGGAGAGGCCACGGTCGCTGGCAAAAGTTTCGCGCGGATCTTCCTGGCTTTTGTCGCGCAGCTCGGAGATTTCCGGCCGGCGGAACAACGCGTTCTCGTCGAACGACATTTTGGCGTCGAGCGCGATCAGATTGCCGTCGCGGGTCACCACCAGCGGATTGATCTCCAGCATCGAGGCGTCGTAGTCGCGGAACACCTGATAGCAGGCGAAGATGGTTTCGGTGGCCTTGCCGATCAGATTGTGGTCGAGGCCGAGCCCGAAGGCGATCTCGCGCGCCTGGAAACGCTGCATGCCGACGCCGGGATCGACCGATGTGCGCAGGATGGAGTTCGGTGCCTTCTCGACGATGTCCTCGATCTCCATGCCGCCGGCGGCCGAGGCCACGATCATGACGCGCTCTTCCTTGCGGTCGAGAACGAAGCCGACATAGAGCTCCTGCGCGATATCGACGGCTTCCTCGAGATAGAGGCGCGAAATCAGCTTGCCGCGCGGGCCGGTCTGCTGGGTCACCAGCTTGCGGCCGAGCATGGCTTCGGCAGCGTCGGAGATCTCCTCGTCATTGGCGCAGAGCTTGATGCCGCCGGCCTTGCCGCGGGCGCCGGAATGCACCTGCGCCTTCAGCACCCATTTGCTGCCGCCGATCTCGCGCGCCCTGTAGGTTGCCTGCTCGGGGCTGTAGGCCAGCCCGCCGCGCGGCACATGCACGCCGTGGCGTGCCAGCAGTTCCTTGGCCTGATATTCGTGGATGTCCATTTTGTCCTCCCTGAACGGTCAATGCGTGGCGACGCGCGGCTCGCTAGTGAATTAACCGGCGCGTTCGATTGCCTCGTTGACCACCAAAACATTGCGCGCCATGCGCTCCGACGCGGCGTCGATCATCTTGCCGTCGAGTGCGGCTGCTCCCTTGCCCTGCGCCTCCGCCTCCTTCAGCACTTCGAGGATGCGCCTGGCGCGCGTCACCTCTTTTTCCGGTGGCGAGAAGACGTCGTTGGCGAGCGCGATCTGCGAGGGATGGATTGCCCATTTGCCTTCGATGCCAAGAGCGGCGGCGCGCCTGGCGCCGGCGATGTAGCCCTCCGGATCGGAGAAGTCGCCGAACGGTCCGTCAATGGCGCGCAAGCCATAGGCGCGGCAGGCGACGGTCATCCGCGACAAAGCGAAATGCCACTGATCGCCGGGATAGTCGGGGTTGAGGCCGCCAATGTTGACCGTGCGCGCCTTGCAGCTTGCCGCATAGTCGGCGACGCCGAAATGCATTGCTTCCAGCCGGCCGGGTGTCGCGGCAATCGCCTCGACATTGGCCATGCCGAGCGCGGTCTCGATCAGCGCTTCGAGGCCGACGCGGGTCCTGAAACCCTTTGCCATCTCGATCTGGTTGACCATGGCCTCGACCATGTAGAGGTCGGCCGGCACGCCGACCTTCGGCACCAAAATGGTGTCCAGCCGGTCACCGGCCTGCTCCATGACGTCAACCACGTCGCGGTACATGTAGTGCGTGTCGAGGCCGTTGATGCGCACCGAGACGGTCTTGCCCTTGGCGCGCCAGTCGATGTCGTTGAGCGCCTGGATGATGTTCTTGCGGGCGCGTTCCTTGTCGGGTGGGGCAACGGCGTCCTCGATGTCGAGGAAGATGAAGTCGGCGGCGCTGTTCGCCGCCTTGTCGATCATTTCCGGGCTGGAGCCGGGAACCGCCAGCTCGCTGCGCTGCAGGCGGAGTTTCTTCAGGTGGTTGATGGTGTGGCTCATTGTCGGCTCCTCAGGCGGCTTCGGCGACCGGCACGGCGGCCGAGGCGCGGAAATGCTGGATGGCGGCGCCGACGCCCGAGCCCGGCGCCAGCCGTACGCCGCAGTCGAGCAGCGCCATTTCGGCGGCCGAGAGCGAGGCCAGCACCATCACCTCGTTCAGCCAGCCGAGATGGCCGATGCGGAAGACCTTGCCGATCACCTTGTTGAGGCCGCCGCCGAGCGAGGTCTGGTATTTCTGGTAGGCGCGCTTGACCACATCGCCGCTGTCGACGCCGTCCGGCACCAGGATGGCGCTGACGGTGTCGGAGTGCCATTTAGGCGTCTTGGCGCAGAGCTTCAGGCCCCAGGCGTCGACCGCCTTGCGTACGCCTTCGGCGAGGCGATGGTGGCGGGCGAAGATGTTTTCCAGCCCTTCCTCGGCGATCAGGTCGAGCGAGGCGCGCAGGCCGCGCAGCAGCTGCGTAGCCGGCGTATAGGGGAAGTAGCCGGCATCGTTGGCGCGGATCATATCTTCGAAGGAGAAGAAACAGCGGCGGTGGGTGGCGCTCCGCGAGGCGACCAGCGCCTTCTTGCTGACGGAGAGGAAACCGAGGCCGGCGGGCAGCATGAAACCCTTCTGCGAGCCGCTGACCGCGCAATCGACGCCCCATTCCTCCTGGCGAAAGTCGATCGAGCCGATCGATGAGACGCCGTCGACGAAGAGCAAAGCAGGGTGGTTGGCGTCATCGAGCGCGGCGCGGCAGCCGGCGACGTCGCTGGTCACGCCGGTCGCGGTCTCGTTTTGGGTGCAGAAGACTGCCTTGATGCGGTGCGCCTTGTCGGCCCTGAGCCGCTCGGCATAGAGCTCGAGCGGCACGCCGGTTCCCCATTCGCAGTCGATGACATCGACCTCGAAGCCGAGCCGTTCGGCCATGTCGACCCACAGATGCGAGAACTGGCCGAAGCGCGACATCAGCACGCGGTCACCGGGGCTGAGCACATTGGTCATCGCCGCTTCCCAGGCGCCGGTGCCGGAGGAGGGATAGATGAAGACGCGGCCGGTCTCGTTCTTGAACACCGTCTTGATGTCTTCGAACAGCGGTAGCGTGAGATCGGGGAAGGATGCTGCACGCATGTCCTCCATCGGCAGGTTCATCGCCTGCCGGACCTGTTCGGGGATGTTGGTCGGTCCGGGAATGAAAAGATGGGTGAAACCGGCCATGTCGCGAACTCCTCCTGATCCAGCAAAGCGGTGAGGGGAGTTTCGTCTCGACGGCTAATGGCAACAACACCTCAAGGGGTAACATCTTGCCGCGCGCGGGTGGGGGTTGCCCACCCGGGTGACCTACCCGCGGCTCATCGCTTTCCTACCCGAACGGCAGGTTCTGGGTACGCCGCTCGCGCGCATAGAGCGCGACGGCCATCGCCCGGTTGCGGACGTCGAGCTTGTCGTAGAGATTCTTGAGGTGGTATTTCACCGTGTTCTCCGAAATCCCGGTGCGCGTCGCGATCTGCAGATTGGTCCAGCCGTCGGACAGCACCGCCAGCAGCTCGCGCTCGCGCACGGTGAGCAGCGACAAGGGTGTGTCGTTGACCTTGTTGATGTCGATGTAGGGGATGCAGATGCGGCCATGCGCGACGGCCAGGATGGTCTCGAAGATGATCGCCGGATCGTCGAACTGGAAGCAGTAGCCCTGGGCGCCGAGCCGCACGCACTGCTTCAGGATGCCGATGTCGTGGTCGTTGGAAAACACCGCGATGCGCACGCCCAGCTTGCGGCTGTGAACCTCGGCCAGCACATCGGCGCCGTCCATGTCGGAGAGCTTCCAGCCGATAACGGCGACGTCGAATTCCGCTTCGGCTGCCAATTCCAGAAAATGCCTGCCGCTTTGCACGCAGGCCCTGAGATCGAAGCGCCCGTCGCAGTCCAGCATGTCGCGCAGCGCCGATATGACGAGCGGATTGCGTTCGGCGACGACCACGCGCACGCGCCGTTCCTCGATTGCCTTCTGCGTCTGTGACCTGATCTTCAAGGGCTTCCGGCTGTTCTGGTTCCTGGCCTGGGCGGGTCCGGCAGATGGCAGGACCTGCATCATGACAATTCTGCCCCAACCGTGCTCGGGTGCTCTTTCCCCAGCGACATGTGCTGTCGCGCCGCCTGAATCCTGGGCGGCGTCATATCCTGATGAAATCGCTCTCTCCCCATATGCAGGGCGGGGCGCATTTCGTTTGATATTCCCGTGCGTTGCGCGCTAGACCTGACAGGCACCTTTTCCGAAATTCCCATGGCGGGAGCCGCTGGTGGAACGCCAGGACGACCAGAAGACCGGCGCCAAAGCCGCTGACGATGCCAACGCCGACATCTATGGCGAGGACGGCGCCGTCCTGTCATCATTCCTCGCCCAGATCGGGGCGGCGATCGCCGATCGCGATACGCTGACGCTGAAGCGCGAAGTCGACGACCTGCACCAGTCGGAACTTGGCGATCTGCTCGAGGCACTGCACCCCGAACAGCGTCGCGCCCTTGTCGAACTGCTCGGCGCCGACTTCGACTTCTCGTCGCTGACCGAGGTCGACGAGGCGATCCGCCGCGATATCGTCGACAATATGCCCAATGAGCAAATTGCCCAGGGCATGCAGGACCTCGATTCCGACGACGCGGTCTACATTCTCGAAGACCTTGAAAAGGAAGACCAGGACGAGATCCTGTCGCAGCTGCCGTTCACCGAGCGGATCAGGCTGCGCCGCTCGCTCGACTACCCGGAAGAGACCGCCGGTCGCCGCATGCAGACCGAGTTTGTCGCCGTGCCGCCGTTCTGGACCATAGGCCAGACCATCGACTACATGCGCGAAGACAAGAACCTGCCCGAGCGCTTCAGCCAGATCTTCGTCATCGATCCAAGCTTCAAGTTGCTCGGCGCCATCGACCTCGACCAGATCCTGCGCACCAAGCGCACGACCAAGGTCGGAGACGTGATGCACGAGACGAGGCACGCCATTCCGGCCACCATGGACCAGGAAGAGGCGGCGCGGGACTTCGAGCAATACGATCTTCTGTCCGCCGCCGTCGTCGACGAGAACGAGCGGCTGGTCGGCGTGCTGACCATCGACGACGTCGTCGACGTCATCCAGCAGGAGGCCGAGGAAGATCTGCTGCGCATGGGCGGCGTCGGCGACGAAGAGTTGTCCGACAGCATTCTTTCGACCTCGCGCTCGCGCGTGCCCTGGCTGCTGGTCAACCTGTTGACGGCGTTCCTGGCGGCATCGGTGATCGGCCTGTTCGACCGCACCATCGAGCACATTGTGGCACTGGCCGTGCTGATGCCGATCGTGGCCGGCATGGGCGGCAATGCCGGTTCGCAGACCATGACCGTCACGGTACGCGCGCTGGCGACCAGGGATCTCGACATCTACAATGCCGGCCGCATCATCCGCCGCGAAATGGGCGTGGGTTCCATCAACGGCATCATCTTCGCCGTGCTGATCGGCATCGTCGCGGCCGTCTGGTTCCGCGATCCCAATCTGGGCGGCATCATAGCGGCGGCGATGATCATCAATATGTTCGTGGCAGCCCTTGCCGGTATCCTGATCCCGCTATTGCTCGACCGGTTCAAGATCGACCCGGCGGTGGCGTCGGCGGTTTTCGTCACTACGGTCACCGACGTCGTTGGCTTCTTTGCCTTCCTGGGGCTGGCCACCTGGTGGTTCGCTATCCCTTGAGAAAGAGGCGTTGCGGGTTCAATTGACTTTTACGTAAATGTGGTGCGAGGCTTGCGCGGGGTTTCATGCCGAGTCCGGCTTGGAACGGGGTTGATCGGAATGCGTTGGAAATCCCGGGCGACTGGGCGTTTTCCGATGTTCCGACATTTGGAGCAAAGATGCGGGAATATTATTCGATCACCGAACTGACCCGCGAATTCGACGTGTCGACGCGGACGCTGCGCTTCTATGAGGACGAGGGGCTGGTGCAACCGGTCCGGCGGGGCCGCACAAGGCTGTTTCGTCCGTCGGACCGGCATCTGATCCGTCAGATCATGCGCGGGAAACGGCTCGGCTTCTCGATCAACGAGATCCGCGAAATCATCCAGATGTACAAGGAACCGCCCGGCGAGGTCGGTCAACTCAAGCTGATGATCAAGCGCATCGAGGAAAAGCGCGAGGATTTGCGCCAGAAGCGGCGCGATCTCGAGGAGACGCTGGCGGAGCTCGACCAGGCTGAGGAGTCATGTGTTGAGCGGCTGGTGGAGCTGGGGGTTAATACCTGAGCGGACCCTCGAGCGTTTGCGCGCCCGTCGCAAACGTTCGCGATTAGCCGGAGCCCTTCCGCACTTCGTCATTCTAGGGCGAAGCAGGAGCGAAGCTCCATCGCGGAGACCCTAGAATCCATTCCGTGACATCGGTCGTGGAGTGCAGCGGTTGCGAATTCTGGACCATAGCAACGCTCTGGAGTCGCGGCATGGATCCTCGGGTCTGTGCTGCGTCGCTACGCTCCTTGCTCCGCCCGTGGATGACGAAGAGACGGATGCGCCAGCTAATCGCCAAGGTATACACCCCTGTCACGTCGCCTCAGATCCAGCGCCTGACCCGCTTCGCATAGTCGCGGTACTTCTTGCCGAATTTGGCGAACAGCACCTTCTCCTCGCTCTCGATGGCGACCTTCTGCGTTGCAAATGCCGCGATCAAAGCCAGCGGCAGGAACCATACGATCCCCGAGACGAAGGCAACGCCGATCAAAAGCAGCGTGTTGGCCAGATACATCGGGTTGCGCGTCACGCCGAACGGGCCGGACGTCACCAGATGATCCGGCACGCCATTGGGGTTCATCGTCGTTTTGGCCCGAATCATGGTGCGGATAGCGGTGAACCAGAGGGCTGCGACGGCAAACAGCACCACAAAGCCGGCTGCAAACAAAAGGTCGCCCAAGAGGTCGCCGATCCAGGGCAGGGGATAGAACAGGCCGAGCGCGATGCTGATGGCAATGGCGGCGATGTAGATCAGCGGCGGCCATGGGATCAGCCGTGGTCTCGGTAGATCGGGTTTTGCCAGCCCGGGTTTTGTGAGCTTGTCGGTCATTGTTGCCCTCCCTGCGTCATCGGGCTCTCCTCCGTCCTGGCGGTGCAGATGCCGGCGAGTTCACCGAGATGCGCTTTGAACTCCGGGGTCTGGTCGCCATTGTAGAGCCGGTCGAATGCCGCTTCGCTTTGCAGCGTGTCCAGCATGCACACACAATAGCTGGTGCAGAACTCCGTGTCGCGCTGCTGTTCGCAAGATACCTGGCATTCCTTGAGGAAGATCACTTCCCTTGTTTCGACGGGCGCCGGCGCAATCTGCGAGAACAGCCAGACGCAGCCGAACAGCAGCGGCTGGTGGATCAGGTAGAAAGCCAGGCTGTGGCGGCCGATGAAGGTGAGCGGCCTGGTCCAGCTTCCCGATGCCAGCGTGGCCAGCCGCGCCAGCAGGCCGGTGGTGGACGCAAACCTTGCCGCGGCGATGCCGAGAAGCACGGCGCCGAACCAGGGAAACAGCGGCACGTAATCGTTGGAGCGCGGGTTGATCGCCGACAGGCCGACCCACCAAAGCGCCGGATGATCGAAGGCTTCGGATCGGAGATAGAGGGGGACTGCGATCACCACCGCCGCCACGACCAGCGTCAGCCAGGAAGGCAGCCGCAGAAACAAAAGGCCGAGCAGGCTGGCCAGCGCGATCTGATGCAGGATGCCGAAGAAGATGAAGCTGTCCGGCGTGATGAAGTACGTGACCGCCGATATAGCGGCGGCCGCGACGGCGACCATGGCAAAGCGTTTCCAGAAGCCGGTCCAGCGGATCTGCCTGCCATGCGCGAGAAACAGGCTGACGCCGACCAGGAACAGGAAGGTCGAGGCGATGCAGCGCGCATAGATCTTCCACCAGCCGACGGCGGTGAGGCCGGGATCGGTGTAGTGGAAATTTTCGAGATCCCAGGTGAAGTGGTAGCTCGCCATGGCGATCAGCGCGATGCCGCGTACGACATCGATGGCGACGATGCGCTTCGGTTGATCTCGCTTCAGTTGATCTCCAGGGGGTGCGGTATGGATGCTCATGGTCTCGCGATCTGATTCAGCCCCAAAGACGACTATCACGGTTGCACCGGACAAAAGAAGGCCGCCCTCTACGCTCCGGGTCGCGCCGTGCGGCTGCATCGGGCGGCGCTTTAGGCCAGAGCCGGAAAGCCTTTGGCCGAATTCGCTTTTTGCCGGGAAGGGGTCGGTTTCCTGTTACCGGCGGAGGAAGCGCCAGCGCAGATTTGACGCCGCGAGTCTGATTTGGGGATCAAATGTCCACCCATGTGCGCCATCCGATCTGGCTTCCGGCCCTGCGTCCGGCGGATGCGCGCACCTTTGCCTCGCTCTATGCGGTCGAATCCTTCGCCCGTGCCACGGTGTCGAGCGTCATCCCGATCCAGGCCTATGAGATTCTGCACAACGAGCAGATCGTCTCGATCCTCTACACTATCGTGGCGCTGCTCGGCCTGTCGGTGACCTTGTTCATGCCGATCTTGATCCGCAGGTTTGCCCGGCGCTGGGTCTATACCGCCGGCGCCTGCCTGCTGGCGATAGGCTCGCTGTTCTTCGTCACCCACACGCTTGCCGGGCAACTGGCAGGCATGCTGTGCCGCGTCATGGGGGCGAGCGCCCTGTCGATCACGCTCAACCTCTACATCATGGACCACATCCGCAAGACCGATTTCATGCAGGCCGAATCGCTGCGCATGGCGTGGTCGATGCTGGCCTGGACCGGCGGGCCGACACTCGGCATCTTCCTCTACACACGCTACGGCATCTATGCCGCGCATGGCGCGGTCGCGGTGTTTGCGTTGGCCTTGCTGGCGCTGTTCTGGACCTACAGGCTGGGCGACAACCGGTCGATCCGGCCGGGCAAGACACGGCCGGCCAATCCGCTGGCCAATATCGGCCGCTTCGTAGCACAACCGAGACTCAGGCTGGCCTGGCTGATCGCCTTCGGCCGCTCCTGCTTCTGGACGACGTTCTTCGTCTACGGGCCGCTGTTCATGGTGATTACCGGCGAGGGCAAGCTTGCCGGCGGCCTGCTGGTTTCGGCCGGCAATGCGCTTTTGTTCATGGCGATCTTCTGGGGCAAAGCGGGAAAACGCTTCGGCGGCCGGCGCACCATGACCTTCGCCTATTTCGCGATGTCGGCGACGCTGCTTGCGGCGGGCGCGGTCGGCACTACCGCGCCGCTGCTTACGGGCTTTTTCCTGCTCTGCGGCGCCTTCTTCACCATCGCGCTCGATGCACTGGGCTCGACCGCCTTGATGCGCTCGGTGCGGTCCTATGAGCGGGCGCAGATGGCCGCGGTCTACCGCACCTATCTCGACTTTTCCGAGCTGACGCCGCTGGTCTATTCGGTGGTGCTGGCGTTTTTCGGCCTCGGCTCGGTGTTCGTGACGCTGGGCATTCTGGCCGCGGTTTGCGGCTTTATCACCTGGCGCTATCTGCCGAAGTCGCTTTAGTCGCCGATCAGGCGGTTGCCTCAAGCGCTGCATGCCGCTCGCGCACCCAGTTGTGGAAGCGGTGCAGATCGTACTCCTCCGGCATTAGCACGCCGGCCTGGTGGCGCATCGAGCGCAGGCCTTTCTGATTGATCTCGCAGATCGCGGCATCCTCCTCCAGCACCTGGGTGCCGAAGGCGACGACATTGTCGATGTCCGTCTCAGCCAGCGCCTCGGGCGCGAACAGCCATTCGGCGGTGAGTTCGGTCTGTTCGGGACCGAGCGGCATCAGTCGCACCGTCCTGACATAATCGACATGGCCGACGATGAACATCGAGGGCAGGCTGGTGGCATAGGTCTGTCCGGCCGCACGCTCGGCTGGCGTCAGGCCCGGTAAGACCGGGCCATGGGCATGTCCGTCGCGCGACCAGGTCTCGGCGCCGGCGCGCAGGCCACCCGAAAACTCCGGCGCGTCATTGTCGGCATGGCGGACCCAGTCGGGGTCGTCGTGCCGGCTCATCAGGCCGCGGCCGTATATCGGCACCAGCCGAGACAGGTCCTTGTGGACGCCTGGGCAATGCAGGCACTCGTTGAAGTTCTCCCAGAAGATCTTCCAGTTGCAGTTCATCACCTTGCGCAGGACATGGCCTGATACCAGCGTTTCCAGCGGCCAGTTGGCGAGGTCGCCGGATGCGGGATCGAAGGAGGTCTCGGCGGAGCCGGCCGTCGCCTGCTGAGGGTTCACAAAGACAAAGCCGCGCCACACCGACAGCGCCACCCGGTAGAGCGGATGATCTGCCTTGTCGAAACCATCTGGCAGCGATTTCGAGGGAACGCGCACGAGATCGCCGCGCAGCGAGTAGGACCAGGCATGGTAGGGGCAAGTGATGAGCCGCGCTTTCAGCCGGCCCTCGCTTTCCTGGCAAAGCTGCGAGCCGCGATGCCGGCAGGTGTTGTGGAAGGCGCGCAACTCGCCGGTGTCGTCGCGCAGCACGACGATTTCCTGCGTGCCGACGCGGAATGTCCTGAATGCCAAAGGCTGGGCAAGATCGGCCTCGCGGCAGACGAGCAGCCAGCTTTTGTACCAGATGGCCTCGAGATCGCGCTGGTAAGCCTCGCTATCCCAATAGGCCAACGACGGTAGCGTCGGTTCGGCCCGGCTCAGGCCGTTATAGGGGTCGCGCTCGCTCGGGTTGGGATGCATGGCTGGTTTCCTATGAAGCGTCAGCCGACACCCCGGCAAATCGTTTGTCAATCAGAGTGCCGCATTGCCGGTTGCAGGCGCGGCGCATAATCATGTCGTGGACATGGGACATTCGGAAATTGGGGATTCGGACGTGGCCGCACGACAGATGTCGCTTACGCCGGAGCTGGTCGCGCGCTGCTGGCGCGAGATCAGGGACCCCGGGCCTGATCCGGACGCGATGCACCTCGATGAAGCCGACTATAACGCGCTTCTGGATGAATTGCAGGTCGAACTCCCGGATAGCGAACCGCTATGGCTGTTCGGCTATGGATCGCTGATCTGGAAACCGGAAATAGATTATGTCGAGGACCGCGTTGCGCTGGCGCGCGGCTGGCATCGGTCCTTTTGCATGAACATGACGCGCTGGCGCGGCACCAAGGACAGCCCCGGCCTGATGATGGCGCTGGACCGTGGCGGACAATGCAAGGGCGTCGCCTTTCGGCTGACCGACAATAACCGGCGCGAGCAGTTGGGCCGGCTTTTCCGGCGCGAAGTCACGCTGAAGCCGACAAGCTACCGGCCGCGCATGCTCAAGCTTGCAAGCGAGGCCGGACCGCTCAGGGCATTGGCCTTCGTCATCAACCGCAACGGCCTGACCTATTCAGGACCGCTCGACGAGGGCAAGGTCGTCGAAAGGCTGGCAACGTCCTGCGGGCACTGGGGGTCGGGCGCCGACTATCTCTACAACACGGTGAAAAACCTTGAAGAGCGCGGCATTCACGATCGCCATCTGTGGCGGCTGCAGCGGCTGGTTGCCGAGCGGATCACCGCGTTGAACCCGTAACGCCGCATGGCGCATTCGCGCTGTTGGCCGGCGGAATTTGGTTTGCCGGATGCGACCGTTTCAGCCTATAGTCATGCATGTCGTCGGTTCCGTTAGGGACCAAGAGGGAATGCGGTGAGGGCTGACTTGTTGCCCAATGCCGTGGCTGCCCCCGCAACTGTGTGCGGTAGTCCTCTCCAAGCCACTGGGGATTTTTTCTTCGGGAAGGTGGGGAAGGGCGCTGATCCGCGAGCCAGGAGACCTGCCGGCGACAGGGAACTGACTTCGATGCCCTCGGGTGGAGGGCGAAAGGACAAGATATGAATACCGCTTCCGTCTCCCTCGGCGCTTCCGTCTCCTCGCAGTCGCGCTTCATGCAGCTCGTGCTTAGCGCGTTTCTGGGCATTTTCGTCGTCGGCGTTGTCGGTTTCTCGCACATCGATGCGGTCCACAATGCGGCGCACGACTATCGCCATTCGATGGCGTTTCCCTGCCACTGACGAGGATCTGACATCATGAACCTGTTTCGCAACGTCGTGTTCATCGCGGCGATCGCAGGGCTCGTGGCCGGTGTCGCTCTCGCCTGCATGCAGGCCTACGCCACCGTGCCGCTGATCCTCAAGGCGGAGGTCTACGAAAATGCTGGTGGCGGCCATGAGCATCAGCATGCCGCGGCGCCCGCCGCCAACGCTGCGGACACCGATGCCATGAGCACCGCCGCGCCGGCGGAAAATGCGGTGAGCAGCGCAGCACCGGCTGAAGCAGCCGCGCCGGCGGAGGACGAAGGCTGGGCGCCGGCCGACGGCTTCGAGCGTTTCGCCTTCAGTGTCGTCGCCAATATCGTCACCGGCATCGGCTTCGCGCTGGTCCTGGTGGCGGTTTCCGAGTTCGCCGGCGGCATCGGCAGCTGGCGCCAGGGCGTGTTCTGGGGTCTGGCGGGCTTTGCCGTGTTCACGCTGGCGCCGGGACTCGGCCTGCCGCCGGAACTGCCGGCAATGCCGGCAGCCGATCTCATGCAGCGCCAGATCTGGTGGTGGGCAACGGTGATGGCAACCGCGATCGGCCTTGCCCTTATTACCTTCCGCACGTCGGCGCCCCTGACCGTGCTCGCCGTCCTCCTGATCGTCGCCCCGCATATTGTCGGCGCGCCGCAGCCTGACAGTTTCGTAACGCCGATCCCGGAGGGCCTGCATCATCAGTTCGTGGTGGCGGTGACGCTGACCAATCTGGTGTTCTGGCTGGTGCTCGGCGCAGTTGTCGGCATAGTGCACTCGCGCTTCACCGGCACCGCGACCAGCCTGCGCGACAGCTTTGCCTGATCGCAGTTTGACCTTCATCATCGGCGGTGCGCGCTCCGGCAAGAGCGCGCATGCCGAAACTTTGGCGACGGCGTTGCCGCCGCCATGGGCCTATATCGCCACCGCGCAAGCCTATGACGGCGAAATGCGCGAGCGCATCGCGCAGCACCGCTCGCGCCGCGGCGAGGGATGGGCGGCCATCGATGCGCCGCTCGATCTTGCCGGCGCGCTCGAAGCCTTGCCGGACAACCAGCCGGTGCTCGTCGATTGCCTGACGCTGTGGCTGACCAATCATATGCTGGCCGATCATGATCTGGAGGGGGAGTGCCTGCGGCTGGCCGACGTGCTGTCGCGGCCGCGCGGACCGTGGTTCGTGGTCTCCAACGAAGTCGGACAAGGCATCGTGCCCGACAATGCGCTGGCACGCCGGTTCCGCGACGCCGCCGGCCGGCTCAACCAGCAGGTCGCGGCGGTAGCTGATATGGTGCTTCTGATGGTGGCGGGGCTGCCGCTCAAGGTGAAATAATGACCGATATTGACGCAAAAGACGAGGAACGCCATCGCGCCAAGATGGCCAAGCGCAAGGCGGTGCAGGACGCCGAGGTCGCGGAAAAGACGGTCGAGAAGGGGCTGCTGATCGTCAACACCGGCCCCGGCAAGGGCAAGACCACCGCCGCCTTCGGGCTGGCGCTGCGCATGCTCGGCTACGGCAAGCGCGTCGGCATCGTCCAGTTCATCAAGGGCAAATGGCACACCGGTGAAAAGGATGCTTTCGCGGCATTCGGCGACCGTGTCGTCTGGCACGCGATGGGCGAGGGGTTTACCTGGGAAACGCAGGATCTGAAGCGCGACATCGCCGCGGCCGAAGCGGCCTGGGCCAAGGCGCTGGAGCTAATCGCCGATCCCTCGATCAACCTGGTTGTGCTCGACGAACTGAACATCGCGCTGCGCTACGACTATCTCGATCTCGACAAAGTGGTGGCGGGGCTGAAGGCGCGGCGCGAAGGCTTGCATGTCGTCGTCACCGGCCGCAACGCCAAGCCGGCGCTGGTCGAGGCGGCGGATCTGGTGACGGAGATGGGCGTGACGAAACATCACTTTTCGGCGGGCGTGAAAGCGCAGCAAGGGATCGAGTTTTGAAGGTCTAACTTCGGGAGATCACCGTTGGAACAAGCCGTGATTGTCTACCTTCTTCTGAGCGGCGGTCAGTTCGGGGCGCCGGAAGAGCGGCAATCGGTCCAAGTTCTGGAGGATCGGTTGGAAAAAGCTGTTTCAAATGCGCATGTCGGCGAATTTGATGGTGACGAGTTTGGTGGGGGCAAATGCACCCTCTATCTGTACGGGCCAGACGCCGAGAAGCTTTTCCTTGTGATTGAGCCTGTGCTGAAATCCTCGGCTGTGGCCGCTGGCGTCTACGCGATCAAAAGATTTGGCGAAGCTGTGGATCCAAACGCGAAGGAAGTCCGTGTCTCTTGGTGAGTCAGGCGGCTTCTTTACTGCGAGACCAAGATTTCCAGATAGATGACGACCGCCGACAGCAATCCGAACAGCCCAATCAGCAGATAATCCGCGACGTGGTAAAGCTTCAGCGCCCGCCTGATGTCCAGGCTCTCCGCCTCGCGGCGGCCGCCTTCGCCCATGAACGCATCCTCGACGACAACGCCGCCGTAGGTACGCGGGCCGGCGAGCGCCAGGCCAAGCGCACCCGCCATCGCCGCTTCCGGCCAGCCGGCATTGGGCGAACGGTGTTTTTTCGCGTCGCGCCGTACCGCTTCCCAAGCATTGCGGGGATCGGCGCCGTCAACAAGAAAGGCAGCGGCAATGATCAGCAGTGCCGTCAGCCGCGAGGCCGGCAGGTTGATCCAGTCGTCGAAAAGTGCTGCCGCGCGGCCAAAAGCCTCGTGGCGCGGGGTGCGGTGACCGATCATCGAATCGGCGGTGTTGGCGGCCTTGTAGGCGACGCCGCCGGCCAGCCCGCAGACGCCGGTCCAGAAGGCGGGCGCGACAATGCCGTCGGAGAAATTCTCGGCCAGGCTTTCGATCGCGGCGCGGCTGACGCCGGCATGGTCGAGCTTTTCGGGATCGCGGCCGACAATGCGCGCAACCGCAATGCGGCCGAGCGCCAGCCCGCCGGTATCGAGCGCGTCGGCCACCGCTTCGACATGCTCGGTGAGGCTCTTTTGCGACAGCAGCGACGACGCCAGGATGGCGGTGATGATCATGCCGGCGGGAAAGAGCTGCCAGAGCAGGATTTGCACAATGAAGGCAATCGCCGCCGGCGCCAGCACAATGACCAGCAGGGCGTGCACGCCCCGGCGGCGACGCAATGCGTCGGAATCAGTGGCGCGGTTGAGCCTGAGGTCGAGAAAGGCTATCAGCCTGCCGAACCAGGTGACGGGATGGCCGGCGGCACGGAACAGCCAGTCCGGGTACCCCAGGATGCGTTCGATGGCCAGCGACAGGAAAGCGATCAGGACCGACATGAAGCTTTCTGATGGAGCGATTGCTGCGGTGGATCACGGTGGATCCCTTGGCCGGGCGAGCGCGCTCTTCCCTCACGCGCCACAGCCTTTCGTCGATCTTTCGACAGGTATCAATCCGCACTCCTACCCGCTTTTCGAGCTGCCCGCCACCGCCCTGTCACGATTGCCGGAGGCCGCGCGCCTGCGTGAACTGGCCAGGGTCGCGGCCGGCGCCTATGGCGCGCCTTCGGCCGAGAATGTGACGGTCGCCCCGGGCACGCAGATCCTGCTGCCGCGCGTCGCCTCGCTGGTCAGCCCCGGCAAGGCGCTGGTGCTCGGGCCGACCTATGCCGAGCATGCCAGGGCCGCCGCGATTGCCGGCCATGCGGTGGCGGAGGTCGACGATTTCGAGGCGCTTGCCGGAGCCGAAATTGCCATCGTCGTCAATCCCAACAATCCCGACGGGCGAGTCGTGTCGCGGGAAAGGCTGCTTCGGCTTGCCGAGACATTGCGCGCCATAGGCGGTCTGCTGGTCGTCGACGAAGCCTTCATGGATGTCGGCCCGCACGCGGAAAGCCTGGCCGGCGATGTCGGGCGGGGCGGCATCGTCGTGCTGCGCTCGTTTGGCAAGTTCTTCGGTCTCGCCGGCCTGCGGCTCGGCTTCGCACTTTCCGATGCGGTGACGGTCGAAAGGCTTGAAACGCAATTCGGCCCTTGGGCGGTCGCCGGCCCAGCGCTCGAATACGGCATCCGCGCGCTTGTCGACAGCGGCTGGCAGGCCGACATGCGGCGGCGGCTGGCGCAGGATGCGGCGCGGCTCGATGCGCTGCTTTCGCGCTTTGGCGTTGCTGTCGCCGGCGGCACGACGCTGTTCCGCTATCTTCAGATGCCGGACGCGGCCGGGCTGTTTTCGACGCTCGGTGAGCGCGGCATATTGCTCAGGCATTTTTCCGAGCGTCCTCAGGTGCTCCGCGCGGGGCTGCCTGGAAGTCAGGAGGAATGGCAGCGGCTTGAATCGGCGCTTGCCGACTGGGGCGCACGGCGCGACGATGGGTCGAAGGAGATCGCGCCATGATCCATATCTGTTCGCTGGCAAAGCTTGAGGAGACGGTGGCCAAAAGCGGCGCCGAGCGCGTGCTGTCGCTGCTCGCTGCCGGCACCGAGGTGACGCGGCCGGCCTCAATCGCGAGGGAAAACCACCTGCATCTGGTCATGCACGACATCGCGGTGGCGCAGGACGGCATGACCATGCCCGGCGAAGGCCATGTGCGCAATCTGCTCGATTTCGCCCGGAAATGGGACCGCGCCAAACCCATGGTCGTCCATTGCTATGCCGGCATCAGCCGCTCGACCGCCTCGGCCTATATCATTGCGGCGGCGCTCGCCCCGAAGCGCGACGAAGTCGAACTTGCGCAGACATTGCGGAAGCTTTCGCCCTCGGCGACACCCAATCCACGGTTGATCGTCGTCGCGGATGCTCTGCTCTCACGACAAGGCCGCATGATCGAAGCGATCGAAGCGATCGGGCGGGGCGCCGATGCTTTTGAGGGTACGCCTTTCGTGTTGAAGATCGACGGCTAAGGCGGCCCGCTATGCCAGCCAGTCGGCAAGCTTCGCCTTGCGCACATCCTTCAACAGGGTGATGAAGCCGTCGGCCTGATGCTCCGCCGTCAGTCGGCCTTTCTCGGCCGTGGCAATGCTGGCATCGCCGACCACGCCGTTGGGGTTGAGATCCCCAGCGATCCAGGCGAAAGCGTGCGTTCCGGTGTGGCGCAGCAGCGCAAATTCGGTTTCGGCGCGGGCGACCTTGGAGGCGAAATTGTCGGCCTTGGCCATGTCGACTAACTCCGGGCGAAAATGCAGCATCAACGAGGTCTCGACGTCGCCGCCATGGATGCCATGGCGGTCCTCAAGCTCGGTGTACATGCCGGCGGGGCGGCCGAAGCGCTGCCAGCTGGTCTTCACCGCCAGCATCCTCTCACGCACGCGCAGCTCGCGCGTGACGATGCCCATGATCTCTTCATTGCCGCCATGCGAGTTGACGACGATCAGTTTCCTTACGCCTGCGCGGGCAACGGACAGGCCAAGCTCGGTCCAGGTATCGACCAGGGTGGCCGCCGGCAGGGTGAGCGTGCCCGGCGCCTGCAGATGCTCGTTCGACTTGCCGACCGTTTGGACCGGCAGGATGCGGATGTCGAGATCGCCGGGCAGGCGGGCGATGACCGTCTCCAGCATGCCGTTCATGATCGAGGTATCGGTTGATACAGGCAGATGCGGGCCGTGCTGCTCGATCGCCGCCACCGGCAGCACGGCAATCGTCGCCTCCGGATCGATCGCGGCGTATTCGGTGGTCCGGTAGTCGCCCCACCACACGCGTCTGTTTGCAACGGTCATGTCATGCCTCTTGACTGTGAGGGAGACCTAGCGCGCCAAACGTCGCCTGTCGATCACCCAGCCGCAATCGCCTCGACCTCGACCTTGAACTCCGGCCGCGCAAAGCCTGACACGATCATCAGCGTCGAGGCGGGCGCGGGGCTGGCAAACAAGCGGTCGCGGACGTCCATATAGGGCCGCAGAAAGGCGCGGTCGGTGACGTAGGCGTTTATGCGCACGATGTCGCCTAGCCCCAGCCCGGCTTCAGCCAGAATCGCCGCTATGTTTTGAAAGCAGAGCTCGGCCTGCGCGCCGGCATCCTCGGGGATCTGGCCGTCCGCCGTGATGGCGACCTGGCCGGAGCACAGAACCAGCCGCTTGCCTGGCGGCACCTCGACGCCGTGGCTGTAGCGGGCGAAAGGCGGCTTGATCGACTTCGGCGCGAGGTATCTGAACATGGCAATCTCCTGTCTGCGAGACCAGCCTAAGACGTGACCGATAGTACGTTCAAGATGTGGTGCATGGCACAAGGGCGATTGTGGACAGGCGTCCAAAAAATAGGCACGATGCCTCCCGCACAGCATGACCCGTCCGGTGTTGGCAGTGACTGCCGCGCAAGCAGGCGGCCCGGGCGGTGGCATGTGTCTTGCTTCTTGGATCAATGGTGTCGAGCCCGGCGCGTGACGCTCCGGAGCCAACAAAGGGTGGTGTCGATGTACGGAAAACAGAAGATTTCAGCGCTTGCGGTCGCGCTGCTTGGAGCCGGCACGTTCGGCGCGGCAGCAAACGAGAAGGTCACCTTCGGCACCAACTGGCTGGCCGAGCCCGAGCATGGCGGCTACTACCAGGCCGTCGCCGACGGCACCTACGCTGCATGTGGCCTCGACGTGACGATTTCGCAGGGAGGTCCGCAGGTCAGCGGGCGGCCGCTGCTGCTGGCCGGCAAGCTCGATTTCTACATGGGCGGCAATCTGCTGTCGGCTTTCGACGCCGTCCAGCAGGGCATCCCGATGCGCGTCGTCGCCGCCGATTTCCAGAAGGACCCTCAAGTCATCATGTCCCACCCGGGGCAGGGGCTGGACAAGTGGGAGGATTTGAAGAACGCCGACCAGTACATTCTCGGCGACGAGGGCGTCCAGACCTTCTTCCAGTGGATGGTCATCGAACTCGGTTTCGATGCCGCCAAGCGCGTGCCCTACACCTACAACACCGCTCCATTCCTGGCCAACAAGAAGTCGATCCAGCAGGGTTACGTCACCTCGGAACCTTTTGCGGTCAAGAAGGAAGGCGGCTTCGTGCCCAACCAGTTCCTGCTCGCCGACTATGGCTGGGACACCTATTCGACGACGATCGAGGTGATGCAGGACACGATCGACAAGCGGCCGGAGGTGGTCCAGTGCTTCGTCGATGGCTCGGCCAAGGGCTGGTACAACTACCTCTACGGCGACAACAAGGCCGCCAACGAGATGATCAAGAAAGACAATCCCGACATGAGCGACGAGCAGATTGCCTTCTCGATCGAGCAGATGAAGAAGTTCGGCCTGGCCGATTCCGGCGACACCGAAAAGCTCGGCATCGGCGCCATGAACGAAGACCGGATCAAGAGCTTCTATGGCAAGATGGTCAAGGCCAAGGTCACGCCCGAGGGCATCGATATCAAGAAGGCCTATACGCTGGCCTTCATCAACAAAGGTGTCGGAATCGAGCTGAAGAAGTAATCGTGAAGCTGGAAAAGATGGCGCAGGCGCCCATGACGGCATCGGGTGAAGGCCCGATGCTGCTGACGCTGCGCCATGTCGGCAAGGTGTTTTCCAATGGCGTGACTGCATTGAGCGACGTCGATCTCGCCATCCGCGAGGGCGATTTTGTCAGCCTTCTCGGGCCGTCCGGCTGCGGCAAGTCAACGGCGTTGAGGCTGATCGCGGGCCTGTCGACGCCGACATCCGGTCAGCTCGACTGGGGCGGTTCGATCGACCGCGCCAATATCGGCTTCGTCTTCCAGGAACCGACGCTGCTGCCCTGGGCCGATGTCTTCGACAATGTCTGGCTGCCGCTCAGGCTGAAAGGCGTGTCGCGTGCCAAAGCGGCGCCGGTGGTGATGGAGATGCTGGAGCGGGTGCACCTGACCGGTTTCGAAAACGCCGTGCCGCGCGAACTTTCCGGCGGCATGAAGATGCGCGTCTCGATCGCACGCGCCATGGTGACGAAGCCGCGCATTCTGTTGATGGACGAGCCGTTCGCGGCACTCGACGAGATCACCCGCTTCAAGCTCAACAACGACCTTCTGGAGCTGTGGCAGGACGAGCGCTTCACCGTCGTCTTCGTCACCCACAGCGTCTTCGAAAGCGTGTTCCTGTCAAACCGCGTCGTCGTCATGGCGGCGCGGCCGGGCCGCGTCCATGCCGAGTTGGCAATCGATGCCGCCTATCCACGCGACGAGGTGTTCCGCACTTCGCCCGACTATGCCGCGCTCTGCCGCCAGGCCTCGGACATCCTGGTCAACGCCATCAACACATCAGCCGGACCGCAACCATGACGGCCATTGACCAGAATGCCGCAACGCTCGACGCGGAAGAGGCCGGCCGCGTACGCCAGGAGCGGCTGGAGCGGATCGGCCGGTGGGTCTTGCCGCTGGCGATCATGATCCTGGCGATCTGGCTGTGGGACCGCATCTGCGTGTGGAACGCGATCCCGCAATATATCCTGCCGCGCCCCGGCGTGGTGCTGTGGACGCTCTATAGCGATGCCGGGCTCCTGTTCTCCGCGCTGCTGGTCACGTTGCGCATAACCTTCCTCAGTCTGCTGCTTGCAGTGGTCGGCGGCGTCGGACTAGCGGTGCTGTTTGCGCAATCGAAATGGGTGGAGATGTCGTTCTTTCCCTTCGCCATCGTGCTGCAGGTAACGCCGATCGTGGCGGTCTTCCCGCTCATCAACATCTATGTGGACAACCAGACGGTGAAGCTTTTGCTTTGCGCCTGGATCGTCGCCTTCTTCCCGATCCTGTCCAACACCACGCTCGGCCTCAATTCGGTCGACCGCAATCTGCGCGACATGTTCAAGCTCAACGGCGCGACGCGCTGGCAGCAATTGCGCTATCTCAGACTGCCGGCGGCCATGCCGTATTTTCTAGGAGGCCTGAAGATCGCCGGCGGCCTGTCGCTGATCGGCGCCGTGGTGGCCGAGTTCGTCGCCGGCGCGCAGGGGCAGTCGTCGGGGCTGGCGTCGCGCATCATCGAGGCCGGCTACCGCCTCAACGCGCCAAGGCTGTTCGCGGCGCTGATCCTGATCTCGCTTACCGGCATCTTGATCTTCCTGGTGCTGTCGCTGGTGTCGCATCTCATCCTGCGCCGCTGGCACGAGAGCGCGCTGAAGCAGGAGCGGTAGGGGGTTGGGTGACGTGATTGAGATGCTGGCGCGAAACACCCCCCTCTGGCCTGCCGGCCATCTCCCCCTCAAGGGGGGAGATTGGACGTCATCCGGGATTTCGCCAATTATCGACGTTGGAAGACGGGTGCTGTCGGAAAAGCTGCCAATCTCCCCCCTTGAGGGGGAGATGCCCGGCAGGGCAGAGGGGGGCGGTCCTTGATACCGACCTCTGGCTCGTACCATCTCACAAACGTCCGCCTTCACCGGTCGCTGACATCAGGCCTTGCCGCGACTTACGACAGCGACGGCTTCGCCCTGGCCGACATAACGGTCGCCGATGGCAAGATCTCAGCCATCGCCGCGCACAAGAAATCAAAAGCGCCAGCCACCGCCATCGACCTTGCCGGCCGCATCATCCTGCCGTGTTTCGTCGATTGCCACACTCATATCGACAAGGGCCATATCTGGCCGCGCAAACCCAATCCCGACGGCAGTTTCATCGGCGCGCTCAACGCCACCGGCGCCGACCGTGCAGCGCGCTGGAGCGCCGAGGACGTGGCGCGGCGCATGGATTTCTCTTTGTGCTCGGCCTACGCGCACGGCACCAAGGCCTTGCGCACTCATCTCGACAGCGTGCCGCCGCAGGAGGAGATCTCCTGGCCGGTGTTCGAGGCGATGCGAGAGAAATGGCGCGGCCGCATCGAGCTGCAGGCGGCCTGCCTGCTCGGCATCGAAGGCGTGCGCGACAGAAAGTGGTTCGAGAGGTTGGCCAAGCGTGTGGCTGCGGCCAAGGGCGTGCTCGGCGTCGTCACCTATATGGTGCCGGATCTCGAAGAGCTTCTCGACAAGGTGTTCGCCGAGGCGAACAAGCACGGGCTCGATCTCGATTTCCACGCCGACGAGACCGACGATATCGCGGCGATCTCGCTGAAGAAGATCGCCGAGGCCGCACTCTGGAACGGTTTTGAGGGCAACATACTGGTGGGACATTGCTGCTCGCTGGCGCGCCAGCCGGACCTCGACGTGCTCGACACGCTGGACAAGGTCGCCAAGGCCAAACTTGCCGTGGTGTCGCTGCCGATGTGCAATCTCTATCTGCAGGACCGGCGCGCCGACCAGACCACGCCACGCAGGCGCGGCGTGACCTTGCTGCACGAGATGAAGGCGAGGGGCATTGCGGTCGCGGTCGCCTCCGACAACACCCGCGATCCTTTCTATGCCTATGGCGATCTCGACATGCTGGAGGTCTACCGCATGGCGACGCGCATCCTGCATTTCGACCATCCGGTCGGCGACTGGCCGCAGACGGTGGCGGCGACGCCGGCCAAGGTGATGCGGCTCGACGGTGTTGGGACACTGGCAGCCGGTGGCAGCGCCGATTTCATCGTCTTCAAAGGGCGGAGCTGGACGGAATTGCTGTCGCGGCCCGAATCGGATCGCATCGTCGTGCGCGCGGGGCGAGCGATCGACAGGCAATTGCCCGACTATGCCGAGCTCGACGAACTGATGGTGGAATGATGGATGTTTCGGCGCTCAAACGCGATCTCGACGGGATAAAGCTCGACGACAATCCGGCCATCGTCCAGCAGAAGAGCCGCGACTTCTACTGGTACAGCCCGGTGCTGAAGCAGCAGCTCGACCACGTCACCGGCGACCTGATCGTGACGCCCAGGAACGAGGCCGAACTGATCCGCGTGCTTGCCGCTTGCCACCGTCATGGCGTTCCGGTGACGCCGCGCGGCAGCGGCACCGGCAATTACGGTCAGGCGATGCCGCTATCGGGCGGCGTGGTTTTGAACCTTGCCGAGATGAACGAGATCAAGGCCATAGCGCCGGGCCGCGTCG
Source organism: Mesorhizobium sp. M0139 (assembly GCF_040322455.1). Classification (NCBI taxonomy): domain Bacteria; kingdom Pseudomonadati; phylum Pseudomonadota; class Alphaproteobacteria; order Hyphomicrobiales; family Phyllobacteriaceae; genus Mesorhizobium; species Mesorhizobium sp. M0139. The sequence continues at coordinate 89,257 of NZ_JAMYTN010000014.1, forward strand.
TCACCGGGCCGGGCGCGATCCTCGCCGACATCGACAGAGCGACGCGCGCGCATTCCGGGCAGGAACTGCGGCTGTCGCCGTCGACCTACAACACCGCCTCGATCGGCGGCTTCATCGCCGGCGGCTCGGGCGGCGTTGGCTCGATCAATTTCGGCGGTCTGCGTGATTTCGGCAATGTGCTGCGCCTGCGCGTCGTCACTATGGAGGCGAAGCCGAAGGCGCTCGAACTCGCCGGCGAGGACCTGCACAAGGTCACCCACGCCTATGGCACCAACGGCATCATCACCGAGGTCGAGATGCCGCTGACTGCAGCCTATGAATGGATCGACGTGATCGTCGGCTTCGACGCTTTCATGCCGGCAGCCCGCTACGGCAACGCGCTGGCACGCCAGGACGGCATCCTGACCAAGCTGATCACGCCGATCGCCGCGCCCGTGCCGCAGCTCTATTTCAAGCGCCACCAGAAGTTCTTCCGGGACGGGCAAAGCATCTGCGTCGTCATGGTTGCCCGGCATGGGCTAGACGCGTTCCTCGCCTTCACCCGCCGCGCCGGCGGCGAAGTCATCTTCAATGCGGCGACGGCAACGGACGAAGAGAAAAAGGGCCTGCCGCCGGGCTTCGAACTGGCGTGGAACCACACCACGCTCAGGGCACTGCGGGTCGATCCCGCGATCACCTATCTGCAATCGCTCTATCCGTTTCCCAACCAGCTGGCGCTGGTGGAGAAGATGGACGCGATGTTTCCGAACGAGGTCTTTTCGCATCTCGAATTCGTGCGCCTCGACGGCAACATCACCTGCTTCGGCCTGCCGCTGGTGAAATTCACCACCGAGGCGCGGCTCAACGAAATCATCCGGCTGCATGAGGAGAACGGCTGCCCGATCTTCAACCCGCACCGCTACACGCTGGAAGAGGGCGGCATGAAGCAGACGGATGAAATCCAGCTCGCCTTCAAGCGCGAGACCGATCCGCAAGGCCTGCTCAATCCCGGCAAGATGATCGCCTGGGAAAATCCGGATTACGACTATCGCTCGGGCCGGACTTTTTTGTTCAAGGGTTTGCAGAAAGCAGAATGAGCAGAGGTTTGAGCTTGAGCACCCCCCTCTGTCCTGCCGGCACAGGCCCTACGCTGCCGCTTCGGGCGTTCGTCGTTTGGAAAGCCAAGCAATTGGCTTCCCATCGGCTTCGCCGACCACTTCTCACCCCCCGCAAGGGGGGAGATTGGCAGCCTGAACGCCGCGGCCAATCTGACACGCTGACAATTAGTGAAAGCGATGCGGCAGTCCGATCTCCCCCCTTGCGGGGGAGATGCCCGGCAGGGCAGAGGGGGGTGCCTCGCGCCCACCTCGCAAGCATTTCCCCATGAAAGTCCTCGTCCTCTACGCACACCCGGTGGAGACCAGCTTCAATGCAGGCCTGCACCGCACGATCGTCGAGCGGCTGACGGCCGCCGGCCATGAGGTCGACGATTGCGATCTCTATGCAGAGGATTTCGACCCCAGGCTGACGCGCGGGGAGAGGCTGGATTATCATAACCAACGCAGCCCTGCGGACCCGGCCGCGCCCTATGTCGAGCGGCTGCTCAAGGCCGAGGCGCTGGTGCTGTCATATCCCGTCTGGAACTACGGCTTCCCGGCCATCCTGAAAGGCTTTTTCGACCGCGTGTTTCTGCCCGGCGTGTCGTTCAAATTGGTCGACGGCAAGGCGCAGCCTTCGCTCCACAACATCCGCAAGCTGACCGCCGTCACCACCTATGGCGGCAGCCGCTTCCGCGCCATGCTGATGGGCGATCCGCCACGCAGATTGGTCAAGCGGATGCTGCGCGCGACGATCAGGCCCGGCGCCTCGGTGTCCTACCTCGCTCATTATTCGATGAACCTGTCGACCGACGAGACGCGGGCAGCCTTCATGGCCAAGGTCGCGGCCGGGATGGATGAATTCTGATGCGCGTGCTGGTGGTCTATTGCCATCCGGTGCCCGAAAGCTTTTGCGCCGCCATCAGAGATGCCGCAGTCGATGTGCTGAAGGCACGCGGCTGGGAGGTGCGGCTGCTCGACCTCTATGCGGAGAAATTCGATCCGGTGATGGGCTGCGAAGAGCGACGCGCCTACAATGAGCGGGCGCCGGAGGATCCGGCCCTAAAACCGCATTTCGAGCATCTCGCCTGGGCTGAGGCGATCCTGTTCATCTATCCGACCTGGTGGTACGGGCTGCCGGCCATGCTGAAGGGCTGGCTCGACCGGGTCTGGGCGACCGATGTCGCCTTCAAGCTGGGCAAGGGGCGCATCACGTCGCTGATGACACATGTCACCAGGGTCGGCGTCATTACCACCTGCGGCGCGCCGACCTGGTGGAGCGTCGTCGTCGGCCAGCCCGGCCGCAAGACCTTGCTGCGCGGTATGCGCGCGCTGTGCGCCCGCCGCTGCCGGACGTTTTTCCTGGCGCACTACCTGATGGACGCCTCGACGCCAAGGACGAGGGCGGCGTTTCTGGTGAAAGTGCGGGCGAAGCTGGAGCGGTTTTGAGCTTCTTCACCCTCGCCCTTGTGGGGAGGGTCGCGCAGCAAATGCCGCAAGGCGGCATTTGCGAAGCGGGGTGGGGGGTCTCGTAGGGCGCACCCCCACCCCGGCTCGCAATCGCCGCTTCGCTCCGACTGCGAGCCGACCCTCCCGACAAGGGGGAGGGTAAAAAGGTGCTACATCCTCGTCCGTTCCGCCTTGGGATCGTACATCGGCTTCAGCGATGCTTCCGCCGCAAAACGCTCGCCGGCGATCTCGATCTCGTAGGACGAGGCCAGCACATCCGCCTCGCTCTCGCCCTGGCAGGGCACATAGCCCAGTCCGATCGCGCCGCCGAGATGGTGGCCGTAATTCCCCGATGTGATCGGGCCGACGATCTTGCCGTCGCGCAGGATCGCCTCGTTGTGGAAGAGCAGGGGTTCAGGGTCTTTCAAACGGAACTGCACCAGCCGGCGCGACAGGCCGGCTTCTTTTCTCTTCAGCACCGCATCGCGGCCGATGAACTCGCCCTTGGCGGTTTTGACCGCAAAGCCGAGGCCGGCCTCCAGCACATTGTCCTCGTCGGTGATGTCGTGGCCGAAATGCCGAAACGCCTTTTCGAGGCGACAGGAATCCAGCGTGTGCAGGCCGCAAAGTTTCAGGCCGACATCGCCGCCGGCCTCGTCGATCGCCTCGAAGACATGAGCCGCCTGGTCGGTCGAGACATAAAGTTCCCAGCCGAGTTCGCCGACATAGGTGACGCGGTGGGCACGGGCGAGGCCCATGCCGATCTCGATCTCCTGGAAGGTGCCGAATGGATTGTTGTCGTTGGAGAAATCGTTGGGGCTGACTTTCTGGATCAGCTTTCGCGCATCCGGACCCATCAGGCAGAGCACGGCCTCAGCTGCCGTGACATCGGTGATGACTACGAATTCATCCCCGACATGCCGGCGCAGCCAGGCGAGGTCGCGTTGCAGCGTCGCGCCCGGCACGACGAGGAAGTAGGCGGTCTCAGATAGCCGCGACACCGTGAGGTCGCTTTCGATACCGCCGCGCTGGTTGAGCATCTGGGTGTAGACGATCTTGCCCGGCGCCACGTCCATATCGTTGGCGCACAGCCTTTGCAGGAAGGCACAGGCGTCGCGGCCTTCGACACGGATCTTGCCGAACGAGGTCATGTCGAACAGGCCGACCTTGTTGCGGACCGCCAGGTGCTCCTCGCGCTGGTTGTCGAACCAGTTCTGCCGCTTCCAGGAATAGCGGTATTCGCGCTCCTGCCCCTCTCGCGCAAACCAGTTGGCGCGCTCCCAGCCGGCGACTTCGCCGAACACGGCGCCGCGCGCCTTCAGGTGTTCGTGCAGGGGCGAGCGCCTGACATTTCTGGACGTTGCCATCTGCCGGTAGGGGAAGTGATCCGCATAGAGCAGGCCGAGTGTTTCGGAGACACGCTCCTTGAGATACCTACGGTTCTTCTGGAATGGCTGGGCGCGGCGGATGTCGACTTCCCAGAGGTCGAAGGGCGCTTCGCCGTCATTGATCCACTGCGCCAGCGCCATGCCGGCGCCGCCGGACGAGACGATGCCGATGGAATTGTAGCCGGTCGCCATCCAGTAGCCCGACAGCTCCGGCGCTTCGCCGAGATAGTAGCGGTCGTCGGGGGTAAAGCTTTCGGGGCCGTTGAAGAAGGTGTGAATGCCGGCGGTTGCCAGCATCGGCATGCGATTGACGCCCATTTCGAGGATCGGCTCGAAATGCTCCATGTCCTCGGGAAGCTGGTCGAAGCAGAAATCCTCGCGGATGCCGTCCATGCCCCAGGGCTTGGCCACAGGCTCGAAAGCGCCGAGCATCATCTTGCCGGCATCTTCCTTGTAGTAGGCGCATTCATCGGGAACGCGCAGCACCGGTAGACGACCGAGCCCGGGGATCGGCTCGGTGACGAGATAAAAATGTTCGCAGGCATGCAGCGGGATGGTGACGCCGTTCTGGGCGCCGAGCTCGCGCGCCCACATGCCGGCGCAGTTGACGACGATGTCGGCCTCGATCGTTCCCTGATCCTCGCCTTGCGCCCACGACACACCGGTGACGCGACCGGCCTTGGTATGGACCTTGGTGACCTTCACATTCTCGACGATGGCGGCGCCACGCTGGCGGGCACCCTTGGCCAGCGCCATGGCGATGTTGGCGGGATCGCACTGGCCGTCGAGCGGCAGATGCACGGCGCCGACCACGTCGGACACGTTGAGATGCGGGTACATTGCCTTGACTTCGTTCGGCGAAATCTCGCGCACATCGACATCGAAGGCGCGGGCGAGCGAGGCCTGCCGGTAAATCTCGTGCTTGCGCTCCTCGGTCAGCGCCACGGTGATCGAGCCGACCTGGCGCATGCCGGTGCCGACTTCCGTTTCGGCTTCCAGCTTGACGTAGAGGTCGGCCGAATATTTCGCCAGCCGCGTCATGTTCTGCGAGCCGCGCAGCTGGCCGATCAGGCCGGCGGCGTGCCAGGTCGTACCCGAGGTCAGCTGCTTGCGTTCGAGCAGCACGATGTCGGTCCAGCCGAGCTTGGCCAGGTGGTAGGCGACCGAACAGCCGGAGACACCGCCGCCGATAATAACCGCGCGGGCCTTGGTGGGAATGCTTCTGGTCATGCGGCCTCGCGGCGATAGCCGGATGCGAAGCGGCGCAGGCGTTTTGCGGCTTCCTGAAGCACCGGCTCCGGTTGGCAGAGGCTGATGCGGATGTGGCCGGCAGCGGCCTTGCCGAAGCTGGAACCCGGCATGACGCCGACACTCTCCTGGTCGAGAAAGGCCCAGGCGAATTTCTCGTCGTCGGGCTCGACGGCTGAGATGTCGAGCATGACATACATGCCGCCCTCGGAGCCGTGCACGCTGATATTGTTCATGCCGCGCACGGCGTCGAGCAGGACGGTGCGGCGCGCCGCATAGCGTTCGGCGATCTCTTTCACGCCATAGCGGTTCTCCAGCGCCTCGGCGCAGGCGATCGAGATGAAGGCCGGCAGGCCGTAGGTCGTCACCAGATTGAGATTGGTCAACAGCGTGATCATCTGCGCCGGGCCAGTCAGCCAGCCCATGCGCCAGCCGGTCATGCCATGGCTCTTGGACATCGAATTGATGACCAGCGTGCGCTCGGCCATGCCGGGCAGGCCGCGCGGCGAGATGTGCTCGCCGCCGCCGAGCGTCCAGTAGACCTCGTCCGACAGCAGCCAGAGATCGTGCTCGCGGCAGATCTCGGCCAGCTCTTCCAGACGCTCACGCGAATAGACGGCGCCGGTCGGGTTGTTCGGCGTGTTGATCAAAATGGCGCGCGTGTTGGGCTTGAGCGCCGCGCGGATCATCTCGGCGTGCGGCTGGAAACCGTCTCCGGCCGGCGTCTCGACGACGGTGAAGCTGGCGCCGGCGGCGCTGAAGGTGTTGGGATAAGTCGCGTAGTAGGGCGCCACCACGATGGCGTGGTCGCCCTGGTCGAGAACGGCCTGCACCGCCGCGTAAAGGGCGGCCTGACCGCCCGGCGTGGCGATGACTTGGTCAGGCGCCGTCTCGACCCCGGTGCAAGCGGTCGAGGCCGCCGCCATCGCCCTGCGCAGGCGCGGAACGCCGGACAGCGGGGTGTAGTGATGGTTGCTGCCGCGAACCGCCGTCACGCAGGCTTCGATCGTCTGGCTCGGCGTATCGAAATCATGGTCGCCGACCGACAGCATGATGATGTCCTGGCCGGCCTCCTTGCGGGCCCATGCCTCGGTGTGGACCTCCCAGCCATCTTTGCCCGAAGGCACGATGCCGGAAATGCGCGATGAGGGTCTGGGCATCAGGATACTCCCGAGATTTCGTGGCCGGCCTGTTCGAGCTGATCGCGCAACGCGGCGATGTGGGCAGGGCCGACTTCGCAGCAGCCGCCGACGATGGTGGCGCCAGCGGCGACCCAGCCGAGCGCCTGGTCGGCATAGGCATCCGGATCAAGGTCGTGGCGTGCGTGCAGCACTTCGACCGTTCCGCCATGCTTGAGCGCTTCGACAGAGGTGAAGCCATTGGCATAGGCGCCGACCGGGCCGCCGAGGGCAATCAATTCGGGCAGTGCCGCGACGATAGTTTCTGGCCGGCAGCAATTCACCAGGCGCGCTGCAACCGTCAGGCCGTCGAGGGCGTCCGCCGCTGCCGCTATTGTTTCGCCGCTGCGCAGCCGCGCCGCGCCGTGATCGGCGAGCGTCCAAGATACCCAGACAGGTTTGCCGCTTTCCGACGCAGCGGTAACGGCCGCACGGCCTTCCTCGGCTGAGGCCATGGTCTCGCACAGGAACAGGTCGACGCCATCGGCCTGCTCTGCGACGATGCGGCGATAGATGTCCAGCGTCTCCTGGAACGATATGGTCAGCGCCGGCGCATAGCTGCCGAACAGCGGTGACAGGCAGCCGGCGATCGCTGCATCGCCTGCCTCGTCGCGTGCCTGTCTTGCCAATTCGATGCCGCGCTTCTGCAAGGGCTTGAAGAGGTCTTCTGCTCCTTCCCGCGCGAGCCGCTCCGGCGTTGCCGAATAGGTGTTGATGGTGATGACGCGAGCGCCGGCCCGGATGAATTCGGCATGCAGGTCACGCACCAGATCCGGCTCGTCGATCAGCACCCTGGCCGACCAGAGCGGCGTCGGCTCGGAGCTGCTGCGGCGGACCAGTTCCTGGCCCATGCCGCCATCGGTGAGAATGACTTTCTTCATGCTCTCAGTCTTTCGTTTTTCGGATCCCACAGCGGCTCGTCTTTCTGCACGACTGCCTTGAAACGATCGCCAAAAATTTCAATCTCGATCGCGGTATCGGGTTCAGCCAGGTCGGCGCGCAGCATGCCGAGCGCGATCGATTTGTCGATGCGATGCCCCCAGCCGCCGGACGTCGTCTCGCCGACGATCTTGCCGTCATGCCAGAGCGTCGACACGGACGGCGCGTCGCAATCGCCTGGGTTTTCGACCACCAGCGTGACGAAGCGCTTCTTCACGCCTTGCTGCTTTTCGTTCTGCAGGGCTGCCTTGCCGCGGAAGTCGGGCTTGTCCCATTTGACGAAGCGCTCGAGCCCGCCCTGCAGGACCGTATAGTCGGTCGACAGGTCGCCCTTCCAGGTCCGGTAGCCCTTTTCGAGGCGCAGCGAATCCAGCGCATACATGCCGAACGGTTTCAGACCGTGTTTTTGTCCCGCCGTCCAGACGTCGTCGAAGATGGCGGCGGTGTCTCCCACCTTGGTGTGGATTTCCCAGCCGAGTTCGCCGGCGAAGGATACCCGCACCAGCTTCGCCCAGCGGCCGGCGATGGTGGTTTCCTGATGCGTCAGCCAGGGCAGCGAGAGATCCGCGCCACAGACCTCGGCCAGGATCTTGCGCGAACTGGGGCCGGCGAGGATTTGCGTCGAATAGTCTTCGGTTCGGTCAGTGAGGGTGAAAGCCGCGTCCTTCGGCAGGCGCGACTTCAGCCATTCGAAATCGTGCCACTGCGCTACCGCCGCGGTGATCAGCGTCATCTGCTCTTCGCCATGGCGCACCACCGACATCTCGGTGACGATGCGGCCCTTGTCGTCGGCGAAATAGGCGAGGCCGATGCGGCCGGGCTTGGGCACCAGGCCGGTGACCTGCAGCGCCAGCCATTCGGCTGCGCCAGGACCTTCGAGGTTGAAGCGCGAGAAGCCGGGCAGGTCCAGAATGCCGGCGGCGTCGCGCACCGCCAGGCATTCTTCGCGCACGCGGTGCTGCCACGGCCCGTCGCGGCGGAAGGTGAGTGTTGCTTCTTCCGACGTGTCGTCACCGGGTTGCGCATACCAGGTGGCACGCTCCCAGCCATTATAGGCGTCGAACTGGGCGCCGAGCGCCTTGATGCGATCGTGAATCGGCGACAGCTTGCGGTCGCGCCCGGCCGGCCAGGCATGGCGCGGGAACTGGATGGCGTATTCGTTGCCGTAGATCTCCATGCCCTTGGCGACGCTATAGTCGGGGGCGGCCGCAAAGCTGGTGAAACGGCGCGGATCGCAAGACCACATGTCCCATTCGGTCTGGCCCTGCGTAACCCATTCGGCCAGCACCTTGCCGGCGCCGCCGCCCTGGGCGATGCCGAAGGTGAAGACACAGGCCTCGAACGCGTTGGGAACGCCGGGCATCGGACCGATCAGCGGATTGCCGTCCGGCGCGTAAGGGATCGGCCCGTTGATCACCTTGGACAGGCCGGCAGTGCCCAGGATCGGCACGCGGGCGACGGCATCGGCAAGGTAGTGCTCGAGACGGTCGAGATCGTCGGGGAATAGCTGGAAGGAAAAATCCTCCGGCATCGGGTCGTTGTGGGTCGCCCAATGCGCGCGGCAATTGCGCTCATAGGGGCCGAGATTCATGCCGTTCTTTTCCTGGCGCAGATAGTAGGAGGTGTCGACGTCGCGCAGCAGCGGCAGTTTCTTGCCCTGCTCCTTCGACCAGGCCACCAGTTCGGGGATTTCCTCGAACAAGATGTACTGATGGCTCATCACCATCATCGGGACGTCGCGGCCGAACATTTTGCCGACTTCCGCGGCTCGGTAGCCGGCGGCGTTGACGACGATCTCGCAACGGATCTCGCCTTGCGGCGTCTCGACAACCCATTCGTCGTTCTCGCGGCGCACGCCCGTGGTTGGGCAGAAGCGGATGATCTTTGCCCCCATGTCGCGCGCACCCTTGGCAAGTGCCTGCGTCAGCTGCGCGGGGTCGATGTCGCCGTCGTTCGGATCGTAGAGCGCGCCTTTCAATTCATGCGTCTCGATGAAGGGATAGCGGCGCTTGATCTCGTCGGGGCCGACGATGTCGATGTCCATGCCCTGGTAGCGGCCCATGCCCTTGGCGCGCTGGAACTCCTGCATGCGCTCCTTCGTGTGGGCGAGGCGGAGCGAGCCGGTAACGTGGTAGTTCATGGGATAGTCGACGGCATCAGCCAAGCCGCGATAGAGCTCGGTCGAATAGCGCTGCATGTTCATCAGCGACCAGGACGACGAGAAGGTCGGCACATTGCCGGCGGCATGCCAGGTCGAGCCCGATGTCAGCTCGTTCTTTTCAAGCAGCACGCAATCGGTCCAGCCCGCCTTGCAAAGGTGGTAGAGCGAGGAGGTGCCGACGACACCGCCTCCGATGATCACCACGCGTGCCGTGGTCGGCAAACCGGCCATATTCTTCTCCCAAACCTGAAGCGCGCTGCGCTTCTATTTTTTGCTTGATGCATGTCGTTGTCCCAAAACCGCTGCACACTTTTGGGCGACATGCATTCAATAAACAGGCGGCGAAACCACCCAGATGATTACGGCCGGCTCGCTGCCGGGATTGCGCCAGCGGTATGGCTTGCGCTCGAAGCGGAAGGAATCGCCTTCGACAAGACGGTGCCAGACGCCCGCGATCTCGATCTCGAAAACGCCAGAGGCGATGTAGCCGGCTTCCTCGGTCGGCCGCAGCTGCTCGCTCTTCATCTCGGCGCCCGGCGCAAAGATCGAACGCACCATCTCGAAACTACCGCCGAGATCGGGCGACAGAAGCTCCTCCACCAGGCCGGATTCGCTTGTGCCAAGCGTGCGCCGGCTGCCGGCGCGCACGACAAAACCGCGCTCCTTTTCGATCGGCACGTCGTGGCTGAAGAACAGGCTGAGCGGCACGCCGAACAAATCGGCGAAAGCCCTGAGGTCGCCAAGCGAAGGGATAGACAGGCCGCGCTCGACCTGGCTGACCCAGCCGACGGAGCGACCAAGCTTCAGCGCGATCTCAGCCAGCGTCAGCCCGCGCGCCTTGCGCAGCGCACGGATGTCGCTCGCCAGCAGGCGCTCGTCAGGTCCCTGCAATGTTTTGGGGATAGCTGGGGGCAAAACGCTCACTTGATGAAAAACTGGAAATGAATTTCATGAGAGCTCACGTCCGTGAAAAAATCAAGCGAATTTTCATGTACACACAAGATTTGCTTGCGCGATTTTGGCGGTTCATGCAAAGGCTCTGGCACGAGCGGCGGGTGTGGGAATGCGGGTCGGCGACCAAGGATTGAAATCTGCGCAAGGTCTTTTCCGATAGCCGGTTCGGCTTTCGAAGTGTGCGCAAAGGGACGGCCCATGCTGGAAAAAAACGGCCTGGCAGCGCATAACGCGGCTGTTGTCGACGAGGCGATCATCTCGCGCCGTTCGGTGCGCGCCTTCCTGCCCGACATGGTCGATGACGAGACGATCCGAGCCATTCTTGGCGTCGCCGCGCGCGCGCCTTCGGGCACCAATATGCAGCCCTGGCGAGTCTATGTCGTCAAGGGCGAGGTCAAGCAGCAGATCACCAATGCCATCCTGAATTCCGGTATCCGGGCCGAAAAGGCCGATTGGGACGAGTATCGCTATTACCCCACCCAGTTCTTCGAGCCGTATCTCACCCGCCGCCGCGCCAACGGTTTCGGGCTCTATGGGGCACTCGGCATCGGCCGCCGCGAGGTCGACAAGATGCGCGCCCAGCACGACCGCAACTTCGTCTTCTTCGACGCGCCGGTCGGCATGATCTTCACCATCGACCGGCGGCTGAACCAGGGCTCGTGGATCGACTACGGAATGTTCCTGCAGAACATCATGGTGGCGGCGCGAGGCAGGGGCCTGCACACCTGCCCGCAGGCCGCCTTCGCGCCCTATCACCGGCAGATCCGGCCGGTGCTCAACATCCCCGACGAGGAGATCGTCGTCTGCGGCATGGCGCTCGGCCTCGAGGATACGTCGAAACCCGAAAACGACTTCCGCACCGACCGCGTGCCGCTGGAAGAGTGGGTGACGTTCAGCGGCTAGGCCTCGGCTACCGGGGCCTTATTCCACGTTCATCTGCGCGCCATGGCCGCTGACATGGGCACCGTCCTGCGGTGTCAGTCTGAGATAGGCGATCAGCGCGCACAACGTGATGACGCCCTCGACCACGAACAGGATGCGGAAATCGCTGGTCACCGCCGGCCCGCCGCCAGCCAGGAACGACAACAGCGCCGCCGCCAGGCCGACGCTGATCGCCACCCCCAACTGCCACAGTATGTAGTAGAGCGCGCTAAAGCGGGCGAGCTGGTCGGGCGCGATGTCGGAATAGGCGAGATTGCCGGTCGAAGCCCACTGCGCCGAGCGCAGAACGCCGAAGGCAAAGATATAGGCTAGCACGATCCAAACCGGCGTTGTCGCCTCAATCAAGGCGAAGCCCGCTACCATGGCAGCAACGATCGGCGTGTTGATGACCAGCACGCGGCGAAAGCCGAAACGGTTGAGCAGGCGCGGCATGAACACACGCATGATCAGCGAGCCGATTGCGGCGACGAAAGTCAGCGATCCCGCCTGCACCGCGCTCATGCCGAAGCCGAGCTGGAACATCAGCGGCAAAAGGAAAACGACCGAGCTCAGGCCGATCGTGTCCAGCCCACCACCGGTGAGGAATGAGATGCGAAAGGTGCGGATGCGCAGGAGTTTCAGGTCAAGCAAGGGGTTGCGGGCGCGCAGGCAGTAGAAGGAGGCAAGCGTCAGGATGACGATCGCCAGCGCCAGCTCGGCCGCGATCATGCTGCCGGCGGCGTCTTTGGCCGCAAGCGAATCCATGCCGAAGACCAGCAGGACCATGCCGCTGCCGACCAGCAGGAAGCCCGGGAAATCGAACGGCGTGCGCACCGGTTTGGTAACGGTCGGAAACAGCGAGGCGGCAAGCACGGCCGCCGCCAGCGCGAACGGCACGTTGATGAAGAAGATCCAGCGCCAGGAAATGTAGGTCGTCAGCGCGCCGCCGACCAGCGGGCCGACCAGCGGTCCGGACTGGCCGGCCAGCGAAATATACATGTTGATCTTCAGCGTGCGGCTGCGCGGGAAGGTCGACAGGATGACGACCTGGCCGAGCGTCCCCATCAAGGCGCCGCCGAAGCCTTGCAGCGCGCGGGCGCCGACCAGCGTCCAGATGTCGTTGGACAATCCGCACAGCGCCGATGACGCGGCGAACACCAGCAAGGCGAAGCAGTAAACGTTGCGCAAGCCGAAGCGGTCGGCGGCCCAGCCGCCGAGCGGCATCGAGATGATCAGGCTGGCGACATAGACGGTGATCAACAGGCCGAGCTGGCTCGGCGGCCGGCCGAGGCTGTCGCTGATGCCGGGCAGGGCGGTGACCACGACATTCTGGTCGAGGCTCGTCATGAACACACCGCAGGCGACCGTCAGCGGCAGCAGGAGCAAGGCTCTGGCCGACACATCGGCGCGATCCGTGGCGCCGGCGGATAGTTCTGCGGTCATGGGGATGTTCGAACCAAACGACGATGCCGACTCTGAGACGGGAGCTTTTTGATCCCCTGGGCCGGTTGGGCCACGTTCCCCACCATGGGCTTCCATTGGAGCATTCTCTAGCGGCAGAACCGGCTGGCCTTGAGGCCAGAACGGCTGTCGGCCCTACTGAACCTCGTAGCCGACCTCCTCGCTGGCATGGCAGAGCGCCTTCCAGAACGAGCGGGCGAAGGAGCGGAAGACATAGATGTCGAACTGGTCGGTGCCGGTGCGCTGGATCTGCGCAAAGATGTCGTGATGGGTGGTCGAACGGCCGGAGCCGATCGGGAAGGCGGGCAGCGCAAAGTCGATGGCGAAGAATTTCGCCAGCACCCATTCGGCCTTAGGGCCGGCGATGCGGATAGCGGTGCGGCCATGCGACAGGTCGGTGATCGTGCCGATTGCCGGGGTTACGTCCCCGGCAAAACGCGTCGCCAGGCCCTCGGCATCGTCGACGGCGGTGAATTTTCCAGGCGCGAAACCGAACGCGGCCTTGCCGTCCTTGACAACGCCGCCGCCGGCGCCATCGGGCAAATCTAGGCCGGTGACCTTGCGGATCGCTTCGATCAGCTGCTTTTCCGCGCCCGGCCATGCGGCCAGCTGCAGAATCGAGCCTGGCCTGATTTCGGTCAGAATGACATCGACGCCATGCTCGAAGTTGCCGTGCGAACCCGGATGGAACACCGGCTCGAGCGGCGAGAGCCGCTCGGGTGGCTGGCGTTCACGTGATTGGCGCTCAGCCATGCATGCGGCTCCCGTCCGGGTCGTAGAAATGGTTGGAGACGATTTCGACCGGCCCGAACCGCTTGCGCAGCGGATCGGAGACGAATGCCCGGGTGCCATGGCGCGCCTTGCCGCCCTCGACCAAAGCCAGCGCGATGTGCTTGCCCAGCGCCGGCGAGTAGCAGCAGGCGGTGATATGGCCGATGGAGTCGTGCGGATTGGCTTCGTCCAGTTCCTCGACGAGGTGGGCTCCGCCATTGAACGGCCGATTGTCGAGCGAGACCAGACCGACCAGCTGCAGCCGCTCGGGCGCGATCAGGCCTTCGCGGTCCATCATCGCCGAGCCGATGAACGGCTTCTTCTTCGACAGCATCCAGTCGAGATGCAGGTCGCGCGCCGTGGTGCGGCCGTCGATCTCCGCGCCGGTGACATGGCCCTTTTCGATGCGCATCGTGCCCAACGCCTCCAGCCCGTAGGTGACCAGGCCGAACGGCTTGCCGGCTTCGACAAGGGCTTGCCAGACATGGGTGCCGTAGCCGGCGCCGGAATAGATCTCGAAGGCCATTTCTCCGGAGAAGGACAGCCGGCAAATCATCACCGGCACGCCTGATATCTCGCCGCGCACGATGCCCATGAAGGGCAGGGCTGTGTTGTCGACGGCGGTGCCCGTGACACAGGCGGCGAGGATGGCCCGCGCCTTCGGCCCGCCGATGGCCGCGCCCGCCCATTCGTCGGTTGCCGAGGTGACATGCACTTTGAGTTCCGGCCAGATGACGTCGAGGAAATATTCCAGATGCTGCATCACCTTGCCGGCGTTGGCCGTGGTGGTCGTCATCAGGAAATCCTGTACGCCAAGCCGCCATGTGGTGCCGTCGTCGAAGGCCAGCCCATCCTCGCGCAGCATCAGGCCGTAGCGGGCCTTGCCGACGGGGAGGGTGGAAAACATGTTGGTGTAGACGCGGTCGAGGAATTCACCGGCATCCGGTCCCTGCACGGCGATCTTGCCCAGCGTCGAGACGTCGACAATGCCGGCGCTTTCGCGCGTCGCCCTGGCTTCGCGGACATAGGCCTGCTCGACCGTCTCGCCGGCAAGGCCGTAGATCATTGGTCGATACCAGAGGCCAGCGGAATACATCGTTGCGCCATTGGCGAGGTGCCAGTCATGCATGGGCGTCAGGCGCTCGGGTTTCAGATCGCCGAAGCGCTCGGCCGCGAGCGAGCCGATGGAGACCGCCGAATAGGGCGGGCGGAAGCGGGTCGTGCCGACTTCGGGGATCGGTTTGCCCAGCGCCTCGGCCATGATGGCGAGACCCGGCACGTTGGAATTCTTGCCCTGGTCCGTCGCCATGCCGAGCGTGGTGTAGCGCTTCAGGTGCTCGACCGAGACGAAGCCTTCGCGATGCGCCAGCCGCACGTCCTCGGCGGTGACATCATGCTGGAAGTCGACGAAGCTTTTGCCTTTCGCCTTGATCTCGAACACCGGGGCCGGATCTGGGTTTCCCGGGGCTGCTTCGACATCCGGCAAGGCTGCCGGCGCAGCCGCTCCGCCCGCTGCGGACAGGCCGGCTGCGCGGCCCTCAGTGATCGCTTCGATGGTCGAGAAGCTGCCGTTGAAAGCACCCGCACCAATCCATTGCTGATTTGGCCAGCGCTGTTGCGTTTGCTTTGGCGGCAGGAAGGCCTGGCGGGCAGGATTCCACTCGGCTCTCGCGCCAGCCTGGCTGGCGAGGTGGATGGTCGGCGACCAGCCGCCCGACATCAGCAGGCTATCGGCGTGGATGCTGCGGGCGTCACCGCTGAGCGCGCCCGAGGTCATGTCGAAGCGCTGCACCTTGAGGCCGGAGAGCGCCTTGCCGCCTTCGGTGGCGACCACGGCATGGCCGGAGAGGATTTCGGCTTCGGCCTCGGTGGCGAGGCTGCGCATTTCGGCCGAAAGCTCGGGGCGCACATCGACGATGGCGACAATAGCCGCCCCGGCCTTCCTCAGCGCCAGCGCCGAGCGATAGGCGCTGTCATTGTTGGTGAACAGCGCGATCCTGTCGCCGGGCAGCACGCCATAATCGTTGGCATAGCGCTCGGCGGCATGCGCCAGCATGACGCCCGGCCGGTCATTGCCGGGGAACACAAGCGGCCGCTCGAAAGAGCCGGTGGCCAGCACCACCGTCTTGGCGCGGATCGCCCAGTAGCGATGGCGCGGCTCGCCCTTGCCGGGCGTTTCCTTGTGGTCGGTGACGCGCTCGAGCGCGGCTAGCGTGTTGCCGTCGTAATAGCCCCACACCGTGGTGCGCGGCAGCAGGCGGACCGTGTCATGGCCTTCGAGCTGGCTGACGGCGCGCGCCGCCCAGTCGGCGGCCGGCGCGCCGTCGATGGCCTCGCCGGACCAGTTGGCCGAGCCGCCGAAACGCGGCTCGAGTTCGGCCAGGATGACGCGCGCGCCCTGGTCGGCAGCGGCCTTGGCGGCTGACAGGCCGGCCGGGCCGGAGCCGACCACCAGCACGTCGCAAAACGCGTTCATGCGCTCGTAGCGCGAGGTGTCGGCGGCAATACCGGCGCGGCCCAGGCCGGCGGCGCGGCGGATGAAATGCTCGCAGAACATCCAGAAGCGGGTGCCTTTCAGGGGGCCGAAGACAGGGCCCATGAAGGTCTTGTAGTAGAAGCCGGCGGCCAGGATCTTGCCGCCGAGCTGGTTGACGGCGTTGATGTCCCAGGCGAGCGAGGGAAAGCGGTTCTGGCTGACGGCCACCAGCCCGTCATAGATCTCGACCATGGTTGCGGCGATGTTGGGCTCGCGCACTTCGCCGCGCAGCACCGTCACCAGCGCGTTCGGTTCCTCGACGCCGGCCGAGAGCAGGCCGCGCGGGCGGTGGTATTTGAACGAGCGGCCGAAAAGCGTGACGCCGTTGGCAAGCAGCGCCGAGGCCAGCGTGTCGCCGCCATGGCCGGTGTAGGGCGTGCCGTCGAAGGTGAAGCGGATGGTGCGCATGCGGTCGACGCGGCCGCCGGTCTCGGTGCGGCGCGGGCTCACGACTTGCCTCCGGCCTTGTGCCGGGCGGCGGCATTGTGGTCGCCGCGGGCGAAACCGGTGCTGGAAATCTCATGCGTGACCGTGTTGCGCACCATCCTCAGATGGGTGCGGCAGCCGCCCGAATGCTGCCAGATCTCATTGTGGTCGCCGGCCGGGTTCAGCCGATCGTAGACATAGGCGTTCCAGGCGTCGAGGTCCTGCGAGTTGGGCTGCGGGCGCTCGCGGTTGCCGTCGCCCTGATAGGTGAACTCGATGACGTCGCGCGGGCCGCAATAGGGACAAGTGATAAGCATTTGTTTGAACCCTAATGCAGCCGGGGCGTTGCGCCCTGGCCCTTGTCGTCGATCACCAGGCCGCGATAAAAACGGTCGAGCGTGAACGGCGCGTTGAACGCGTGCGGTTCGTCCTTGGCGATGGTGTATGCGAAGCACCAGCCCGAGGCCGGCGTGGCCTTGAAGCCCCCATAGCACCAGCCGCAGTTGAGATACATGCCGGGCAGCGGGCCGGTGGTGATGATCGGCGAACCGTCCATCGACATGTCGCAGACGCCGCCCCAGGAGCGCAGCATGCGTACACGCGCAAGGCCGGGAAACAGCGCCAGCATCTCGCTCATGACCTCGTCGACGATGGGCAGATTACCGCGCTGGGCGTAGCTGTTGTAGCCGTCGATATCGCCGCCATAGACAAGGCCGCCCTTGTCGGACTGCGACATGTAGAAATGACCCATGCCGAAGGTAAGCACCGTGTCGATGAAGGGTTTCAGCGATTCGGTGACGAAGGCCTGCAGTACATGGCTCTCGATCGGCATCCTGTCGATGCCGGCAAGCTGCATCACCCGTCCGGTGCTGCCGGCAACGGCCACGGCGACCTTCTTGGCGCGGATCTCTCCGCGCGTCGTCTGCACGCCGGTGATGCGGTCGCCGTCGCGCAGGAAGCCGGTGACCTCGCAATTCTCGACGATGTCGACGCCGCGTCGGTCGGCGCCGCGGGCATAGCCCCAGGCAACCGCATCGTGACGGGCGGTGCCGGCGCGCGGCTGCATCAGGCCGCCGACGATGGGAAAGCGCGCGGAGGCCGACATGTCCAGCGCCGGGACCAGGCGCGCGATCTCGGCGGTGCTCATCAGCTCGGCATCGACGCCGAGATGGCGCATGGCGTTGCCGCGCCTTGCCAAGTCGTCGAACTGGCCCGGGGTGTGAGCCAGGTTCAGGCAGCCGCGCTGCGAGAACATGACGTTGTAGTTGAGGTCGTGCGAAAGGTTCTCCCACATCTTCATCGAATGTTCGTAGAAGCGGGTGTTGGACGGCAAAAGGTAGTTGGAGCGCACCGCCGTGGTGTTGCGGCCGACATTGCCGGAACCCAGCCAGCCCTTTTCCAGCACCGCGACATTGGTGATGCCGTGCTCCTTGGCCAGATAGTACGCCGTCGACAGGCCGTGGCCGCCGCCACCGATGATGATGACGTCATAGGAAGCCTTGGGGTCGGGCTTGCGCCAGGCCGGCTTCCAGTCCTTGTTTCCCTTGAGCGCGTTCGTGAGAAGCGAAAGGGCTGAATATTCCGCCATTCTTCATGTCATCCCTAGAGCATGATGCCGAAAAGTGTTTTTCGGACGACATCATGCTCTATATCTTTGATTTCTAGAGCCGGAAGGTTTCAGGTCGGACAGACCTGAAACCTTCCGGCTCGGCGCGATGCGGCAGACTATAGAGCAGGCGGCGGGCGCAAAGCCAAGATTGCGCCATGGCTTTTCGACTGGCCGACTCCCGCAAGGCGCCCAACTGCGATGACTTCGCCACGACTTGCCCCACGGGATGAGCGTCTCTATCAAGGACCGCTTTAGAAGCGGCCTTGCCGCCCTTGAGTCGCCACCATTATGCTTTTTCGCTTCTTTCGCCTGATCCTGGTCCTAGCGCTCGTTGCCTTGGCGCCGCATTCGTTCGGCGCCATGGCGCAGGGGCTGGGCCAGGCGCCTGCCGGGCTGGTCGCCGACCAGCAGAAAATCCTGCAGGGTTTGACGACGAAGACCGACGCTCTGGAGAAGAAAGTCCAGGAGGACGGCGTCGACGACACCACCCTTGTCGAAATCCGCCTGCAGCTGGAAGAGCTGTCGCGCGCTGCGCTGAATAGCGCGCTGGCGTTTCGTTCGCGGCTGGGAGAGATCAATTCGAGGCTTGAGCAGCTTGGCGCACCGCCGGCTGCCGGACAGCCCCCTGAACCGGACATCGTGACCGGCGAGCGCCAGGCGCTGGCGTCGGAAAAGGCGGAGATCAACGCCGTCATCGCCGGCGCGCAGAACCTGTCGATCCGCATCAATGCGCTGATCGAGAAGATCGGCAATATGCGCAGCGAGCTGTTTCGCAGCGGGCTGACCAAGCGCTACGTGCTGTCCGATGCACTGAGCCCGCAAGTGTTTTCCGACGCCAGGGACGAATACGCCAATCTTTACAGGGCGGTGTCGTCCTGGCTGAGCTTTGCCTTCAAGTTCAAGTTCCAGGCGATGCTCGCGGCGACCCTCATGGCGCTCGCGTTGGCCGTGGTGCTTCTGGTCGGTGGGCGCCGCCTGTTTGGGCGCATCTTCGAGGCCGACGCGTCGGTTGAAGATCCGACGTATCTCAGTCGCCTGTCGGTGGCGTTCTGGTCGACCTTGCTGCCGACGCTGGCGGTCAGCGCCTTCCTCGCCTCGACGGTGTTCCTGTACAATTATTACAATGTGCTGCGCGGCGACATAGGCGTGTTCCTCAACGCTCTGGCAGCCGTCATCGCCATAGTGTTCTGTGTCAACCGCCTGACCAATGCGGCGCTGTCGCCCAGCATGCCGAACTGGCGCCTGATCCAGGTCGAGACCGGCCCGGCGCGTTGGCTGGTGCGGCTGACGACGGCCATGGCAGTCGTCATCGGCATCAACAATTTCCTGTCGATCGTCAACGACAAGATGGGCTCGCCTCTGTCGCTGACGGTGGCCAGGAGTTTTGTCGCCACCGTGATCGTCGGGGTCATCCTGATCCTGATGGCGCTGCTGAAGCCTTACAAGGACGTCGCTGGGCGCTGGCGCCGCTGGCCGGCCTGGCTGCGCTACACCTGTGTCGCGCTCGGCCTGTTCACGATTGCGGCGGCGCTGTTCGGCTATATCGGTCTTGCCATCTTCGTCTCGTTGCAGGTCGTGGTCACCGGCACCATCCTGCTTACCGCCTATATCGGCTTCCTGTCGGCGCGCGAGATCGGCGAGGAGGGTGGTTTCGCCGGCACCTCGATTGGGCGCTGGCTGAAGACCAACTCCAGCTATGAGGACACCGCGCTCGACCAGCTCGGCCTCGTCGTCAGCGTCGCCATCAACCTGATGATCGTGCTGGTGTTCCTGCCGCTGATCCTGTTGATGTGGGGCTTCCAGCCCGGCGATATCCAGGCCTGGGGCTATAAATTGGCGACAGGCGTCACCGTCGGTTCGGTGACGATTTCGGTCACCGGCATCCTCACCGGCATCGTCGTCTTCATCATCGGCTATTTCCTGACCCGCTGGTTCCAGGGCTGGCTCGACGGCTCGGTTATGGCGCGCGGCAAGGTCGATACCGGCGTGCGCAACTCGATCCGGCTGGCGGTCGGCTATGCCGGCGTCGCGCTCGCCGGCCTCGTCGGCATCTCGGCGGCGGGCATCGATCTTTCCAATTTGGCGCTCGTTGCCGGCGCACTCTCGCTGGGTATCGGCTTTGGCCTGCAGAATGTCGTGTCCAACTTCGTGTCGGGCCTGATCCTTCTCGCCGAGCGGCCGTTCAAGGTCGGCGACTGGATCGTCGCCGGCGACACATCAGGCACGGTCAAGAAGATCAGCGTGCGCGCCACCGAAATCGAGACCTTCCAGCGGCAATCGGTGATCCTGCCCAATTCGAACCTCATCAACAACGCCGTCGGCAACTGGACGCACCGCAACAAGCTCGGACGTGTGGAGATCAAGGTCGGGGTCGCCTATGGCAGCGACGTCAAGCGGGTACACGCGGTTCTGCTTGAGATTGCGCGCGGCCATGCGCTGGTGCTGAAGAACCCGGAACCCTTCGTGCTGTTCACCAATTTCGGGCCGGCAGCACTCGAGTTCGAGATCCGCGTGTTCCTGGCCGATGTGCTGAACGGCGCCATCGTTCAGAACGATATCCGCTTTGCCGTTCTCGATGCTTTTGACGCCGAGCACATAGAAATCCCCTCGACGCCGCGCGCCGAGGTCAAGGTCAAGAAGACCGACGCATGGCCGATCGACGACGACAAGATCGAGGTCGAGTTCGCCGAGAAGGAGCAGGCGGAGGCCAGAGCCGCCGCCGAGGCGAAGCGGCTGGCCAAAACTGGTCGCAAGGCCCGCAAACCCGATCCCAGCTAAGGCCCCAAGCTCCTCCCAAACCAATTGCGGCATGAATGCGGCATTCAGTTGCGGTTCAGCTTGCATCTCATATAAGCTCACATGCAAAGGCGAGAATGCCTTGCGAAATGCAACAGAGGCGGTGTGGAAACACCGATATTGCAAAATGTGGAAGTCGCTCGTCGTCGCCATTGCTCTTACCGCAGCGAGTGGCTCGGCCTTTGCCGCCAGCGCAGTCAACAAGGATGCTGAGACCCGTACGCTGATCGTGACCGAAGGCGGCGGCAAGACGGAGCTGGCGCTGGCCGCCGGCGAAACGGTGGAATTCTGCCCGAACGGCTGTTTCGTCACCTTGCCCAATGGTGACCTCGAGGCCCTGACCGGCTCGGAAACGGTCGAAATCTCGGGTGGCGTTGCCCGCATCAAGTAAAGTCGGCAAGCAGATGTAGTAGAGGCCGGGCAATGCCCGGCCTTTTATTGTCCGCGGTAGCGATTGCTTAACAATGACGCGGGAAATATCGTGGCGCCTACCGGCTGCAACCGTGCGTTTTAACGTTCAATACGCCGTTCCGCCGCTATACCGGTGCGAAGACGCCGAAACACGGCGCAACCGGTTATGAATAGGGCAGAACGGACATGGATGCGCGGTCGGACAAGAACGCAATCCCGCTTGCGGTCGACCTCGACGGCACGCT
This sequence comes from Mesorhizobium sp. M0139, assembly GCF_040322455.1. NCBI lineage: Bacteria > Pseudomonadati > Pseudomonadota > Alphaproteobacteria > Hyphomicrobiales > Phyllobacteriaceae > Mesorhizobium > Mesorhizobium sp. M0139. The sequence continues at coordinate 110,826 of NZ_JAMYTN010000014.1, forward strand.
GATTGCGACCGATCTTCTTTGGGAAGGCCTGTTCATCCTGCTCAAGAAGAATCCGCTCTATGTTTTCCTGGTTCCGTTCTGGCTGGCCGCCGGCCCGGCGCGGCTGAAACAAGCCATCGCCGACCGCATCGACATCGATCCGGCCTCGCTGCCCTATCGCGAAGCGCTGCTGCAGCGGCTGCTCGCCGACCATAGCGACGGACGCAAGATCGTGCTGGCGACCGGTACGCCACGCAAGTTCGCCGAGACGATCGCCGCGCATCTGGGCGTCTTCGACTATGTGCTGGCGACCGACGGTCCCCACAACATGACCTCGGGCCGCAAGCGCGACGCGCTTATCGCCGCCTATGGCGACGGCGGTTTCGACTATGCCGGCAACAGCCGGCACGACCTCAAGGTTTTCGGAGCCGCACGCAACGCCATCGTGGTGGCGCCCGACCGCCATGCGAAGCGCTGGCAGGCCGCGCATAGCGCCGAAAGGATGCCGGCGCCGAAAAGGACATTGAAGACATTCGTCAAGATGCTGCGGGTGCATCAGTGGCTGAAGAATTCGCTGATAGCGGTGCCGATGGTGCTGTCGCATGAATACTTCAACATCAACATGATCTGGCAATGCCTGCTGGCGTTCGTCTCCTTCAGCGCCGTGGCTTCCGCCATCTACATCCTCAACGATTTCTTCGACCTTGCGCTTGACCGCAAGCACCCGACCAAACGCAACCGGCCTTTCGCCAGCGGCGCGCTGTCGATACCGTTCGGTCTCGGCGCGATGGCCGCTCTGCTGACGATCGGCATCGCCGCCGGGCTTCTGTTGCCGATCGAGTTCCTGGGCGTGCTCGCCGGCTATCTGGTGGTGACCACAGCCTATTCGCTGTCGTTCAAGCGCATGCTCCTGGCCGACGTACTGACGCTGGCGGGGCTCTACACAGTGCGTGTGCTGGCAGGTGCTGCGGCGACCGGGGTCGAAGTCTCGTTCTGGCTGCTCGCCTTCTCGATTTTCTTCTTCCTGTCGCTGGCGCTGGTGAAGCGCTATGTCGAACTGCGCACCACAGCCATTCCGGTGGGCGAGCGCATTGCCGGTCGCGGCTACCGCATCGAAGATCAGGAGATCGTCGCCCAGGCGGGCATGGCGTCGGCCTTCTCCTCGGCGCTGGTGCTGGCGCTCTACATGGACAGCGTCTCCGTGCGCGAACTCTATCCGCATCCCAGGCTGGTCTGGCCGCTGGCGCCGATCGTGCTGTATTTGACCATGCGGGTCTGGATCCTGGCGCGCCGCAACGAGATGAATGATGATCCGGTCATCTTCATCATTCGCGACTGGCGAAGCCAGATCGTCGTGGTGATCGGCGCCGCCCTTCTGGTCGCGGGAGGCTGGTAGGGCATGGCCGGCGAACGGTACCGGAGTTTTGGCCTCGCCACGCCGGCCGCAAAGCGAGCCATCGCGGCCGACGATGCCATCGCGCTGATGCGAAGCGGCAAGGCGACAAAGAACGCTCTGCTCGCCTATGGCAATGGCCGCTCCTACGGTGATTCCTGCCAGAACGGGCCAGGTGCGGTCGTGGACATGCGGCCGCTGAACCGCATCGGCGCCTTCAATGCCGAGACCGGCCTGCTCGAGGCGGAGGCCGGCGTGTTCCTCTCCGATATCATTGCGCACACTGCACCTTACGGTTTCTTTCCGACTGTCGTCCCAGGCACCCAGTTCGTCACCCTTGGCGGCGCGATCGCCAATGACGTCCATGGCAAGAACCATCACCGGCGCGGCACCTTTGGCTGCCATGTCGAGTCGTTCACGCTGCTGCGCTCGGACGGGCGGACCTACACCTGCTCGGCAACCGACAATGCAAGGCTGTTTGCGGCGACGATCGGCGGCATGGGGCTGACCGGCCTGATCCTGTCGGCCTCGATCCGGCTGATGCGGGTGCATTCGCTCGATATCGCCGAGAAGGTAACGCGGTTTGCCGATCTCGGCGAATTCTTCGAACTGGCCGAGGCCGCCGACCAGGCCAATGAATATGCCGTCGCCTGGATCGACCAGCTTGCCGGCGGCCATGGCCGCGGGCGCGGCCTGTTGTTGACAGGCAATCATGCCGAGTATGGCTCGCATGCGGCGTCTCGCGCCGGCTCCCGTTTTTCAGTGCCGTTCCAGCCGCCGTTCAATGTGCTCAACCGGCCGTTCCTCACCGCCTTCAACGCCGCCTATCGGTGGAAGAAGGGGCGCTCGCCGGGGCCGAGCCAAACCGGCTACCAGGGCTTTTTCTTTCCGCTTGATGGTGTCGGCGACTGGAATCGGCTGTATGGCCCGAAAGGTCTCTACCAGCACCAGAGCTTGGTGCCGGAAAATGTCGCGCGCCAGACCGTGCCGGCGCTGCTCGAGGCGGCGCGACGGGCCGGGCAGGGCTCTTTCCTCACCGTGTTGAAGCGCTTCGGCTCGATCCGCTCGCCGGGGCTGCTGTCTTTTCCGCGGCCAGGCTTCACGTTGACGCTGGATTTCCCCAATCGCGGCGACAGGACGCTGGCCCTGCTCAGCGAACTCGACGGCATCACGGTCGCGGCCGGCGGCGCGGTCAACCCGTACAAGGATGCGCGCATGGGCGCTGATACTTTCGCGGCCTCCTTCCCGAATTGGCAGCGGCTTGAAGCGCTGCGCGACCCGGCGTTCGTGTCCAGTTTCTGGCTGCGGACGGCGAAAAAGCTCAACGTCCGGCCAGGGCGTGTCGAGGCAGCTGAATAGGTACAATCCGAATAAGTCATGGTGAATAGATCGTAATTTCCGTGGTTTACTCAAAGCATTGTCGTGACTTCATGAAATGTTTGCAGGTTCGTAATACGACCGTTGCGAGTGGCGGGTGCAAAATATGAAATACATCGTCTTCATTCTGTTCACGGTCATGACCAATGCCGCCGCGCAGCTGATGCTGAAGCAAGGCATGATGTCACTCGGGCCGATTTCGTTCGAAGGCACCAATCCGCTGTTGAGGCTGTTGCAGGTCGTTTTCAGCCCATGGGTGTTTCTCGGCCTGTGCACCTTCGTCATCTCGATGGCTTCGCATCTCTATGTGCTGTCCAAGGTCGAGCTCAGCTTTGCGTATCCGTTCCTCAGCCTTGCCTATGTCGCGGTTGCGATCTTCGCCTATTTCATCTTCCGCGAGGACCTCAATGCCTGGCGCATTGCCGGCATCGCCTTCATCTGCGTCGGCACCGTGCTGATCGCGCAAAGCGGTCGAGACTTGGGCGGGCGCGGGCATGACGACCAAACCGCTTCCATCATCCCCGACAAGATCCAGACAAACGAGATCGTTCGATGAGACATGTTATTTTCGGCGGCGACGGCTTCGTCGGCCGTCATCTTGCCCCGAAGCTTGTGGCCGATGGTGAAGAGGTTGTCGTTGCCGACATCGTCAAGAGCGACCTGACGCACTATCGCAACGTTCGCTTCGTCACCTGCGATGTCACGGATACGGCCTCGGTGGCCAACATCGGATTGAAGGCCGACGACATGATCTACAACCTGTCGGCCAAAATGCTGTCGCCGATCCAGGTGCGGGCCAAGCGTCACGACTTCTTCTTTCCGGTGAATTTCCACGGCACCGAACACATCATGCAGGCAATGGACAAGGCCGGCGCGTCCAAGCTCGTCCACTACACCACCGACATGATCTACGGCCATACGGTCACCCAGCCGATGACCGAGGAACATCCGGTCGCGCCGCTCGGCGAATATGGCTGGTCGAAGCAGAAGACCGAGGAACTCGCCGCGCAATGGCGCAAGCGCGGCATGTCGATCTCGCTGTTTCGCCCGCGTCTGATCATCGGTCCCGGCCGGCTCGGGATCCTGGAAAAGCTGTTCAAACTGATCGACTGGAATTTTCCTGTGCCGATGATCGGCTCGGGCAAGAACCCCTATCAGTTCATCTCGGTGTTCGATTGCGCGGAAGCTGCCCGCTCGGCCTGGAAGGCAGGCGTGCCCAACCAGGCTTATAATCTGGGCTCCCTCAATCCGCCGCCGGTGAAGAAATTGCTGGGCGACCTGATCAAGCATGCCGGCTCGAAATCGCTGCTGATCCCGACGCCGGGCTGGGCGGTCAAGCGCACTCTCGACCTGCTCGATCTCATGAACATGCCGATCATGGATCCCGAACAATATCTGATCGCCGATGAGGAGTGCGTGCTCGACGTATCCAAGGCCGAGCGCCAGCTCGGCTGGGTGCCGCAATATCGCGACGAGGACATGCTGATCGCCGCCTACAGCGAATACCGCGCCAAGAAAGACGGGCTTGCCGTCACCGCCAATCATGTCCCCGCCGAATAAGTGGGACGACCAGGAGAACTCCGAAATGACCGTCATCGCCAAGCCTGAGCAGACGAACGCGCGCACCATGGTCGGCGCGCCGGCGTTGTCGCCTACCGCCATCGCCAAGCCCGACCTGATCAGCGTCGAGCAGGCGAAGGCGATGGATGTCGCGCGCATGACCGACCTGTTCAAGGCGCATCTCAATCCGGGCCAGCTGCATTTCATGAAGCTGCTCGGCTTCCACAAGATCAAGATCGAGCGTGCCGAAGGCATGTTCTACATCGACCAGAACGGCCGCAAGATTCTCGACTTCTTCGGCGGCTTCGGTTCGCTGGCCTTCGGCCACAACCATCCGCGCATCCTGGAGGCCCGGCGCAAATTCCAGGAGGAGAAGCGCCAGGAAATCGCCATCGCCTTCATGTCGCAATATGCATCGGCCCTTGCGCACAACATCGCCAAATGCTCGCCCGGCGATCTCAACATGGTGTTTCTGGGCTCGTCGGGTTCGGAAGCGATGGAAGCGGCGGTGAAGCTCGCCGAGCGCGCCGCCGGGCCGAAGAGGCCAAAAATCGTCTATGCCGAGAATTCCTTCCACGGCAAGACCAAGGGCGTGCTCGGCATCACCGACGGCCAGCTCTACCGCGCGGACTTCAAGATGGCTGAGAACACCGTGCGCATTCCGTTCGCCGATATCGAAGCGGTCGAGCGGCTGTTCCGCTCCGACCCGGAGGTCGGCGTCATAGTGCTTGAGACAATCCAGGGCGGCGGCGGCATCATCCAGGCAGAGGCGCAATACTGGCAGAAATTGCGCGTGCTCTGCGACCAGTATGGCGTGTTGTGGGTGGCGGACGAAGTGCAGTGCGGCTATGGCCGTTCGGGACGCTTCTATGCCTTCGAGCATTATGGCGTCGTGCCCGATGTGACGGCGCTGGCGAAATCGCTCGGCGCCGGCAAGGCGGCGGTCGGCGCGATGATCGCCCGGCGCGAGGTCTATATGAAGGCCTATGGCACGCCGAAGACGGCGATGATCCATGCCATGGCCACCTTTGGCGGCATGGGCGAGGCCTGCGTCACCGCGATCGAGGGCATCAACGTGCTCTATGATGAGGGGCTGATCGACAACGCCGCCACGACCGGCGACTATCTGCTGCAGCGTCTGCAGGCGCTGAAGGAGAAGTACCCGAAGATCATCAAGGATGTGCGCGGCAAGGGCTTTATGGTCGGGCTCGAGTTCCACGACTTCTCGCAGACCTTGCCGATGGTGCTGCGTCCGATCGTCAGCGTCCTCGACGACAAGCTGAAGGGCTCGCTGTCGGGCTTCGTCGGCGCGCTGTTGCTGCGCGACTATGACGTGCTCGTCGCCTTCACCGAATACAACCGCAACGTCATCCGTCTCGAGCCGCCGCTGATCTGTCAGCGCGAGCATGTCGACCGTTTCGTCGATGCTTTCGATAGCCTGCTGTCGCGCGGCATTGTGGGAATCGTGAAGCATTTCGTCAAAAGCCAAGTCCGTTAAAAGAAGTCCGTTGAGCGAAGTCCCGAGTCCGACAATGCTGAGCAAGTCTCCCGCCCCGCAAAACACACTCGACCGGCTGACCGCGGCCGCTCTGGCGTGGGGCGAGGGGACTTATGCGCGATGGGCCGCGCCAATCGGCGCGATCGCGTTTTCGCTCTATATCCTGCTGACGGCGTTCATGGGCTGGACGATGCCCGACGCCAATTGGGACATGCTGCCTTATCTCGCAATCGCCGGGGAGGGCGCTTATCCCGATGCGCAGGCATTGCATGACTACGCCTACAGCACGGTCCAGGCCGGCGTGTCGGCCGCCGACTACAAGACGCTGACCGACGATGGTGGCGGTTTCCGCAGCCATATGGCGCAAAATGCCGCCGACTTTCACTCGCTGCTTGGCATGTACCGGATCAAGTTCCTCTACGCCGAGATTCTTTCGACGATGAGTTCGGTGATGTCGCCGGTCGAGGCGATGCGGGTGCTGCAGGTGGTCTCGGTGCTGCTGTTCGGGATGATCACGCTGCTGTGGCTGCGAACCGAAGGTGCGCTGGCGCTGGCGCCGGTGGCCGGCGCGGTACTGATCATGGCCGATTTCGGCGACGCGGCGCGCGCCTCGACTCCGGATCTGATGTGCTCGGCCCTGTTCCTCGGCGGGCTGCTTGCTTATGTGCGCGGCCGCGAGGCAGCGACCGCTGTCCTGCTTTTCATGGCCTTCATGGCGCGGCCGGACAACATCGTGTTCCTGGCCATTTTCGCCGTGCTGCTGCTGGTCTTCCGGCAGCGGGCATGGGGCGCGCTGGCCGGCTTTGCCGCGTCCTTCGTCGCCTATTTCGCGATTTCGCACTGGGCCCAACATCCCGGCTGGTGGCCGCATCTGTGGTTCTCCAGCATCGAGCAGCACTACAATATGGATGGCTTCGAGCCGCCGTTCTCGCTTGGCGCCTATCTCAAGGCGTTTACCGCATCCTTCATTCGCGCCATCAGCATCAACAGCTGGGTCGGGGTCTCGGTTCTGGCGCTGGCCGCGTGGTTTGCGCTCGGCCGCGCCGGCTTCCGGCTCGATCGTCGCGCCGGCATCCTGCTTGCAGCACTGGTGCTTGGCGTGCTGGCGAAATTCACCGTCTTTCCGATCCACGACACCCGCATCTACTTCCCGAACCTTCTGCCGCCCTACCTTTTGCTCGTCGGCCCGATCATGGCGCTGTGGGCGTCGGCAAGCCTGAATGGAAGGCGACCCATCGCCTTGCAGGCCATACCTGGAGATAAGCCATGAGTTCCATTTCCGGCCTGGCGCGCATCGCCCTTTCGCTCGGCCTGCCCGCCGGCCTGCTCGATCGCGGGCCCGCGTTGCGTGGCACGAAATTCCTGGCCAAGGCGGCGCTGAAGGCGCGGTTTGGCGGTGGGCAAGCCTTCCAGATGGTCAATGTCGGCGCTTGCGACGGCGCGCTGTTCGACGACGTCACGCCGTGGCTGCACCGCATTCCGCGGGCGCGGGCCGTGCTGGTCGAGCCGATCCCGTACAATCAGAAGCGGTTGCGCGCCAACTATCCCGACACGGAACGCTTCGTCATCGAACCGGTCGCGGTGACGAAGACCAAGGGCACGATCACCGTCCACACTTTCGATGCCGCGGCACTCGAGGCCGGCACGCTGCCGATCGAGTTCATCGGCTGCTCGTCGGTCACCGACACCAATCTGATGTCGGGCAAGAATGCCTGGGGCGAGGACGACGCCAATTTCAACAAGTTCGCGCCGCACGTGAGGGATATCGAGGTGCCGTCGGAAACGCTGCAGACGCTGCTCGACCGCAACGGCATCACGCATATCGACGCCTTCCTGGTCGATTGCGAGGGCGCCGACTGGATCGTCTTCGAACAGCTCGATCTCAAGCGCTATCGTCCGGGCATGATCAAGGTCGAGGTCGGCGCGCTGCCGGCCGCCGAAATCGGCCAGGTCGTGGTCAAGCTGAAGACATCAGGCTATCAGGTCGGCTTCCAGGCCGAGGACATCTGGGCCTTCGCCTGAGATAGATCGCCACTGGCGGCACGCCGGCGCGCCGGGTCGCGTCGCATCCGCGACGTGTCGCAAACAGGCGGTAGCTCCATCCACGTCCTCTGCATATTGTGCGCCATTCGAACGGGCGCGGACACGCCTGCTTTATCCCTTGGAGTCGCGGCAATGGCAGAGTTTCCGAAACAGGCGAAGGTCGTCATCGTCGGCCTGGGTGGCATTGTCGGCGCATCGATCGCCCATCATCTGATCGAACGCGGCTGGACCGACATTGTCGGCATCGACAAATCGGGCATTCCGACCGACATCGGCTCGACCGCGCACGCCTCGGACTTCTGCTACACCACCAGCCATGATTTCCTGTCCTGCTGGACGACGCTCTACTCCATCGATTTCTACGAGAAGATGGGCCACTACGCCCGCATTGGCGGCCTCGAAGTGGCGCGCGTCGGCGACGAAAGCCGCATGGACGAGATCAAGCGCAAGATCGCCTCGGCAAAATCCTTCGGCACCCGCGCCCGGCTGATCGAACCGGCCGAGATCAAGGAAAAATTCCCGCTGATCGAAGAGTCTATGGTGCAGGGCGGCCTGTGGGATCCGGACGCCGGCTTGGTCATCCCGCGCTCGCAGACCGTCGCCGGCAAGCTGGTCGACCAGGCGGAAGCGTCGGGCAAGTTGAAGTCGTTCGCCAACACGCCGGCCAAATCCCTCATTGTCGAGGAAGGCCGCATCAAGGGCGTGGTCACCGACCGCGGCACGATCATGGCCGATTATGTCATCGTCTGCGCCGGCATCTGGGGCCGGCTGATCGCCGAAATGGTCGGCGAAGACCTGCCGGTGATGCCGATCGACCATCCGCTGACCTTCTTCGGGCCTTACAATGAGTTTGCCGGTACCGGCAAGGAGATCGGCTGGCCGCTGCTGCGCGACCAAGGCAATTCGGCCTATATGCGCGACACCGGCGACCCCAGGACCGCCGAGGGCGGGCAGATCGAATGGGGTTATTACGAAGAGACCAATCCGCGCCTCTGCCATCCGCGCGATTTGCTGGAAAAGGATCAGGCGCGGCTGTCACCGTCGCAGCGCGATCTCGACATGGAGCAGATCCTGGCGCCGCTTGAGCGCGCCATGGAGCTGACGCCGATCCTGGGCGAACTCGGCTACAATGAAAGCCATTCCTTCAACGGCCTGTTGCAGGTGACCGCCGATGGCGGCCCGTCCATGGGCGAGAGCCAGAAGGTGAGGGGCCTCTGGTACGCCGTCGCCATCTGGGTCAAGGACGGCCCCGGCATGGGCAAGCTGATCGCCGACTGGATGACGGACGGCCGCACGGAAATCGACCATCACGCCATCGACTATGCCCGATTCTATCCGCACCAGACGAAAGAGCAGTTCATCTGGGATCGCTGCACCGAGACGGCGATGAAGGTCTACAATCCAGCGGTGCATCCGCGCGAGCCGTTCTCCAAAGGTCGCAACATCCGCCGCTCGCCGTTCTGGGAGCGTGAGAAGGAACTCGGCGGCTACTTCATGGAGTTGGGCGGCTGGGAGCGCGCGCATGGCTATGCCGCCAACGAGCATCTGCTGGAGAAGTATGGCAACCGGGTTCCCATACGTGAGAACGAGTGGGACAATCGCCATTTCTGGCGGGTGTCCAATGCCGAGCACCTGGCGATGAGCGAGGATTGCGGCATCGTCAACCTCTCGCATTTCTCGATGTACGACATCGAAGGGCCGGATCATGTCGCGCTGCTGGAATGGCTGTGCGCGGCCAAGATCGGTGGCGACAACAACATCGGCAAGGGTATCTACACCCACTTCCTCGACGAGGAAGGCATGGTGCGCGCCGACTTCACCGTCATCCGCATGGCCGACCGCTGCCGCCTGATCGACGGCGCCGACGCCGGCCCGCGCGACTTCCGCTACATGCAGCGCACCGCGCAGGACAAAGGCTTTGACGTCACCATCACCGACGTGACGGAAAAATACGTCACTATCGGCATCTGGGGACCGAACGCGCGGGCGACGCTGCAGAAAGTGGTCGAAAATCCGGATGGTCTCTCGCTCGAGAACTTCCCGTTCGCGGCGATCAAGCCGGTCAGGATCGGCGGCAAGGACGTCACCGCCTTCCGCATCTCTTATGTCGGCGAGCAGGGCTGGGAACTGCATATGCGTTACGAAGACGGCCTGGCCGTTTGGGACGCGCTGCGCTCAACGGGGGTCATGCCGTTCGGCGTCGAGACCTATGCCAACACCCGGCGCATGGAAAAGAGCCTGCGCCTGCAGAACGCCGACCTTCTGACCGAGTACAATCTGCTCGAGGCCGACCTTGCCCGACCGAAGGTCAAGGAGAACGACTTCTGCGGCAAGGCCAAACATGTCGAATACCGCGCCCGCGAACACCAGCCGGCGATCCTGTGCACGCTGGTGATGACCGAGAACGTCGATGCGAAAGGCATTGCCCGCTATCCCGTGGGCACCATGCCGGTGATGGATCCGAAGACGGGCGAGACGCTGGTCGACGAACTCGGCCGCCGCTCCTTCACCACGTCGATGGCCTACGGCCCGACCATCGGCAAGAACATCGGCCTCGCCTATCTGCCCTGGGCCCATGCCCAGGAAGGCCGCAAGTTCGCCATCGAATATTTCGGCGAGACCTATCCGGTCGAAGTGGCTGCCGTCGGCTACAAGCCGCTCTACGATCCAGAGAATTTGAAGCCGAGGAGTTGAGCGTCATAGGTTCCAACCAACACATCGAAAAGCCCGGCACCTCGCCGGGCTTTTCGCTTTGTCAACAACCGATTCTCGCTTACCTTCGGGCATGTCTGCTTTTTCTTGCGCACGACATTTCCTTTCAGGCAGCGCCGCACTGGCGCTGGGGCTCTGGCTGGTGCCGCCGGTTCAAGCCGCCGAGCCGGTCGACGTCGAGCTGGTGCTGGCGGTCGATGTGTCGCTGTCGATGTCGCCGGGCGAACTCGAAATCCAGCGTCACGGCTATGCGGCGGCGCTGACGCACGACAATGTGCTGCAGGCTATCGCCGATGGCGCCTACGGCAAGGTCGCCGTCACCTATGTCGAATGGGCGGGTGCGACCACGCAGCAGGTCGTCGTGCCGTGGACGGTGATCGCCAGCCGGGCCGATGCCGAGCGGGTGGCCGCGCAGCTTTCCGCCCATGCGCCGGCCAGCGCCCGGCGTACCTCGATTTCCGGCGCGCTGGAATTCGGCAGCGATCTCTTCGCCGAAAGCGGTTTTCAGGGGACAAAGCGCGTCATCGATATTTCCGGCGACGGACCCAACAACCAGGGCGCGCCCGTTGACATCACCCGAGACGCGGTGGTCAAGCAAGGCATCATCATCAACGGCCTGCCGCTGATGACGCGCGGCGGGTTCGGCGGCGCCTATGACGTCAACAATCTCGACCGCTACTACAGCGACTGCGTCATCGGCGGTCCCGGATCCTTCATGATCCCGGTCAATGACTGGACGCAGTTTCCCGAAGCCATCCGCCGCAAGCTGGTGCTGGAGCTGGCCGGCGCCGCTTCGCCGCAACGGGCGCGCGAGGAGGCCGGGCATCCGCCGGTGGTGCTGGCGCAGGACCGGCCGACCGACTGCCAGGTCGGCGAAAAGATGTGGCGCGACCGCAGCTGGATGTTCGATGCGCGTTAGCGTTCGCATCATCACGCTGCCGTGAAGGGCCGGTTTCATTGACAAGCCCATGGGCGTCTGTGACACAATTCGGCATCCGAAAAAACAAGGGGAACCGACATGAACAAGACCATCGTCGCTGCCGCGGCATTGGCGCTTGCGGCTGCAATATCCGTGCCGGCCGAGGCTGCCACATCGGTCACCATCGGCATCAGCGGATGGACCGGCTTTGCGCCGCTGACGCTCGCCAAGCAGGCCGGCATCTTCGAGAAGCATGGCCTCGACGTGACCCTGAAGAAGGTGCCGCAGGCCAGCCGGCCGCTCGCCATCGCCAGCGGCGATCTGCAATGCGCCGCCACCACGGTCGAGACCTGGCTGGTGTGGAACGCCAGCGGCGTCACCACCAAGCAGATCTTCCAGCTCGACAAATCCTATGGCGCCGACGGCATTGTCGTGCGCAACGACATCAAGACCGTCGCCGACCTCAAGGGCAAGAATGTCGCGTCTTCGGCGCCGGGCACGTCGCCCTATTTCATGCTGGCCTGGGTGCTGAACAAGAACGGCCTGTCGACCAAGGATGTGACCGTCGTCAACCTGGAACCGGATGCGGCGGCGCAAGCCTTCCTGGCCGGCCAGAACGATGCGGCGGTCACCTATGAGCCGTTCATCTCGGCGGTGCGCGACAAGTCCGATCAGGGCCACATATTGGCGACCACGCTCGACTACCCGATGGTGCTCGACACGGTCGGCTGCACGCCTGAATTCCTCACCGCCAATCCCGACGCCGCCAAGGCGCTGGCCGACAGCTATTTCGAAGCGCTCGACCTGATCAAGAGCGATCCGCAGAGATCCTACGAAATCATGGGCGCCGACGTGAAGCAGTCTGCGAAAGAATTCGAGGATTCGGCGAAATACCTGAAATGGGCCGACAAGGCGGAGAACAAGCAGTTCTTCACCAAGGAATTCCAGGACTTTTCCAAGACCGCCGGCGAGCTTCTGCTGCAGATGGGGTTGATCAAGGAAGCGCCAGATGTTGCCACGCTGGCCGACACCAGCGCGGTGGCGAACTGATAGTCCGGCCTTTGACCATTGTGCGGCGGCGCCTAGGGCCGCCGCTCTCTCCTGGACAAGTGATGATTTGACGATGCGGACGATCTGAAGATGCGCCCCTTGCATCCGGTGTCGCCGGGCATTCGAACCGTGCTTGGCATTTCCTTCTTCGTGCTGTTCGTCGCCTTCTGGGCGTGGATCACGCTTGGCGGCCACGTCAACCGCATCTTCCTCGCCGACCCGCTGTCGATGCTGCGGGATGGTTGGCGGCTGCTGGTCGAGGACCGCTTCTGGCTCGACATATTGATCACCATCTGGCGGGTCTTCGGCGGGTTCCTGCTGGCGTCGATCGTCGCCGTGCCGATCGGCATCGCCATGGGCGCCTGGAAACCAATAGAGGCGTTTCTGGAGCCGTTCGTCTCCTTCGCCCGCTACCTCCCGGCTTCGGCCTTCATTCCGCTGCTCATCCTGTGGGCCGGCATTGGCGAGCTGGAAAAGCTGCTGGTCATCTTCGTCGGCTCGGTGTTCCAGATCATCCTGATCGTCGCGGTCAAGGTGGGCTCGACGCGGCGCGACCTGGTCGAGGCGGCCTATACGCTGGGTTCGACCAACAGCGGCATCGTCAAACGGGTCATCATGCCGGCCAATGCGCCCGAGATTGCCGAGACGCTGCGGCTGGTGCTCGGCTGGGCTTGGACCTATGTCATCGTCGCCGAGCTGATCGGTTCGTCCTCAGGCATCGGCTACATGATCATCAACAGCCAGTCGCGGCTGGCGACAGGGCAGATCATCTTCGGCATCATCGTCATCGGGCTGATCGGACTGTTGTCCGACTTCGCCTTCAAGGCGTTCAATCGCTGGCTCTTTCCCTGGAGCCTGGCATGAGCAAGTTGCTTATCGAAGGCGTCTCGCGAACCTTCGCCGGCGTGCGCGGCGGGCAGCCGGTCAAGGCGCTGATGCCGGTCGACCTTGCGGTCGCGGCCAACGACTTCATCACCATTCTGGGGCCGTCCGGCTGCGGGAAGTCGACGCTGCTCAGGATCGTTGCCGGCCTGGAAGCGCCGAGCGAAGGCCGTGTGCTGCTCGACGGCAAGGCGGTGACGCGGCCGGGACCGGATCGCGGCATGGTGTTCCAGTCCTACACGCTGTTTCCGTGGCTAACGGTGGCGCAGAATATCGCCTTCGGACTGCGCGAACGTGGCATGGCCGAAAAGGAGCGAGACGGGATCGTCGCTTCCTATGTCGACCTCGTCGGGCTCAAGGGCTTCGAGAACCATTGGCCAAAGCAGCTGTCCGGCGGCATGCAGCAGCGCACGGCGATCGCCCGGGCGCTGGCCAACGACCCCGAAATCCTGTTGCTGGACGAGCCGTTCGGTGCGCTCGACAACCAGACGCGCGGACTGATGCAGGAACTGCTGCTCGGCATCTGGGAGCGGCGCAAGAAGACAGTGCTGTTCGTCACCCACGACATCGAGGAGGCGATCTTCATGGCTTCGCGGGTGATCGTGATGAGCGCGCGGCCAGGCCGCATCAAGTCGGATGTCGCCATCGACCTGCCGCATCCGCGTCACTATACGCTGAAGACCAGCCGGGAGTTCTCGGCGCTCAAGGCGCGGCTGACCGAGGATATCCGCGTCGAGGCGATGCGCACAGTACAGGCGCAGCCCGCCGAAGCCTGAGTGCGTTTTCGGATCAGGCCGCCAGCAATTGCTTGCGGTCGACGCGCTCCTGCTGCGGCGAGCGGGCATAGAGTTCGCGGTAGCATTTGGAGAAATGCGACGCCGAGACGAAGCCGCAGGCGACCGCTACCTCGACCACCGGCATCGAGGACTGGATCAGCAGGTGCCGGGCGCGGTCGAGGCGGATTTCCAAGTAGTAGCGGGCAGGGGATCTGCCCATCTCGGTGCGGAACAGGCGCTCGATCTGGCGGCGCGACAGGTCGACATGGTCGGCGATCTCGATCAGCGACAGCGGTTCGGAGAGATTGCCTTCCATCAGTTCGATGATGGTCAGCACCTTGGAATTCTGCACGCCGAGGCGGGCGCGCAGCGGCAGGCGCTGGCGGTCGGTGGGGCTGCGCACGCGGTCGGTCAGCACCTGCTCGCACACGCGGTTGACCAGATTGTCGTCGAAATCGTCGCCGATCAGCTTGAGCATCATGTCGAGGGCGGCGGTGCCGCCGGCGCAGGTGTAGATGTTCTGGTCGATCTCGAAGAGGTCGGCAAAGACGTTGGCCTTGGGAAAGGCCTCGGAAAAGCCCGGCAGGTTTTCCCAATGGATGGCGCAGCGCTTGTTGGAGAGCAGGCCGGCGGCGGCAAGGATATGCGCGCCGGTGCACAGGCCGCCGACGGCGACGCCTCTGTTGTATTCCTCGCGCAGCCAGGCGAAGGCCGACCTATTCTGGTAGCGCTCGACATTCATGCCGCTGCAGACGATGGCCATGTTCGGCCGATCCGGCCCGGCCATTTTCTTGCGCTCTTCCTCGAGCGAGGTGTTGACGGCGCATTCGACGCCGTTGGAGGCGCGCACCGGCTTGCCGTCGATGCTGGCGAGGCGCCAGCGATAGGCCTCATAGCCGAGCATGCGGTTGGCCGAGCGCAGCGGGTCGAGCGCCGTCGCAAAGGCGATCATGGTGAAGTCCGGGACAAGGAAGAATACAAACGATCGCTTGATCGGATGCTTTACGGCGTTCAAGGGAACCTCACGCGGCCATGGCGCGAACAGGATGTCGCGAACAGCACAGCGACATCAGGAAAAACCATTCCTGTCAATCGGCTAGGGGGCTAAGCGGAAACTATATTTGCGACATGGGTCGCAAATGAGCAATCGTCCGGGATGACAGGCACGGGCTGCCGACGGATTGGGCATGGTGGCGGCGGCATAGGTGCCAAAAATGAGAAACGCCGCTTCGGTCAAGCCGAAGCGGCGCTGTTATCGACTATCGGCAGCGGCAGGGAAGCGCTGAGCGCTAGCCGTTATCTCAGGCAACGAAACCGAGGCGCACCGCATTCATGGCACCGGTCTGGCCGGGCATGGTATTGGCAAGGCGCTGGCGCTCGAGAGCGGTCGTCAGGTTCATTTCGCGGCGGGCAAAGAGGCGGGCAAAAAGCTTCATCATCATCTCCTATCGGTTGCTCAGACGGGTCGCCTTCGCTTGATGGAGTGGGGCAGCTCGTTTGCTGACGGTGATATAGGCCTGCGTGAGCAGAAACTAAATCGCAAATGCGAAGCGCTTGAATGGAAATGCGACATCGTTTGCGACATTATTGGGCATGGTGCCCAAAATTTACGATTACTTACAGTGTGTTACCGGCGACATTGAGGCGCCATGCAAGTGACGCATATGCGCCATGCAGCGGCGACACGGCTCTGAAAATCATTTGAGTGCAAATAAGTTGGAGAAAGCCTGCAGGGCCAATAGAGAAGGCCTGCCGGGCTGGTCTGCGCGGCAGGCCTTCAGCACAAGGTACACAATGGTTTACTTTGCTCCAGCCCAGGATCCGACGCCGTGGCGTGCACCGGTCTTGGTGTCGGCAGCTTCAGGCCAGCCGATATCCTTCTGCAGTTCGATCGGCAGCGAGCGGATCGCACGTTCGGTCTGGAAGCGGGCGCGGGCCGCGCTCAATTCGGTCGCAAGCCGACCGATGGATGACAGGATAGACATTTCATTCTCCTTTGGTTGTGGCACGTCCCGCATGAACGCGTTCCGTCGCCTGGATATTCCGCATCGAGTGCAATTCCGTGTCAGGAGCGTTGGAGCCATGGCACGTCCTGCCTTCGATGGAGTTGACTATCCTCCCAATCTGATGTTCAATCAAACGAAATGGAATGATGCTTCACATCAGAAAAATTGAAGGTCGATCCCGATGAACGCCCCACTCAATCATCCGCTGCCGCTGCTCGATCTCGACGTTTTGCGCACCTTCGTGGCCATTGCAGAGACCGGCAGTTTCACCACGGCGGCCAATGCGGTGTTCCGCACGCCGTCGGCGGTCTCCATGCAGATCAAGAAGCTCGAGGACATTCTCGGGCGCTCTGTTTTCGCGCGGGATGCGCGCTCGGTGACGCTGACCACGGATGGCGAGATGCTGCTCGGTTATGCCCGCCGGCTGTTGTCGATCAACCGCGAGGTGGTGTCGAAGTTCATCATCCCCGAGATCGTCGGCGTGGTGCGGCTCGGCTCGCCGGACGACTATGGCGAGCGCGTGTTGCCGCATGTGCTGAAGCGTTTCGCGCAGTCGCATCCGTCGATTGCCGTCGACGTCACCATCGACCAGAGCAGCAATCTGCGCCGCCGCATGGACGACCGGGCGCTCGACATCACGCTGCTGACCAATTCCTACAAGACCAGCGCACTCGGCGCCGAGGTGCTGCTCACCGAGCCGATCGTCTGGGCCGGCGCCAAGGGCGGCAGCGCGCATCTGCGCGAGCCTTTGCCGGTGTCGCTGTGGGAAGAGGGCTGCGCCTGGCGGGCCGGCGCGCTCGATGCGCTGAGCCGTGAAGGCCGCAATTACCGCATCGCCTATATGAGCGCCCACACGGCAGGCCAGCGCGCCGCCATCATGTCGGATCTCGCGGTTGCGCCGCTGCCGAAGTCATTCCTCGGCAACGACATGGTCGAGCTTTGCCCGAAGGACGGCATGCCCGATATCGGCACCTACAATCTGGCGATGGTGGTGTCGCCGGACGCCAGCGCGCCGGTCAAGGCCGTCGCCGACCATATCCGTGCGACGTTCGAGCTTTTCCGCGAAACCGGCAAGTTCTAGAGCGGTTCACCGTTTCACGGAAACGCGAGCCGCTTTAACT
This sequence comes from Mesorhizobium sp. M0139, assembly GCF_040322455.1. Taxonomy (NCBI): domain Bacteria; kingdom Pseudomonadati; phylum Pseudomonadota; class Alphaproteobacteria; order Hyphomicrobiales; family Phyllobacteriaceae; genus Mesorhizobium; species Mesorhizobium sp. M0139. Next base: position 128,142 of record NZ_JAMYTN010000014.1, read on the forward strand.
CCTTGTTTTGACGCAATTCCCAAGGGAAAGCGCTACACGCTTTTCCCGGGAAACCGTTTTACACTTTTCCTGGAATTGCTCTGCTATTCCGCTGCTTGGGCGGGGCGCGCCGCGAGAGCGGGTCGCGCCGTGCGCCGCGCAGTTGGCTCACCTTCAAGGAAGGTGACGATGCTGTCCCTGGCGCGACGCGCCTCCGGCATCTCGATCAGCGGCCAGACGTGGAACATGCCTTCCTCGTAGACGACCTCGACGTCGACGCCGGCAGCGCGCGCCTTTTTGGCGAAGATCAGATTGTCGGGGCTGAGCAGGTCGTGCGAGCCGGTCAGAAGCAGGGTCTTCGGCAGCACCGCGAGGTCGCCATAGAGCGGGCTGATGTGCCAGTCGCTGCGATCAATGCCGGCACTGTACATGCGGATCGCTTCCAGCCCGCCGGAAATGCCGAGCCACGGATCGTTGCGTTCCGCCTCGAACACTTCGGGGTTGGACAGCGACATGTCGAGGCCGGGTGAAATCAGCACGTGGCGCGACGGCAAGGGCAGGCCTTCCTCAGCCGCCATCATGGTCAGCACGACGGCCATGTTGCCGCCCGCGGAATCGCCCATGAAGACGATGTCTTCAGCGTCGGTCTCATCCAGCATCTGCCGGTAGACGTCGCCGACCATGCCGAACATGGCGTGGAAATCATGCTCCGGCGCGATGGGATAAATCGGCACGGTGATGCCGAAACCCAAGCGCTCGGCCACCTCGGCGATCAACCCCCAATGATAGGATGTGATCTGGAAGACATAGGCGCCGCCATGCATGTAGAGGATGCGCCTGCGTTCGCCGGCCTTCGGCGCGATTTCATAGACAGGGAAGCCATCGACGCTGCGCTCGGTGATATCGAGCCGCTCCCGCAGCAATGCCGGGGGATGATGATCCTCGGTCTTGCGGGCATAGGCGATCCAGCGCTGCAGGTTTTCCGGGCTGGCAAATGCCTTCTTGCGGCTGTGCCGGAGGATGAAGGAAACGAGGTGGCTTTTGAAACTGGGCATTCGCCTACACAAGCTCGGCCGCAGCCGACTAAGAGAATTCCCCCACTGTCGCGAAGATCGTACCTCCAGCCGAAATGTCAAGATTCTGGCCCAAGCCAACACGGTTGTTTGATCAGCCAGGTCCGCTGTTTTGCGCAGCGCGGCTCAGCGCCGGGGCAGCAGCGCGGCGCGAAGCTTGATGTCGGTCGCAGCCGGGACCATGCGGCGGCCCCGGCGCTTAGTCAGCAATTTGCACTTGTCGGCGAAGGTCATCAGCGGCCCGAGCCCAGGATCAGACGCGACAGGTTGGTCTGGGCGTCGATGCGCGGCGACACGGGCCAGCCGATGTCCTTCTGGATTTCGGGTGGCAGGTTGTTCATGGCGCGCACGGCCTGTGCATTCTTCATGGCCGCACGAAAACGGCCGAGGGTCTCGAACATCTCTATTCTCCTTTGGAGCGTTGTGGCGGCGGAATAGTCCGGTCCGCCATTCGATGTCCGTTAAATGCTTCACGTCTGTATCGGACGTATTGCGCCAAAACAGCGTTTCGGTTTCCAGATCGGTGCGATCTGGAAACATTTGCATACAAATGAAATTGGTCGAATTGGCGGCCTTCGTAAGGTGGCTTATTCCCGGCTGCGCCTGGCGGCATGGCCTTCACGCGAACGCCGGCGCGGGGCGGCGTCGCCGGCGACGCCATCCTGGCTGACGGTCTTGCGTGGCGGCAATTTCACCGCCGCCGACAGTTTCGGGAACGGATCGACCTTGTTGGGAAGCGCCATGGCGTAGACGAAATGCTCCTGGAATTTCGGCTCCAGTGCGGTCTCGATCTTCTCGATGTGGCTGACCGTGTCCTCGATCTCGCGGCGATAGCCACGATTGAGCAGGGCCATGCGCGCACCGGCGCCGGCGGCGTTGCCGACGGCCGAGACCTTGTCGAGGTCGCAATCCGGGATCAGGCCGAGCACCATGGCGTATTTCGGATCGATGAACGAGCCGAACGCGCCGGCGAAATGGATGCGGTCGACGTGTTCGGTGTTCTGCTTTTCCATCAAAAGCTTGGTGCCTGCATAGAGCGCCGCCTTGGCAAGCTGGATGGCGCGCACGTCGGTCTGCGTGATGGTGATCTTGGGTTCGCCTTCCTTCAAGACATAAGAGAAGGTGCGGCCGTTGACCGTGACGCGCGGCGAGCGCTCGGCCAGCGACCCGTCGATCACTCCATCCTCGGAGATGATGCCGGCGAGGTACATTTCGGCCACGATCTCGATGATACCGGAGCCGCAGATGCCGGTGACGCCGGTCGCCTGCACGCTATCGACGAAGCCGGGATCGTCGGACCAGAGTTCAGAGCCGATGACGCGGTATTTCGGCTCCAGCGTATCGGGGTCGATGCGCACGCGCTCGATTGCGCCGGGGGCGGCGCGCTGGCCGCCGGAGATTTCGGCGCCCTCGAAGGCCGGGCCGGTGGGCGAGGAGGCTGCGACCACCCGCTTGCGGTTGCCAAGCACGATCTCGGCATTGGTGCCGACGTCGACGATCAGCATCATCTCGTCCTGGCGGTGCGGGCCTTCCGACAGCGTCACCGCCGCCGCATCGGCGCCGACATGGCCGGCAATACAGGGCAGCATATAGAGGCGGGCGCCCTGGTTGAGCTTCAGGCCGATATCGGAGGCCTTGATGCGCACCGCGCCCGAGACGGCGAGCGCGAAGGGCGCGCCGCCGAGTTCGGTCGGATCGATGCCGAGGAACAGATGGTGCATGATCGGATTGCCGACAAAGACGGAATCCAGGATGTCGTTGCGCTGGACATTACCTTCCGCGCAGACCTTGTCGACCAGGCCCGAGATCGCCTCGCGCACGGCGACCGTCATGCCTTCGCGGCCGTCCGGGTTCATCATCACATAGGAGACGCGGCTCATCAGATCCTCGCCGAAGCGGATCTGCGGGTTCGACGTGCCCGACGAGGCGGCGACGCGGCCCGACAGCAACGACACCAGATGCATGGCGATGGTGGTCGAGCCGATGTCGCAGGCCAGCCCATAGGCTTCGTTCTTGAGGCCGGGCCAGAGTGCTATGACGCGGGCGATGTCGCTTTCGGCGTCCTTGTGGATGGCGGCGGTGGCGGTCCAATTACCCTTGCGCAAGATGCCCTGCACCTGCGGCATCAGGTAGAAGTCAAATTCGAGGTTTTTGAAGCCCCAATCCTTCATCAGCGCGATCTTGAGGCGGTCGAGATCGCCGAGCGGCTTGTGCATGTCGGGCTGTTCGATCTCGACATAGCACATGCGGATCGCTGAATCGCGGGCGATGACGCGGGTGTCGGCATCCTTGCGGATGGTCTGTGCATTGATGACCGTGTCCTGCGGCACGTCGATGACGAGGTCGCCGAGGATCTGCGCCGAGCAGGAGAGGCGGCGCCGCTCGGGCAGGCCGCGGACGCGCTCGTAGCGCTCTTCCTTGGCGCCCTTGGGCGAGATGTGGTCGTTGGACGAGACGATCTTGTGCTTGGCGAAATTGCCTTCCTGCACCTCGATCTGGCAGCGCCCACAGGTGGCGCGACCGCCGCAGACGCTTTCGACATAGACACCGAGCTGGCGCGCGGCGTCGAGCACCGGCGTGCCGACAGGAAACCGCCCGCGCTTGCCTGACGGCATGAACAGCACGAGCGGATCGGTAATGTTTGCAGGCGAGTTCATATTTTCATTACTCGACTAAGCCGGCACTGGGAAAAGATTTCACATATGCGAGGCTTGCCAGATAGGAAGCGATGAGCGGCAGCGGATACCATCGCAGCCAAAACATGGAGAAATTGTCCAGTCTTTGCCGGTCCAATGTCCTTGCGGGAATTGCCCCGAGCAGAAGTGGAAATGCGATCAGGACAAACATTAGAAAGGCAGTGGCGTAGATACACAGAACAAAATACCGGAGGTATTCATGACTCAGATAGCCGAAGGCATAGGACCCGGCCAAAAGCATAAATACGCTGCAAAAAGCCACTCGCAGAATTACCTGCCAGTTCGGCATTTCAGGCCTTGTGCGGTCTTGATCTGTCAAGAAAACCGTGTCCTGTCTCGCTCTATCCCCTGGCCATGCGGGCTTCACGGCCGCCGCGACGGCGACCGCCATTGCCATTGCCGCCGCCTTCGCCCGGAGCGTTAACCGCGGTGGGCGCTGCGACCGCCTGGCCGCCTTCGGCCGGCTTGTAGTCCTTGTAGGTCCTGATCCAGTTGGTGCAGTTCTCGTCGGTGCCGTTGAGCACATTGGCGCCGCGCACGGCTTCCATTTCCTGCGGGCGCACCGGGTTCATGATCGCCGAGGTCATGCCGGCGCCGATCACCATCGGGATGAAGGCGGCGTTGATGCCGTGGCGGTGCGGCAGGCCGAACGAGATGTTGGACAGGCCGCAGGTGGTGTTGACCTTGAGCTCTTCACGCAGGCGGCGCAACAGCGCGAAGACCTGGCGGCCGGCATCGCCCAGCGCGCCGATCGGCATCACCAGTGGGTCGACGACGACGTCATGCGCGGGAATGCCGAAATCGGCGCAACGCTGCACGATCTTTTTGGCGACGGCAAAGCGCACATCCGGATCCATCGAAATGCCGGTCTCGTCGTTGGAGATGGCGACGACCGGAACGTTGTACTTCTTGACCAGCGGCAGGATGGCTTCGAGCTTTTCCTCTTCGCCGGTCACGGAGTTGACCAGCGGCCGGCCCTTGGCGACCTTGAGCGCTGCCTCGATGGCGGCGGTCACCGACGAGTCGATCGACAACGGCAGGTCGACAAGGCCCTGGACGATCTCCAGCGTCTGCACGAGCAGGCCGGGTTCGGTTTCGTTCGGATTAACGGAGGTGACGCCGGCATTGACGTCGAGCATGGTGGCGCCGCAGGCGGCCTGTTCCAGCGCATCCTTGATGACGGTCTCGAAATTGCCGGCGATCATCTCGGCGGCCAGCTTCTTGCGGCCGGTCGGGTTGATGCGCTCGCCGATGACGCAGAAAGGCTGGTCGAAGCCGATGATGATCTCTCGTGTCGCCGAGGCGACGATGGTCCGGGTCATGAAGTCTCTCCGCCTGATATAAAGATTTCTTTATATCGTTGTCTGGTTTCATTCAAGCGAATGGCTGGCCGTCCGCGCTGTCAGTGCGCGGTCTTCACCATATCCACCTGCGTTTCGGTAATGTCGTCGTGCAGTATGCTCTCGAGCCGGTCGGCGACCATCTGATCGTCGTGGCGGATCTCACGTTTCCATGGCTGGCGGCCTTTCAGCACACCCGATTCATCGACGATCTCGGCGACATATTCCTCCTGGCGGTAGGCCATCACATGGATGCCGGAGACACCAGGAATTTCCTTCACCTCGTTGATGATGTCGGTGCAGAGCTGCTTGCCTTCCTTCTTCTGGTCCTGCGCGCATTCCAGCCGCTTGATGATGGTATCGGGAATATGAATGCCCGGCACGTTGGAGCGGATCCATTTGGCCGTCTTGGCCGAAGCCAGCGGGCCGACGCCGCACAGGATGAAAACTTTTTCCGTATGCCCCAAGTCCCGCGCCCTCTGCATGAAGGTTCTGAACATCGGCACGTCGAAGCAATACTGCGTCTGCACGAACTGCGCGCCGGCGGCGATCTTCTTGCCGAGATGGATCGGGCGGAAATCGAAGGGTGGCGCGAAGGGGTTGACGGCGGCGCCGAGGAAAATTTGCGGCGGCGTCGTCAACTTGCGGCCGGACAGGAACTTGCCGTTGTCGCGCATGATGCGGCAGGTTTCCAGCAACGACATGGAATCGAGGTCGAAGACAGGCTTGGCGCCGGGCTGGTCGCCGGCCTGGACGCCGTCGCCGGTGAGGCACAGCATGTTGGCGACGCCCATCGCCGCACCGCCCAGCACGTCGCCCTGGATGGCGATGCGGTTCCTGTCGCGGCAGGCAATCTGCATGATCGGGGCATAGCCCATGCGGGTCAAAAGCGCGCAGATGCCGACCGAGGACATGTGGCAGTTGGCGCCGGAGGCATCGACGGCATTGATGGCGTCGACCCAGCCGTCGAAGATTTTCGCGCGGTTATAGACGTCTTCGGGATCGGCGCTGTCGGGCGGGTTGAGCTCGGTGGTGACGGCGAATTCGCCGCGTCGCAGCACGCGCTCCAGCCGGCCACGCGAGGAGTGGCCGGGCAGGGGATCTAGCGGCAGATGGATGCCGGCCGGGTTTTCATCGCGCTGGCGGCCGATCACGCGCCCGCTCCGGTATTGGCTTTGGCAGCGGGTTCACGGGCCGCTGCCGACTGCGCCGTCACCCGCAGCCAGGCCGAGGTTTCGCGCAGCGACTGGTCGACCGGCTTCTGAACGGTCAGGATCCTGTCGCCATGCTCCATGTTCCGCGAACCTTCCCAGGCCTTGACCCAGACGCAAGGCATGTCGGGCTCGACCTCGCAATTGCCGTTGGCGCGCACGCCGCCACACGGGCCGTTGCGCAGCTGCTTGGGGCAGTTCATCGGGCACGACATGCCGGTCGAGGACAATATGCACTGACCGCACATGCGGCAGTCGAACATGAAGCCTTTTACGCGTTTTTCAACGAACTTGATCGGCGCTTCGACGCGGCCGTAGCCAAGGCCTTTCCACAGCGGATGGAGCAGCAGGAACATGTCTGCGAATCTGGAGTAGAACCATTCGAGCAATCGCGAATGGCGGATCGACCACAGCCTGATGGCAAACGAGCGCTGCACGCGCCGCTGCGGCGATACGTCGGCCGGCTTGTAGTCGGATTTCGGCGCTGCTTTCTTGACCTGAGTGGCCTGGGTAACCGGCTGGGTAATCCTTGGCCCCTCTTTGGCAGGAGTGGTTTCAGACATTTTCTTTCCCGCCCGCCTTGACCACAGCGACCAGCCGCTCGCGGTCGTATTTCGCGTCGATGTCGCTGAATGCCTTCTCGACCTCGGCTTCGAGGTCGTCGCCGACCGGGATCGGATCGGCCTTGCGCCATTCCGCGAGGTAATCGTCGGTGCCGCCGGCGCCGGTGCGCATGGCGCACATATCGATCGCCTCGGTGAAGCGCAGCGGCAGTTCGCGCTTGGCGTTCTGCCGGCCCTTCTTGACGATGACCTGGGCGGGGATGTCGCGCCAATAGACGACGATCAGATCGGCCATGAATTCTCTCACTCCCTGTAGAGCGCCGTGCGTCCATGAGGGAAACGACGCTCCACCACTTTGTCCAGCAGGTGCGAGCATTGCCGGATGCGCAGTGGGGCTGCTTGTTATGGGACGACGCGCGCGCATTCAAAAGCGACGCTATTGGACGTCGCAAAAAGAAAGGCGAGATTCCGAGGGAAGGCTGGCTACCAAACCCGCTTGGTCAGGCCGGTCCAGAGATAGAACCAGATCGTCGGATGGTACCATTGTTTCGACGGCAGGCCGGGGTCGATCGTGACAAGCTTGCCGTCCAAGGCACCGCGGACCGCCTCGACGCAGATGTCACGCGAGAACGCCGCCTGGCGCAACGCATAGCTCGAAATAGTGTCGCCGGGCTCCGGCTTGCCGCGCGCCTGTTTCAACACGCCGCCGGTATCGACGCCGGCGTCGACCAGATGCACGGTGGTGCCGAAATTCTGGAGATCGCGGGAGGCCAGCGCCCAGTAGCCGCCATTCATGCCGCGGTATTTGGGCGCGATGCCGGCGTGGTAGTTGAGCACCGGGCAGGGCATTTGCGCCAGCGTCTGCCGGGACAAGAGCCGGCAGCCGGCGAGCAGCACCACGCCCGGGCGGATGTCGGCGATCGCCTGCAGGCAATCGGCTGCGTTGGCGGAGGAGACGTGGATGATCTTTTGTCCCGGCTTCGGCTCGGTCTCAAGCTTCTGATCGGCGATGAGCCGCTCTGCGTGGCCAGCGAAGAAGCGCTTGCCGAGCCTCGTCAACACCATCGTGCCGAGTTGACCGATGGCCGAAAACAAGCCCTGGCGGCGCGCCCGGCCGAGCAGCAATTGTTTTTTGGATTCAGGGCTTTCGAGGATGACGCTGACAGCACCGAACTGGTCGGCGATGGCGTTGACGATTGCCCAGATGTGCGGTCCGCCTTCGGTGACGATGACGATCGCAGCACTTTTTTCAACCGCTGATGCCATGGCACGCTTTCTTGCCGGCGCGCAACCATTTGCCGTGCGCTGCCCGGCTCAATTCTGTGCCGGGCGAGGTTAAATCTTGATGACCGCCCGGCCAGCGAGAGACCAACGGATCAGCGCTTGAACTCGATGATGTCGAGTTTCGATTCGTAGTAGGGCGCCGGGAATTCGATGCGCCATTCATTGGCGCTGGTGCGGAAGGCATAGCCGACCTGGTCGCTTTCCGGGCCGCTGCCATAGGGTTTTGGCTTGTTGTCATTGACATAGCCGGAGCCGAGATAGATCGCGCGTTTTTCGCTATCGTCGAAGAAACGGCCCTTGGTGCGTTGCGAGCCGCTGACCTTTTCCAGCTGCCAGCCGGAGCCATCGTCCGTGACCTTGCACTTGAACCAGCCATAGATGACCAGCGGGCCGGTCAGGCCCACCTTGATGGTTCGGCATTGCCAGTTGCCGCTCAGGTCCTTGTCGGAAAAGGCCACTATCGGCTTTGCCAGCAGCGCGTCGAGTTGGCTGACCTCAGCCGGGTCTCCCGCTTTTGCCTCGGCCAGCGCCGCCTTGCGGGTCTCGCCATATTTGTCGAGGCGAACCTTGTCGGCAGGCGTGATGATCTTCTGCACCTCGCCGTCGGCGCGAGCGGGCAAGACGAGGCAGAGGAGGCCAAGGGCGGCAAGCAGGACGCGAGGGGTCATCGGGACGTTCCGTGTTCGGATGGCTGAATCAGCCTGTTTGCTTTTGGCTCACAACTTAACCATTCGCGGCGGCCTGTCATCTGTTCTCGACAGCGTCCCGGCTCAAGAACCGCTTCAGGCGTGGGCGGCGGCCTGCGCCACTCCGGCCGTCAGGTCGCCATAGCCCGTCGAGCGGCGCTCATAGGCGAGGCCAAGCATCTTCGCGGCCTTCTCGGCGACTTTGTCGAGTTCCGGATCGTCGGTCTGGGCGATGTAGATCAGCTTCTGGTAGTTGCCGAAATAGTCCTTGATCAGCTCCGGGTGCTTGTCGAGGCCGAGCGGCTTCATGAAGAAGGCGTCGAACTGGCGGCACAGGAAATCGGTCATGTAGAACGACATCATGTCGTCGTCGGCGACCTTCGCATAGGCGTCCATGCCCTGGTAGAAGGCAAAGCAGTGCGGCCCGGCCATGCGCTCGACGCCGTGCTTCTCCAGGACCCGGTCGAGCATGCCGCCGGTACCGCAATCGGCATAGCCGACGAAGATGTTGCTATAGCCTTCCGCCTTGGCCTTTTCGATCGCCTTGTCCATCGCCGGTGCGATGCGGTCGGGGTAGAAATGGAACTCCGCCGGCAGGCAGGTCAGGTCGAGATGGTCGAGCTTGAGCTGCTCCTTGACGGCCAAAACTTCGCGCGCAATCATTCCACAGGCGATGACCAGCAGCCTGTCGTCTTGGTTCGGTTTCGTTTTTTGCATTCTGGCCATGGAACCCGGTCGAAGCGGCCTTCGTTGCTGTGGGGCGAATCTATCGAGAGAGGGATAAACCGTCCATGAAACTGTTACGCGTTGCGCCGATTGCAATCCTTGCCTGCGTCCTGGCGCTTACGGCCTGTGCCAACACCGTCCGTGGTGTCGGCCGGGATATCAAATCGACTGCCAAAGCCGTCGACGACACCGTCACCAAACCCTGACGCAGCCATCCGTTCCAATAGCTGGGAACAAAAAAGCCGCGCTGCAAGGCGCGGCTTTCGATTGTGGGCCAGACGCCTTACGGAAGAGATCAGGCTGAAGCGCGCATATTATGCTTGCGCTTCATGAAGTCCTTCGCGGTCTCGACCGCCACAGCCGCGTCGCGGCAATAGGCATCGGCGCCGACGGCCTTGCCGAATTCCTCGTTGAGCGGCGCGCCGCCGACCAGGACGACATAGTCGTCGCGGATGCCCTTTTCCTTCATCGTGTCGATGACGACCTTCATGTAGGGCATGGTCGTGGTCAAAAGCGCCGACATGCCGATAATGTCGGGCTGGTGCTGCTCGATGGCGTCGAGGTATTTTTCCACCGCATTGTTGATGCCGAGATCGATGACGTCGAAGCCGGCGCCTTCCATCATCATGCCGACGAGGTTCTTGCCGATGTCGTGGATGTCGCCCTTGACGGTGCCGATCACCATCTTGCCCTGCTTCGGCGCGCCGGTGGCGGCCAGCAGCGGGCGCAGGATGAACATGCCGGCCTTCATGGCGTTGGCCGACAGCAGCACCTCGGGAACGAACAGGATGCCGTCGCGAAAGTCCTCGCCGACGATGCGCATGCCTTCGACCAGAGCTTCGGTCAGCACCTTGTAGGGCACCCAGCCGCGCTCGAGCAGGATGTTGGTGCCTTCCTCGATCTCTTCCTTCAGCCCGTCATAGAGATCGTCGTGCATCTGCTGCACCAACTCGTCGTCGGAAAGCTCGGAGAGGATGATCTCGTCGTCGGCCATTTTTCTCGGGCTCCTTGCCGCACGGGATGCGACCACGGCGGCTTAAAATAATCGCGTCAATACCTAACCCGGCGGGGGCAGGTATCCATAGCTGATTTGCGACTTCCCGCAAAAGGAAAGCGACCGCAAATCTATTGGAATTCTTGTCGATTTTGCGACAGGCGTTGGCGCTGGCGGGCCGTTTCGAATAGGGTGCATGGCTACGATCCGGCCGAGAAGCCGCCATACGCGGCCGCAAACGGTTTTTAGGGAAAAACGATCATGAGTGAAAACGCGTCAGTCGACCAGGAAGCGTCCAATGCGCGACGTGGACGTGCTGCCAGCGGCGGCGCGGCTGCAAGGCGGGCGGCGCGCTCGGGCGGCGGACCGGGCACCCAGCTCACCTATATCAAGCGCAAGATCAACATCTATGAGGTCCTCAACGAGGAAGGCCTGGCGATTATCGAAAACAACACCGATACGGTGCTGGAAGAGATCGGCATCATCTTTCGCGACGACGCCGAGGCGCTGCAGCTTTGGAAAGAGGCGGGCGCCGACGTCAAGGGCGAGCGCGTGCATTTTCCCAAGGGCCTCTGCCGCTCGCTGCTGAAGACCGCGCCGCCCATCTACACCCAGCATGCGCGCAACGCCGAACGTTCGGTGCAGATCGGCGGCAACGCCACGGTCTTCGCGCCGGTCTATGGTCCGCCCTTCGTGCGCGATCTCGACGGTGTCAGGCGCTACGCGACGATCGAGGATTTCCGGAATTTCGTGAAGCTCGCCTATATGGCGCCGTCGATTCACCATTCGGGCGGCACGGTTTGCGAGCCGGTCGACGTGCCGGTCAACAAACGCCATCTCGACATGATCTACAGCCACATCAAATATTCGGACAAACCGTTCATGGGTTCGGTGACGGCGCCAGAGCGGGCCGAAGACACCGTCGCCATGGCCAAGATCGTGTTCGGCGACGATTTCGTCGAAAACAACACCGTGCTGACCAGCCTGATCAACGCCAATTCGCCGATGGTGTTCGACGAAACCATGCTGGGCGCGCTGAAGGTTTATTCGCGTCACAACCAGGCTTGCATCGTCACGCCGTTCATCCTTGCCGGCGCGATGAGCCCGGTCACGGTGGCCGGCACGCTGACGCAGGTTCTGGCAGAGGTGCTGGCCGGCGCCTCTTTCACGCAGTTGATCCGTCCCGGCGCGCCGGTGCTGTTCGGCACCTTCGCCTCGTCGATCTCCATGCAGTCTGGTGCGCCGACCTTCGGCACACCGGAGCCGTCGCTGGTTTCCTACGGCGCCGCACAGCTTGCCCGCCGGCTCGGTCTGCCGTTCCGCACCGGCGGCTCGCTCTGCGCCTCCAAGGTTCCGGACGCGCAGGCCGCCTATGAGAGCGCCAACACGCTCAACTCGACCATTCTTGCCGGCACCAATTTCGTCCTGCATTCGGCCGGCTGGCTCGAGGGCGGACTGGCCTCCTGCTACGAAAAATTCATGATGGACATCGACCAGCTCGGCATGACGCAAAAGTTTTCCGAAGGCGTCGACCTCTCGGAAAACGGCCAGGCGATGGACGCCATCCGCCAGGTCGGCCCGGGCAGCCACTATCTCGGCTGCGACCACACGCAGGCGAATTTCCAGACCGCCTTCTATCGCTCCAGCATCGCCGACAACAATTCCTACGAGCAGTGGCTGGCCGAGGGGGAGAAAACAGCGCCGCAGCGCGCCAACGAACTCGCCCGCCGCTGGCTGGAGACCTACGAGGCGCCGTATCTCGATCCGGGCATCGACGACGGGCTGAAGGACTACATCGCGACGAAGAAGGCGTCGATGGCTGACGCCTTCACCTGAAAGGAGCCCGAGTCAGGCGGGGCTAAAGTCGCCAACATCATCCACAAGGAAGTCTGGCGGAGCGCTTTCTCCGACCCGGACAAGAAGGGATGATTGCGCGGCGCCGGGCTGACGAGATAGCGGCCGCGCTTTCCGCCGACGGCCTCATGCTGCGCGGCGGCTTCAATTTCGCAACAAGCGAAACGCCGCCGCATGGCCCTTCAGTTGCCCCCGCCAAATCCGTGCTGTTGGTGGGGCAGGCGGGAGCGGCACCCTGGCCGCATTTCCTGCGCTGGCGCGACCGGCAACCGCAAACCATTGCTAATCCGCTCGACACATGGTCGCGCGCAGTGATCGGTGCGGTGGCGGAGAAATTCGGCGCGCGCGCCGTTTCGCCTTCGGACAGACCTTATCTGCCGTTCCAGCAATGGGCGATGCGAGCGGAGGGGCTGAGACCGTCGCCGCTGGGCATCCTGATGCATCCGCAGTACGGGCTCTGGCATGCCTATCGCGGCGCGTTGCTGTTCGAGGATGAGATCGCGCTTCCTGAACGTCGCGAAGCGATTCACCTTTGCGACGCCTGTGTTGCAAAACCTTGCCTGAAATCCTGTCCGGTTGACGCCTATTCCGCGGATGGTTTCGCTCATCAGGCTTGCCTGGCGCATGTGCGGGGATCGAAGGGCGAACCATGCCGCGACGGCGGCTGCCTCGACCGCAACGCCTGTCCGTATGGCACGGCCCATCGCTATCCGCCTGAGGTTCAGGCCTTTCACATGACGGCGTTTGCCGGCCTGTAGCCGGGTCGAAAGCCCGCACAAAGTGTTGAACGGGATTGTCAGGGAACGGCTTGCCCTGACGGTGCCTGCTTATATGTATCGCACGACATTTAACGGAGCGGGCCATGGCGAAGCAGGACATTGAGATCAAGACCGGGGACGGCGTGGCGAAAGCCGGGCTGTTCCGCTCGGCGACCGCTTCCTCGTCCAGGGCCGGCATCATTCTCTATATGGACGCTTTCGGTCCGCGACCGGCGCTCGACGCAATGGCGGAACGGCTGGCAGGCGAGGGCTATGCCGTGCTGGTGCCGGATCTTTTCTATCGCAAAGCACCCTACGGGCCGTTCGAGCCCAAGACCGCTTTCGTCGTCGAGGAGACCAAGGTCGCGCTGACGGCGTTGGTCCACGGCACGACACAGGACATGACCATCCGCGACAGCAGGGCGTTCCTCGACACGCTTACCGCTGAAGGTGTCACCGGACCGGTCGGTGTCGTCGGTTACTGCATGGGCGGGGCGCGGGCCTTGAATGCGGCTGCAACCTATCCCGATCGCATCGTGGCGGCGGCAAGCTTCCATGGCGGCAATCTGGCCAGCGATGCCGCCGACAGTCCGCACCGCAAGGCTGCAATGATCAAGGCGCGGGTCTATGTCGGAACGTCTGGGGTGGACCGCAGCTTTCCGCCGGAGCAGTCGGCGCGACTGGCCGAGGCGCTGCGCGTGGCGGAAGTCGACCACGTCATCGAAAACTATGCCGGCATGGCGCATGGCTGGTGCGTGTCGGATCACAGCGTGTTCAACGCGGCCGGCGCCGAACGTCATTGGAAGCGATTGACGACGCTGTTCGCCGAGACGCTGATCTAACGAGGCGTTGCCTGAAGTCGCAACGAACGGGTAGAGACTGCACGATTGGCGCGGCCTGTTAAAACAGCGCCAGTCGAGCGGGAACGAACAGCCTGATGCAATCCTATGATGTCGTGGTGATCGGCGCCGGTGCGGCCGGAATGATGTGCGCCATCGAGGCCGGCAAGCGCGGCCGCTCGGTCCTGGTGCTCGATCACGCGGCAAAGCCCGGCGAGAAGATCCGCATCTCCGGCGGCGGCCGCTGCAATTTCACCAACATCCATGCGAGCCCGAAGAATTTCATCTCGGGCAATCCGCATTTCTGCATCTCGGCGCTCAGCCGCTACACGCAGCGCGATTTCATCGAGTTCGTCGAACGCCACGGCGTCGCCTATCACGAGAAGACGCTGGGACAGCTGTTTTGCGATGGCTCGGCGCGGCTGATCATCGACATGCTGGTCTCCGAAATGCAGGATGGGGGCGTGGAACTTGCGCTGTCGACCGAGGTGAGGAACGTCAGCAAGGCCGCGGACGGTTTTGTGCTGACGCTCTCCACTGGCAGCGTCGCCTGCAATTCTCTGGTCGTGGCTTGCGGGGGCAAGTCGATCCCCAAAATGGGCGCGTCCGGTTTCGGCTACGAGCTTGCTGCGCAATTCGGCCTTGCGGTGGTGGAAACACGGCCGGCGCTGGTGCCGCTTACCTTCGACGCAAGAACGCTGGAGCGGCTGGCGCCCTTGGCCGGCAATGCCGTCGATGCCGAAGTCGCCTGCGGCAAGACGCGGTTTTCGGAGGCGATGCTGTTTACGCATCGCGGCTTGAGCGGGCCTTCCATCCTGCAAATATCGTCCTACTGGCGCGAGGGCGACGAGATCCGCATCGCCATGCTGCCGGGGATGGATGTGGCGGAACTGCTTCGCGCCGCCCGGCGCGTCAACGGCAGGCAAGCGGTGCAGACGGTGCTGGCAAACCATTTGCCGAAGCGCCTTGCGCAAGCGGTCGCCGAGCGTAGCGGGATCGATGGCAATCTCGCTGATTTGACAGATTTGCAAATGAAAACCGTCGAAGCCGCCGTCAACGACTGGCGCATCAAGCCGGCCGGCTCCGAGGGCTACCGCACGGCGGAAGTCACGCTTGGCGGTGTCGATACCAACGGGCTCGATCAGAAGACGATGCAGGCGAAATTCGTGCCGGGGCTGTTTTTCATCGGCGAAGTCGTCGATGTCACGGGCTGGCTGGGCGGCTATAATTTTCAGTGGGCTTGGTCGTCCGGCTGGGCCTCGGGCCAGGTGTGCTGATATTCAGGTGAGGCCGGCCTGCAAACGACGGCTTTCTGTGCTTCCGGTGCTCGCGTACCAAAAGTACGCTCCGCTCCGGTTCTCGAAATCCATCGTTTTCGGCTCGGCCTGACCTGAATCTCAGCGCACCTGTTGCGCGTGCATCCGTCGCCTCGGAAAAAAATCTTTCCATAACCCCAAGGATTGGCCATTAGCCTTCGTCCAACAGGCAAATGATGGCGATGATGCTGGATGAAAGCGAAGCCTCCGACGCCGAATTGATCGGGCGGGCGAAGGGCGGAGACAGGGGTGCCTTCGGCAAATTGCTGGAGCGGCACTACGACTTCGTCTATCGCGCCGCCTATCGCTGGTGCGGAAAGAAGGCCGATGCCGAAGACATCGCCCAGGAGGTCTGTGTCCGTCTCGGCAAGGCGATCCGCGACTATCGCGGCGGCGGCGCGTTTACGACATGGCTCTATTCCGTGACGCTGAACGCGGCGCGCGACATGATGCGCAAGACGACGCGCGAAAACGTCAAGACCGAGGCTTTCGGCGCCTACAGCATGATTTCGGGAGAGGCATCCGCCGAGCCTGAAGATCCCACTGAGGCGCTCTGGGCAGCGGTGCGGCAATTGCCGGACAAGCAGCGCGATGCAGTACTTCTTGTCTATGGCGAAGGTTTGAGCCATGCGGCCGCCGCCGAGGCGATGGCAATCTCGGAGACGACGGTTTCCTGGCACATCCATGAAGCGAAGAAACGGCTGAAGACGTTCATGCGTTCAGCCGGGGAAGTGTGACCATGGTCGACGACAACGAACTCAACAGGCTGCGCGACGCAGCAGTACCGGCGCCGGGCGAGAGCGCGAAGACACGCGCCTTCGAAGCCGCCATGCGCGCTTATGATCAGGAAAATATTTCTGCCGTCACCCAAGGATCGGTCGGCGGGCTTCGTCTCACAGAGCGAGCACAAAAGCTCTGGAGCGAGATCATGCAAAAGAAACTCATCGCCACGCCAGCCATTGCCGGGCTCGTCGCCCTGCCGATCGCCGGATACGCCACCTTCCACATGCTGAGGGAACAGCCGTTGCCGTTCGGTAGCGACGAGAAGATCACTGAGACGCTGGCCGACAAGCCGGCAACCAATGGGCCGGCGATCAACGCGCCGGTAAAAGACAAGCAGGCGCCTGAAGGCGACAAGAAGGCCGACGCCGATGTGCGAAGCCGCGACACCACTACGACGCTTACGCCGCCCGCGCCGCCGAAGCCCGAATCGACCGTTGCTGTCGCCCCTGCGCAGCAGGATGCGCTGGGGCGCGGCGTGTTGGCCGAGCCGGCGCCGGTTGAGAGCCGCGAGTTTTCGCTTGACGGCACCGCTGCCCCGGCCGGCGGCGCGCGGGTCGACCGCATGGCCGGCGCGACCGAATCCAAGTACCTGGCGCAGCCTTCGACGATGCCGGCCGACCAGATAGCGCCGCAGGAGCCAAACCGCGACCGCGTCGAGGATTTCAAGACCAATCCGGTGCATGCAGCGCTTCAGGATCCGGTCTCGACCTTCTCGATCGACGTCGACACCGCTTCCTATTCCTTCGTCCGCGGCTCGCTGAAGCAGGGCTACCTGCCGCAGGCCGACACGGTGCGCGTCGAGGAGATGGTCAATTACTTCCCCTATGACTGGAAGGGGCCGGACTCGGCTTCGACGCCGTTCAATTCGACCGTCAGCGTCATGCCGACGCCGTGGAACGCGCACACCAAGCTGATGCACGTCGCCATCAAGGGCTTCGACATCAAGCCGGTCGAGCAACCCAAGGCCAATCTGGTGTTCCTGATCGACGTCTCGGGTTCGATGGACGAGCCTGACAAGCTGCCGCTGCTCAAGTCGGCTTTCCGGCTGCTGGTCAGCAAGCTCAAGGCGGACGACACCATCACGATCGTCACCTATGCCGGTGACGCCGGCACCGTGCTGATGCCGACCAAGGTTACCGAGAAGGACAAGATCCTCAACGCCATCGACAATCTGTCGCCCGGCGGCTCGACGGCCGGCGAGGCGGGCATCAAGGAAGCCTACAAGCTTGCCCAGCAGTCCTTCGTCAAGGATGGCATCAACCGTGTGATGCTGGCCACGGACGGCGACTTCAATGTCGGCCAGACCGATGACGACGATCTGAAGCGGCTGATCGAGCAGGAGCGCAAGACCGGCGTCTTCCTGTCGGTGTTCGGCTTTGGACGCGGCAATCTGAACGACCAGATGATGCAGACCATCGCCCAGAACGGCAACGGCACCGCCGCCTATATCGACACGCTGGCCGAGGCCGAGAAGGTTCTGGTCGAGGATGCCTCCTCGACGCTGTTCACCATCGCCAAGGACGTCAAGATCCAGGTCGAGTTCAATCCAGACAAGGTCTCGGAGTACCGGCTGATCGGCTATGAAACCCGCGCCTTGAACCGCGAGGACTTCAACAATGATCGCGTCGATGCCGGCGATATCGGCTCCGGTCATTCGGTGACCGCCATCTACGAGATCACGCCGAAGGGCAGCGGCGGCGAGCAGATGGATCCGCTGCGCTACGGCCAGGCGACGGTCAACAATGGCGGTGTCGCCAATGCCGACGAATATGCCTTCGTGAAAATCCGCTACAAGCTGCCGAACGAAGACGTCTCGAAGCTGATCACCACGCCGGTGACGTCGGCCAACGAGGTCGCGTCCTTCGACCAGGCCAGCACCGACCAGCGCTTCTCCGTCGCTGTCGCCGCCTTCGGCCAGAAGCTGCGCGACGAGGATGCGACCGCGAAGTTCGGCTACGACAAGATCATGGAGATTGCCACCGCCGCCCGAGGAGCCGACCCGTTTGGGTACAGGTCCGAGTTCCTTTCGCTTGTGCGCCTTGCCTCGGCGCTGGGCGGTGACCGGTAGTGGCAATACAGCCGGTTCCTTTCAGACGGGGGTCGTTCTGATACGGGGAACCGGCTACGGGCGGGTGAGGCAGGCCGGCGGGGGAAACCCTGCCGGCCTTTTTTCGGATCCGAGCGAGTGCTCGGCCGATCGTTAAATTGCGCGGCTTTTCCGGAACGTGATCGCAATGCCCTGCTATTATTGCATGGGGTCGGGACTGGGCTTGGGGAGCCGGAATTGCAGATCATGAACATTGGAAACACGACGCCGGCGGTGAGACACACGCAGGCGTCGGGAACGCTGTCGCCGGAATCCAGGCGCATCATGGATGATGTCGACGCAGCCCGGAATACCGCAAAGTCGGCGCTGACCAATGACCGCTTTCGTGCCATGCTGGAGCAGATCGGCAATCCGCAGTCGTCGGGTGACCTGGTGACGATGAATGAAAGCGCCGACAGCACCGCCCTGGATTTCACGACGGCGCTATCGCGTTACGCTGAAAACAGCGAATAAGGCCTAAAGCGCGCCGGCGTTTTAGGCCTTTGTTTATGCCTATTGTTGTCTCAAAACCGCAGACACTTTGAGACATCCGTTCGATATCAGGCTCGGCTGCGGCGGCGTTCGCGGCGGGCTTCGCTGGTCTCGGCGGTGTTTTCCGTCGCCACCTTGTTGCGCATCGGACCGATGCGCTCGACGATCCCCGCGACGGTCGGGCGTTCGGATTTGGTGTGCGCGTCGAGCGCCTTGCGCATGGCGGCAAGGTGCTGGAACGAGGTGCCGCAGCAGCCGCCGATGATCTTCGCGCCGCCATCGACAGCCAGCCGGACATAGTCGGCCATCAGCTCCGGCGTGCCGGAATAATGGATCTCGGTGCCACGAAATTCGGGAATGCCGCAATTGCCCTTGACGATCACCGTCGCTTCCGGCTTCGCCTCGGTCATGTCGAGCAGCGAGGCCAGGATGTCGGAGGCGCCGACACCGCAATTGGCGCCGACACCGAGCGGCGTCTCTGAAAGTCCGTCGACGACGCCGTGGATATCCCTGGGCAGCAGGCCCATCATGGTGCGGCCGGCAGTGTCGAACGAACCGGTATAGGTGTAGGGCAGGCCGACGCGAATGGCGGCTTCCGCCGCGGCGCGGATTTCGTCCGGCGCAGACATGGTCTCGATCCAGGCGACTTCGGCGCCGCCTTCCTTGAGACCCTCGATCTGCTCGGCAAAAGCCTCGACCGCTTCGTCATAGGTCATGGCGCCGAGCGGCACCAGCAACTCGCCGGTCGGGCCGACCGAGCCGGCGACGATGACTTTCCTGCCGGCCTTGTCGGCGACAGCGCGGGCAATCTCGGCGGCGCGCTTGTTCAGCGCACGTACACGGTCCTGCGCATGGTGCAGCTTCAGCCGGTGGCGGGTGCCGCCGAACGAGTTGGTGAGGATGATATCGGCGCCGGCGTCGACGAAATTCTGGTGCAGGCTGGTGATGGTGTCGGGCGCTGTCTCGTTCAGCAACTCCGGCGCTTCGCCGGCCTCCAGACCCATGGCGAACAGATTGGTGCCGGTGGCACCATCGGCGAGCAGCACGCCCTTTTCGGCCAGCAGAGCATCGATGGGATTGTTCGCGGTCATCGGATCGACTTTCAGATATTTGAATGGAATAAGGATATAAAGAAGTCTTTATGTCCAGTCAATGTGTTTGCAACCTGCAATGCCGCGCGGCGCTCCTTTCCGGGGCGTTGGCGATCAGGCAGAACCCGATGGAAATGACGCGCCGGCCAGATTGCGCGCGTAGGCGGCGGCCTCATGCGGGTTGATGTCGGCGGCCCGGATCAGATTGTCGAAATGCTGGGTCAGCGCCTGTACCGGCTGGGTGGCATTCAGCACGACATACATGTCGCCGACATAGATGGCGGCGCGATAAGGGCCGAAGATGGTCAGCGGGATGGAATAGCGCATGCGGCCGTCATAGAGGAACAGGCGGAAGGTGGGGTAGAGATCGTCAAGCAGCGTCGCCATATGGGCAAGCTGCTGCCGGCGGTCAGCCTCGGGAAAGCGGTCCCAGACGCCCAGGCCGCGGGCAAAGATCTCAAGCGTATGGCGCGGCATGCAGACCTCCATGTCGGTCTCAGGGCGCCGGTTGTACTCGATGCGGTACTGCGTCTCGCTGGCCTGCGCCAGACGGCTGCGGTTGGTGATGTTGGCTTCGTAGTCGACCAACTGGCGTGTGCGCAGGAGGTCTGGAATGCCGGCCGGCACATAGCGGATCTTGGTGCCGGCGGCCTCGGCGAACCATTTGGCCAAAAGCGTGCGGTCGAAGCCGTCGGGCGCCTCTTCGATCTCCAGGCTTTCGCGGATTTCGCCGGTGACGCCTTCGTCCTGGGAGAGGCCGAGCAGCCAGTCCAGCGAGATCTTGAATTCGGCGGCGATGTTGAGCAGCGTTTCGGCGCGTGGCAGGCGCGTCGAGGCGCCGGACATCAGTTGCGACAGCGCCGACCGGTCGATGCCGACTGCTGACGCGAAAGCTGACTGGTTGAGATCGGACCGTGTCAGGAGCAGCTTCAGGCGCTCCCGGAAGATTGCCGAAAGGTCCCGTTTGTCCACTGTTCGTTCTCCGCACTCTCTTAGGAAAAATTTTGCGCCAGAGCCGTCGAATCAGCACTTCCAGCGTAAATGAATCCGTAGGGTTGTTTACAATGCATAACATCTGCGGTCAAAAATGCGCAATCGCAACATTTTGTACACTTTGTCTCGTTGAGCGGAATCGCTTCTCCTGACACTATGCTGTCAGGAACAATTCCGGCGACTGAGGGACAGTGGTCGATAGCATGACAGGCAAGCGCATCAAGCGACGCGACTCAGCGGCCATCGAGTGGCCGACCGTGGTCCTCGCTTTCTTCTGTTACGGAATGTGGCTCGCTGCCGGGCTCCTGCTCTGGCCCTCTTATCCGATCCTGGCTCTTTTTCTCCTCGGCTTCATCCTGGCCTTGCAGTCGTCGATCATGCACGAAGTGCTGCATGGCCATCCGACGCGCAGCGCGCTCATCAACGAAGCCTTCGTCTTCCTGCCGATCGGCCTGGTCTGGCCGTTCCGTCGCTTCAAGACGCTTCATTTGCGCCACCACGCCGACGAGCGCCTGACCGATCCCCTCGACGATCCCGAGAGCTATTACCAGGCGTTGTGGGTGCATGATGATCTGCCGCCGACGATGAAATTCCTGCTCAAGATCAACAACACCATGGCCGGCCGTTTCTTCCTCGGCCCCTGGCTGTCCTGCATCGGTTTCTTCATCGACGACGCCAGGCATGTGATTGCCGGCGACAAGGTGATCGGCAAGGCATGGCTGCTGCATGCGATCGGCCTCGCCATCGTAGTGCCGATCGTGCAGTTCGGCTTCGGCATTCCCGTATGGCGCTACATTCTGGTGCCGGTCTGGCTCGGCCAGTCGCTGATCGCGGTCCGGACTTTCGCCGAACATCAGTGGTCCGAGCACCCTGAAGGTCGCACGGTGATCATCGAGCGCTCGCCGCTGTCGTTCCTGTTCCTCAACAACAATCTGCACTTCGTCCACCACAAGACGCCGACGGTTGCCTGGTACAGACTTCCAAAACTGTTTGCGGACCGCCGCGACGAGTGGCTGCGGATGAACAATGGCTACGCCTATCCGAACTATTTCGCACTGATCAAAGCCTACGCCTTCAAGGCCAAGGAGCCGATCGTGCACCCGGTGCTGCGCCGCCAGCCCGAGCCGGGCAGGGCGTTCAAGCCGCGCATCAGGGCGCGCAGCATCCACGGGCTTGGCAGCGCGCCGGTTCCGGCCGAGCCGCCGAAGGAATAATCCCCGGACTTCCCGAACCCGTGTCGGCCAATTCTGATTGGACGCCGCGTTTTTGCGATCTTTTCCCGAGCCATGATGATTGAGTGTCGGCATGAGTGATTTGGTTGCGGCATTGCCGATGTACGACTGGCCCGAAGTGCGCGGCGAGGTCGACGCGCAATGGGCAGCGTTGCGCGATGCTTTTCGGCACGAGGGCGTCGATGGGCCGCAGACAATCGTGCGCCGCAATGGCGACCTGCCGCCGGTGCCGGGCGGTATCCACGACGCCGAGGGCAGACTGATCGCGCCCGATCCGGCGACACTGCCGCCGGACGAACTCGACCATCACCAGCTTTGGCTGCATCCGGCGCTGCTGTTCGCGCAGACCTGCTGGGGGCCTATGGAACTCGGCCTGAGCAAGCATGTGCAGGTGGTCGGCCAGCCGAGCTACGACGCTTACGAGGGCGGCGAAGGCGAACTCTATTCGAGCGCGCTGGTGATGCGGACGGGCGAGGGACCGGAGGTTCGCTCGCCCGCGGATGGCAAAGCCTCGCTGCCGCTCGATCTGATGCGCGGCACGCGTTTTACCTACAACAGCCTCGATTCGATGTCGGGCATCATTGCACTGGCGCGCGATCTGCAGGCCGCCGGCGAAAGCCTGGATATCTTTTCCTCGCGCAGCGAAAGCGGTGGCCATCGCGGCTCGATCGTCGCGGTCGCCGAGGGCAAGGCGGATATAGCTGCCATCGACTGTGAGAGCTGGGCGCTGGCGCAGCGTTTCGAACCTGCGGCAAACGCCGTGAAGGTCGTCGGCTGGACGGCAAGGCGCAAAGGCCTGCCCTACATCACCGCCAGGACGACGCCGGAAAAGACGCTCAAGGCTCTGCGCGAGGCGCTTGCCGGATCAGCCGAGCAGCCTCGCATCCAGCTTGTAGGTTGAAAGCTGCTCGTTACCGGTCGCGGTGATCAGGATCTGTTCCTCGATCTTGACGCCCTCATGGCCGCCGAGACGGCCGATATAGCTTTCCACGCACAGCACCATTCCCGGCTCCAGCGCGCCGTCGGGCGTGTCCGGCGTCCAGTCGCTTGCATGCGGCAGGGTCGGGTACTCGTCGGCCAGGCCGACGCCGTGATAGAGCACGCCGTAGCGTGTCGGGAAGCAATCTCCCGGCGGCACCACGGAGCGTTCGACCAGGTCGCGAAAGGATATGCCGGGCTGCATCAATTGCGTGTTGTGGGCGATCTGGTCGGCGGCGATGCGGAACAGGTCGCGCTGCTCGTTCGACGGCCTGGCGTCACCGCAAAGCCAGGTGCGGGAGAGATCGGCGCAGAAGCCGTAGGGACCGATCAGGTCGGTGTCGAAGGCGACGAGGTCGCCTTCCTCGATCACCCGCGACGAGCATTCCTGGAACCACGGATTGGTGCGCGGCCCCGAGGCAAGCAGCCGGGTTTCGATCCATTCGCCGCCGCGCGCAATGTTGCCGCGGTGCAGTTCGGCCCACAATTCGTTTTCGGAAATGCCCGGCGTCAGCGCCTTTTCCATTTCACCCATCGCCGCTTCGCAAGCTACGATGGCGCGGCGCATGGCGAGGATCTCGTCCGGCGATTTGATCAGCCGCGAATTTTCCATCACCGCTTCGCCATTGCCGATCGAAATGCCGAGGCGGGCGAGTTCCTCGACCCCTTCGGGGTTGATGTGGTCGACGGCAATGCGGCTGTTGCCGCCGCCATGCTCCTTGACCAGATCGGCGATGCCGGCCGCCCAGCGGCGGACTTTGTGCTCGGTCAGCTCGCCGCCATAGAGATACATCCACGACACTGCCGGCCGCACCTCGTCAACGACGCCGGAATGATCCGACAGATGCTCGCAGGAGAAATAGTCGAACAGCACCACGGGTCCCTCAGTGGCGACGAAGCAGTGGCGGGTCGGATTGTGCGCGACCCATAGTTGCATGTTGGTCGAATCGGTGGCGTAGCGGATGTTGACGGGGTCGTAGAGCAGCGCGCCGGCATAGTTTCGGCGCTTCAACTCGGCGCGGAGGCGCTCGAGCCGGTATTTGCGCATCGCGGCAAGATCGGGCGCGGCGATGCCTGCCGCTTGCCATTCGGTTTCAGCCAGCGTGCCATAGCCCAGCACATGCTGGTTCAGCGACGCCGCTTTCTGGCGCGAGGCGTCGCGCAAGGCTTCGACGGAGCCCGGCTCGAACGGCATGATCTTGCGGTGACGGCCGAACCCTTGTTTCTCCACCCGACGCCTCCCTGCCGACTTACTGTGGCGCTGCGCCCGCGGCCGCTTTCTTCAGCCGCGTGACCGTCAGCGTGCGGGTGGGCGGCTCGCTGTCGAACAGCATCGGGACGACCAACTGCTGCGGCGAGCCGTCAGCGACATAGCCGGCCTCGCTCAAGGCCCGCAGGATGCCCTCGGGAGGTTCCTTGTCATTGGCCATCACGAGCACCGCCGGCTCGATCAGCAAATGGCCTAAGTCCGGCATCTCGTCGTCGAGCACGACCAGATCGGGATCGACAAGACGCAGATTTCCCACCCAGTGCCAGCTCGATATCGCCGTGCGAACCGGACCGTTTGCCGTCAGCTGGCCATAGAGCGACTGGTAGTCGACACGCACGATGCTGCCACGGCTGTCGCCGCCATTGAGGTGCGTGTACCAGGTCACCGGCAGCACGAGGATGGCAAGCGTTGCGCCGACAAAGACGACGACGTCCTGCACCTTCCTTCCCTTGTCGCCTCTGGCATCCATCCGCAAGGCCAGCGCGACCGGCAGCAACACAAGGATGGGAAGCATCCAGCGATCGCGAAATTGCGTCGTCCCGCTCGCCAGGACGAGCACGATGGTCATCGCCAGGGCAAAAGCGATGGTGCGCCACACCAGTTTCTCGGTCCATGGCGCCGGTTGCAGCGCGGGCGCTGGCTTTTTCCATGCGATGAGCAAAGCCGCGACGAATATGCCGGCCGGCAACACGGCGAAATACAGGATAGCCTTGCCCAGTCCGCGCATTCCGTAGAATGCGGTTTGTATGGCGCTTTCTCCTCTGCCCATGCCGAAGCCGCCGCTGTGCGACAGCAACTGGTCGGTGTAGGTCAGGTTCCAGTAGAGCGTCGGCAGGCAAAGCAGCACCGCCACGACAAGGCTGATCGAAAACCGGCGGTTGAGGATGACGCCGCGCGTTTCGCGCAGCGACAGGGTGGACAGCATCAGCGCGCCGAGAAAGATCGCGTTGTTGTATTTCGACAGGATGGCGGCGGCCATCGCCACGCCAAACAGCACATAGGTGGCCAGCGAACGCCGCTGCACCAGTTCGACGAGCGCAAGAAACAGCACCACTGAAAAACAGAAAGCGGCGATCGAGTGGGTGAGCGCGTGCTGCATCTCCCACACCATCTGCGGAAACAACAGCAGGCCGAACAATGCGGCGGCGCCAGCGCGGCTGGAATAGCCCAGGCGGCGGACAGCGATGAAAACCGACGCCAGCGCCGCTCCGATCAGCAGGTACTTCACGATCTTGAGCGCCAGGATGTTCGTTCCGACCACGGCGGCGACGAGGCGGGCAAGCCAGGTGTAGAGCGGCGGCTGCGAGCCGCCATAGCCAGCCCAGAGGTAGTGCATGTACATCAGCTGTTCGGAATCGTCGACGCCGACACCGGTTCCTACGACATGGGACAGCAGCGCCATCACCACGATCTGGACGACGCAATAGACCGCGACGCAGACCAGTGCGGCGTTGAAGGGACCGACCTTGCCTTCGCCGAGCCAGTCCGTCCATTTCTCTAGATACTGCAAGGGGATCGTCTTCTCATCGAGGGAAAATGCCTGCGGCCAACTGCCGAAGGCCCCTTACACGATCTCACGCTCCCTGTCGCCTTTTCAGGTCCGCATCTTCTCGCCGCTGGGGTCGAAGGGCGCCTCGACATTGATGCGCGCCGGACGCCGGTGGCCGAGGATCTCGATCTCGAACAGTCCGGCACTTTCGTCCTCGGCGAGTGCCGCCGGCACATAGCCCTGCGCCATCGACTTCTGCACATAGTGCGCATAACCGCCCGAGGTGACCCAGCCGACCACGCGCCAGTCGCGGTCGACGATGCCGCGCACGGCGGAAGCGCCTTCGGCAGCCTTCGAGCCACGCACTTCCTTGCCCGCCATGTCGAAGCGCGGCGCGCCATAGCCATGCGGCTTTTCCACCGTGCCATAGTCCTTGCCGACCTTGGCCCAGATCGGCTCGTCGCCCATGACATCGGCGTCGGCCGCATCGATGATGAAGGAGACACGGCGCAGTTTCGGTCCTTCCGCCTGTTCCTTGGCGGCGGCCTCGCGGCCGATGAAGTCGTTCTTCTCCAGCTTGATGAAGCGGTCCATCCCGCCTTCGAACGGGCCGTAGATCGGCCGCAGCTCGCGGTACCAGGTCGGGAAGTTCTTCTCCAGGCGCATGGAGAGCAAAGCGCGCATGCCGAAATCGACGAGGCCGAACTCCTCGCCGGCGTCCTTGATCGCCTTGTAGACCAGGCGCTCATAGGCCGGCGCCATCCAGATTTCATAGCCGAGATCACCGGTATAGGTGATGCGGTTGACCATGCAGGGCGCGCCCCCGACCGCCATTTCGCGGAAATCCATGAAGCGAAACGCCTTGGTCGAGATGTCGACATCGACCAGCTTCTGCAAGAGGTCGCGCGATTTCGGCCCGGCGATCGACAGGCCGACGAGCGTCTGATCGAAGCGGTGGATGCGCACCGAACCATCCTTCGGCAGGTGCTTTTCGAACCAGCGCATGTGGTATTTCTGCGCGGCGGAAGAGCCCCAGATCATAAATCTGTCTTCGCCTGCCTTGGCGATGGTGAAGTCGCCGATCAGCTTGCCGAACTCGTTGATCATCGGCGTCAGCACGATGCGGCCGGTCTTCGGCATGCGGTTGGTCATCAGCCGGTTGAGGAAATCCTCAGCCGCAGGTCCCGACACTTCGTATTTGGCGAAGTTGGCGATTTCGGTGACGCCGACGCGTTCGCGCGTGGCGCGCACTTCCTCGCCGATAGGACCGAAATCGTTGGAGCGGTGGAAGGAGACGACGTCCTTCGGCTCCTTGCCCTTCGGCGCGAACCACAGCGGGGTCTCCAGGCCCCAGCTATCGCCCATGACGGCGTTGTTGGCGAGCATCGTGTCATAGAGCGGGGTGGTTTGTGCAGGGCGCGCAGCCGGCAGCTCTTCATTGGGGAAGCGGATGGAGAAGCGGCGCGAATAGTTTTCGCGCACCTTTGCGTTGGTGTAGCGCAGGCCGGCCCACTCGCCGAAGCGGGCGACATCCATGCCCCAGACGTCGAAGCCGGGATCGCCATGCACCATCCAGTTGGACAGCGCGAGGCCGACGCCGCCGCCCTGGCTGAAGCCGGCCATGACGGCGCAGGCGCACCAGAAATTGGTCAGGCCCTGCACCGGCCCGACCAGCGGATTTCCGTCGAGCGCGAAGGTGAAGGGGCCGTTGATGATCTGCTTGATGCCGGCTTTCTCGATGCCGGGGAAATGCTTGAAGCCGATCTCCAGCGACGGCGCGATGCGGTCGAGGTCGGGCGGCAGCAGTTCATGGCCGAAATCCCACGGCGTATTGACCGGCGACCAGGGTTTGCAGGCTTTTTCATAGGTGCCGAGCAGGATGCCGTTGCGCTCTTGGCGGGTGTAGATCTCGCCCTTGAAGTCGAGCACGCCGATCATCTCGCGGCCGGTCGATTTGTTGAATTCCTCGACCTCGGGCATCGGCTCGGTGAGCAGGTACATGTGCTCCATGGCCAGCACCGGCAGTTCGACGCCGACCATGCGGCCGATCTCGCGCGCCCACAGGCCGCCGCAGTTGACGACATGCTCGGCGTGGACGGTGCCCTGTTCGGTGACGACGTTCCAGGTGCCGTCAACTTCCTGCGTCAAGTCGACGACGCGGTTGCGCAGCACGATCTCGGCGCCCAGCTTCTTGGCCGCCTTGGAGTAGGCGATCGTCGTGCCGGAGGGATCGAGATGGCCTTCGACCGGATCCCACATGGCGCCGACGAAATTGGTCTCGTCCATCAGCGGGAACATCGCCTTGGCTTCGGAGGGCGTGATCAGCTCGGTGTCCATGCCGAGATAGCGGCCCTTGGCGTGGGCCAGGCGCAGAAAATCCATGCGCTCGGGCGTATCGGCCATCATCACGCCGCCGGTCAGATGCAGCGAGCAGGACTGGCCGGAGATTTCCTCGATCTCCTTGTAGAGCTGCACCGTATAGGCCTGCAGTTTGGCGACGTTGGGATCGCCGTTCAGCGTGTGGAAGCCGCCGGCTGCGTGCCAGGACGAGCCGGAGGTGAGCTCGGACCGCTCGATCAGCATGATGTCGGTCCAGCCGGCCTTGGCCAGATGGTAGAGCACCGAGCAGCCAACGACGCCGCCGCCAATGACAACCGCTTTTACATGAGATTTCATGAGAGATAGGTCCGTTTTTTAAGAGATTGAATCGAATGGGCGGGGGTGAAAACAAAGCGGAGATCGGCCGCAGCGACGTTCTCGGCCAACCTGCCATCAAGCGCGGCAAGGATGGTTTCGCAGACGGAAGTGCGATGGTTCAGGACGTCATGGTTCCAAACACGCAGGATCGAATAGCCTTGCGCGCGCATGAAATCGTCACGGCGACAGTCATAGGAGCTGTCGGCGTGTTGATGGCCGTCGATTTCCACGACAAGCCATTTTTCGCGGCAGGCGAAGTCTGCAAAGTATGGTCGGATAGAGAACTGTCGCGTGAATTTGTAGCCGCCAAGTTTGCGGGCTTTCAACTCAAGCCAAAGCAGAGCTTCGGCCTGATTGTCACCTTGTCCAAGTTTTCTGGCTCGCAGGGTAGTGCCATTCTTGCGGCGACTGCGGGTTTGACCAGCGCCTTCCCCCACTCCGTCGCCGCTTCCCGGCGCCACCTCTCCCCCCTCCGGAGGGAGAGGAAGGGAGCCAGCCCGCATAACTTCGCGCCTTTCCTCTCCCCCGTCGATCGGGGGAGAGGTGGCGGGCGGCGCGCAGAGGAATGGGGGTGGTCAGGATGTTTCTTTTAAAAAAAAACAAGCACCCGACGCTAAGGGGGGTGGGGGTGG